>CANIEC010000144.1 GCA_947466085.1 Rhodospirillales bacterium
TGGTCAAAGGTTGGTGTCGCAACCAGACCCTAACCCGGAGATCGCCGGTGACCGCCGCAAGGCCGCTCCCTCGCTACAGCGCTCCCTTCCGGGCGCGCTCGCTCGCGGCCTTGCTGCCAGCACCTACACCACCACCGGGGGCACGACCCAACTTCGTGTGGCCGGGACCAGGGCGGGCATTCTCGTTGGACGATTCGCAGACGCAGAGCTTTCCTCTCCGCTGCCAATCCGGTGAAGAGATTTGCTACGGGGCTTGGGTTACCGGGGATGGCAATATGACTTGGGGTGTCGGCCCCAAGAACGATCAGAGTTGCAAGAAGTGCTGCTTTGTCTGTGGCGACGGAGACATGTCGCCCGTCTTGACCTTGAGCGAATAGGTCATCCGCCAACCGGGACACGTTCACGCCTGCGTAGCGACGCAAGCTCGCCGGCGGCTTCGAGCAGGTGCAGCGACTGCCTCATCAGGTCGCGGCACTGGCGCGGTCGCGCTTCTCAGGAGGCGAGCCGCGTCGCTTCTTCCATGAAGGCTCGAACGAGCGCGACCCTCCGACGCTCCTGCAGGCACACGGCATATTCCGCAACCGCCAGATCCTGGTCGGTGATCGTGATGGGGCGGAAGCGGCGATCCTCGCCGAGTTCGCTCGCGAACACGGCGCCGATGCCGAATCCGGCCGCAACCGCCTCGCGCACGCCTTCGCGGGTCTGCACCTCGACGATCGACGCCGGCCTGATATCGGCGGCCGCCATCGCCTGTTCAAGCACTTCGCGGGTGATCGAGCCGCGTTCGCGCAGCACCAGCTCCTGCCCGCCCAGGGCCGAGAGGGGCGTACGGCCACGTTTGGCAAGCACATGGCCGGCGGGGGCGAACAGGACCAGCCGGTCGGTGCGCAATCGCACGGCATGCAGGCGTGGATCGGACAGGCTCTTGGCCATCACCGCGACGTCGGCCTCATGGCGCAGCAGGCGTTCGAGCACCACGGCCGAATTGTCGATCGAAAGCGCGAAGGTGAGGCCGCCGGCGCGTTCACGAAGGGCGGCCATGATCGGCACGACATGGTGCGCAGAGTCGGCCGCGATCCTGAGATGCCCGCGCGTCAGCGCCTGCTCGCCCAGCAGCAGCGCCTGCGCCTCGTCCTGCAGGGAGAACAGACGGGTGGTGACGCCGTGCAGCTGGCGGCCGGTTTCGGTCGGCGTCACGCTGCGGCCGCGCCGGTCGAACAGGTGCACGCCATAGGCCTTCTCCAGCGCCGTCACCTGGCCGGAAAGATTGGGCTGGCTGAGGCCGGAGGCGCGGGCGGCGGCCGAGAAGGAGCCGGCCTCGGCCACGAGGTGGAAGGCGCGGAGCTGGGTGGGTGTCATATATGGGAAACCGATAGTTAACATATGGATTATATACTGGACGGATAGAAACAGCGAGACGATCATCCGCGCCATGACCACCAAGCCAGCTGCCTCCGAAACCGGCGATCCGCTCCTGCTGACGCCCGGCCCGCTCACCACCTCGGCCAGCGTGAAGCAGGCCATGGTCCACGACTGGGGCTCCCGCGATCAGGGTTTCATCGCCATCAACAAGATGGTGCTGGAGAAGATCGTCGAGCTGGCCGGCGCGCAGGGGACGCACGTCACCGTCCCGGTGCAGGGCTCCGGCACCTTTGCCGTGGAAGCGATGATCACCAGCTTCGTGCCGAAGTCCGGCAAGCTGCTGGTCGTCATCAACGGCGCCTATGGACAGCGGGCGAAGAAGATCGCCGAGATCGCCGGCCGAGCGGTGGCGACCTACGAGACGCCGGAGGACACGCCCCCCGATCTCGCCAGGCTCGAGAAGATGCTGGTCGACGACAAGGCCATCACCCACGTCTTCGCCGTTCATTGCGAGACCACGTCGGGCATCCTCAACCCGATCGCCGGGATCGCCGCGCTGGTAAAGAAGCAGGGCCGCCGCCTGCTGGTCGATTCGATGTCGGCCTTCGGCGCGATCGAGATCGACGCGCGCAACGTCTACTATGACGCCCTCGCGGCCTCCTCGAACAAGTGCCTCGAAGGCGTGCCGGGCCTCGGCTTCGTCGTCTGCCGCAACAGCGCCCTCGCCGACTGCAAGGGCAACGCGACCACGCTGGTGCTCGACCTGTTCGACCAGGCGGAGGGTTTCGCCAAGACCGGCCAGTACCGTTTCACGCCGCCGATCCATGTCATCGTGGCGCTGGGCAAGGCGATCGAGGAGCACGCGGAAGAGGGCGGCGTCGCGGGCCGCGGCAAGCGCTACCGCGAGAATGCCAAGGTGCTGATCGACGGCATGCGCGCCATGGGCTTCCAGACGCTGCTGCCGAACGACCTGCAGGCGCCGATCATCGTCACCTTCCACATGCCGACCGATCCGAAGTTCGTCTTCCAGAACTTCTATGATGGCCTCAAGGACCGCGGCTACGTGATCTATCCGGGCAAGCTCACCGTGGCGGATTCGTTCCGCATGGGCTGCATCGGCCGCCTCTATCCCGACCACATGCGCGGCGCCCTGGCGGCGGTCCGCGAGGTGCTGGACGAGATGCGGGTCACCAACGGCGGCCCGGCGCTGGCCGCGGAGTAGGGGAACGAACATGGCACCCGACAGCATCAACGTCAGCGGCGGCGACATCTCCGTCAACGGCCGTACCTATCGCCTGCCGCGCCAGCCCATCGTCGTGGTCTGCGTCGACGGTTCTGAGCCGGGCTACATCGAGCGCGCCGTCGAGGCGGGCCGGGCGCCGTGGTTTGCGAAGGTGCTGAAGGAAGGCACCAACCTCGTCGGCGACTGCGTGGTGCCGAGCTTCACCAATCCGAACAACCTCTCGATCGTCACCGGCCGTCCGCCGTCGGTCCATGGCATCTGCGGCAATTACTTCCTCGATCCCGAGACGGGCAAGGAAGTGATGATGAACGATCCGAAGTTCCTGCGGGTCGAGACGCTGTTCCCGGTCTTCCAGCGCGCCGGCTGCCGCATCGCCGTCATCACCGCCAAGGACAAGTTGCGCGGCCTCCTGGGCAAGGGACTCGAACTGGGCGCCGGCAAGGCCTGCTCCTTCTCGTCGGAGAAATCGGATAAGGCGACCCTGGCCGACAACGGCATCGACCATGTGAACGAGCTGGTGGGCATGGGCGTGCCGGACGTCTACAGCGCCGGCCTCTCGGAGTTCGTGTTCGCCGCCGGCGTCAAGCTGATGGAGCGCGACCGGCCGGAGATCATGTATCTTTCGACCACCGATTACATCCAGCACAAGCACGCGCCGGGCACCCCGGTCGCCAATGACTTCTACGCAATGATGGACGGCTACCTGGCGAAGCTCGACGCCATGGGCTGCACCATCGTCGTCACGGCCGACCATGGCATGAACGCCAAGTTTGGCAGCGACGGCCAGCCTGACGTGATCTATCTGCAGGACGTTTTCGATGGCTGGGTGGGCAAGGACAAGGCCCGCGTCATCCTGCCGATCACCGATCCCTATGTCGTGCATCACGGCGCGCTGGGCTCCTTCGCGGTCGTCTATTGCGACAAGCCGCAGGAGTGGGCCGCCAAGCTGAAGGCCATGCCGGGCATCGAAGCGGCGCTCACCAGGGAGGCGGCGGCGGCCAGGTTTGAGCTGCCGGCCGATCGCCTCGGCGATCTCATCGTCGTCTCGACAACGCACAAAGTGCTGGGCACCTCGGCCTCGCGGCACGATCTCTCGGGCCTCACCGAGCCGCTGCGCAGCCATGGCGGTACTTCCGAGCAGCGCGTCCCGCTGCTGTGCAACCGCAAGCTCGCGAACGGCGATACGGGTGCGCATCGCTGGCGCAACTTCGACGCCTTCGATCTCGCTCTCAACCTCGTCGCCTGAGAGAGTTCCATGGACACCATCACCCGCACGGGCTCCGACGTCCGGCACGAGTATCTCCGCATCGCCGGGAAGAAGGTCGAGACCAAGGCGCGCCTCGAGGTGCGTTTCCCCTGGGACAACCGCCTGGTCGGCACCGTGCCGCGCGCCACGCCCGAGCTGGTGGCTGAGGCCTTCCAGATCGCCCACGACTACAAGCCGAAGCTGACGCGCTATCAGCGCCAGCAGATCCTGCTCAAGACGGCGGACCTGCTCGTCTCGCGCAAGGAAGAGCTGTCGCGCCTGATCACGCTGGAGTCGGGCCTCTGCCTGAAGGACTCTCTCTACGAGGTCGGCCGCGCCTACGACGTCTTCACCTTCGCGGGCCAGCTCTGCATGCTGGATGACGGCCAGACCTTCTCCTGCGATCTCACCCCGCACGGCAAGTCGCGCAAGATCTTCACCCTGCGCCAGCCGCTGAACGCCATCTCGGCGATCACGCCTTTCAACCATCCGCTCAACATGGTGGCGCACAAGCTGGCGCCGGCCTTCGCGACCAACAACTGCGTCGTGCTGAAGCCGACCGAGCTGACGCCGCTGACGGCGCTGTTCCTTGCGGACACGCTCTACGAGGCGGGCCTGCCGTCGGAGATGCTGTCGGTGATCACCGGCAATCCGTCCGACATCGGCGACGCGATGATCGTCGATCCGCGCGCCGATCTCGTGACCTTCACCGGCTCGGTCCGGGTCGGGAAGTACATCGCCGAGAAGGCGGGCTACAAGCGCATCGTGCTGGAACTGGGCGGCAACGACCCGCTGATCGTCATGGAGGATGCCGACCTCGACAAGGCAGCCGAACTGGCTGTGGCGGGCGCCACCAAGAATTCCGGCCAGCGCTGCACCGCGGTGAAGCGCATCCTGGTCGTCGACAAGGTGGCCGATGCCTTCGTGGAGAGGGTGCTGGCCAAGGCGAAGAAGCTGAAGGCCGGCGATCCGCTCGATCCCGAGACCGATGTCGGCACCGTGATCCACGAGCGCGCCGCGACGCTGTTCCAGAACCGGGTGAGCGAAGCGGTGGCGAAGCATGGCGCGAAGCTGCTGCACGGCAACGACCGCCAGGGCGCTCTCTTCCCGCCCACCGTCGTCGATCATGTCGACCCGCAGGCCGAACTGGTGCGCGAGGAGACCTTCGGCCCGGCGATCCCGATCATCCGCGTGAGGGACATCGCCCACGCCATCCAGGTCTCGAACGGCACGGCCTATGGCCTGTCGTCGGGCGTCTGCACCGACCGGCTCGACTACATCACGAAGTTCGTCGACGAGCTGCAGGTCGGCACGGTGAATATCTGGGAAGTGCCGGGCTACCGCATCGAGATGTCGCCGTTCGGCGGCATCAAGGATTCAGGCCTCGGCTACAAGGAAGGCGTGCTCGAGGCGATGAAGAGCTTCACCAACGTAAAGACCTGGTCGCTGCCCTGGCCGGGTTAGCGCCCGCCGTCACGGCAGGGCGATCGCACGTCGCTCGAATGGCCGTTGCAGTTCACTTGTTCGCGGAAGAGAAGGGTCCCTCACTGCGTTCGGGATGACAATTTTGTTGGGATTTGCGCAGTGCGCCGATCAAACAAACGGTGTCATCGCGGACGGAGTAATCTCCGCCCTGAGAACGCAGTGAGGGACCTTTGTCTCACATGCGATTGCGGTGGCCGTCACGGCGGGGTCGTATCAGCCTTGTCCCAGTTCTTGTCCGGATTGTAGACGGTGATGGTGGCGGCCTTGGTCGCGGTGTCGGGGCCGAGATCCTGCTCGTAGACCACGCCGTCCTGGTTGACCATGAAGGTCATGACGCCGGTGTCGTCGTAGCGGATCGGCCAGGCGAGGATCGCGAAGCCGCCAATCATCCGGCCTTTCACGAGATAATCGTACGCGCCGCCCGGCGCATCGGGTCCCTGGGCATAGAGCAGGCGGAAGCGGTAGCCGTAATAGCCGTCTTCGGTGCCGCCCTGGCCCGCAGCCTGGGCCGTCGCGAGCGCTGGACCGATCGGGCTCTCCGGTTCGCCGGGGGCGGCATCCCAGTAAAGACCGTCCTTCCTGCCCGGCGAGCTGAGCAACCGCCGTGCATAGACCGGCGCGCCGACTTTCATCGGGTCGAGGGCCGCATAATCATGCTGGGCATCGACCAGCGCCAGCAGGCTCTGGATGACCGACAGCTCGTTGCGTCCGATCTGCCGGGCGATGATCTCCTTGCGGCCCGCTTCGCCGTCGAAGCGCCACTGGTCGCCATCCTTTACGAGCGGGATGGGACTGGTCCAGCCCGTCGTGCCGACCTCGATCGTCGCCTTGTTGCCGTCGACGATGACCTTGTGGTTCGCGTCCCAGGCCTGGAGGAATTTCTCGCGCGTGCGCTCCTCGTCCTCGGGCCGGCCGAGGACGAAGTCGCGCCAGCCGGCGCCCAGCGCGGCGCTGACCGCCTTGTCGTCGTCACGCCGGATCGCCTCGGTGAGAGCATCGGCAGCCGCCTCGGGGGTGGCGAAGCCCTGCGACTTGGCCGTCTGTGCCCATCCGATCGTCGACAGTCCGGCTGCGAAGCTGCCGGCCAGGACGAGGGCGAGGATCGCCCTCCTGAGCAGTGAAGCGTTCATCGCCGTCCTCCTCCGTGCGCACCGCCGCCGACGTGGCCACCGCCGCCACCGCCACCGCCGCCACCGCGCGCAGCGCCTCCACCGGCACGCGCGCCACCACCGCCGCCCGCTGTATGCGTCGTCGCCCGGGACTGCTGCGCCCGTCCGCGGGCGGCCTCGCGATTGACCTGCTGCCCGTTGTTGACGCCGCGGATGGCGCCGCCGCCGCGCGGGGCGCCGGCATGGTTCTGGATATTGGGATGCTGGCCACCGGCGGCGCGGTTCGTGACGTTGGGATGCTGGGCTGCGCCGCCGCCCGGGCGATTGGGCAGGTTGGGGCGGGCATTGGCCTGTCCGCCGGCGGGGCGGTTCTCGAGGCGGCCGCGGAACTCCTGGCGCTGGTCGGCGCCCGGGCGCACCTGGTTGAATCGCTCGCGGGTCGCGGGATCGCGATAGGCCACGCCCTTGCGGTGGATCGGCTCGTGCTGCCAGCGACCGTTGTTGATGTTGTTGACGTTGAAGTTGCGGTCGATGTTGACCGCGCGATTGACGTTCACGTTGACGTAACTGTTGCCGCGTCCCCAGTTCCAGCCGCCGAAGATCGCGCCGGCGGCCGCAATGCCCACACCGAACATCAGGCCGCGCAGCAGGGCCGAGCCATAGCCGTAGCCCGGCGGTGGCGGATAATAGGTCGGCGGGTAGGCCGGGTAGGGCCACGTCCCATAGGCGCTGTTGGGATTGTAGGCCGGTACGTAAATCACTTCCGGGTTTGTCGGTGCGATGACAATGGTTCGATCGCCACCCGATCCCTGCGAGGTGACCGTCTGCTCCTTGCCGCTCTGCAGATTGCCGGCGTCGGCCGCCCTGGCGCGCAGGCGCTGGATCGAATCGGCGACATCCTGCTGCTGGGCGATCATCGCGTCGCCGACCTTCTGCATCCAGTCGAGATTGTCGCTGAGCTGGCTGAGGACCTGCGGGAAGGCGACCAGCGACTTCACGCTGACGTCCCAGCTCTTGTCCTTGACGGCCGCGACCGCGGCATCGCCCTTCAGGGCCGGATTGGCCTTGGACCAGCGGGCCGCCTCGACGACCTCCAGCGGGTAACTCGCCGCCATCAGGGACTGCGCGAGCAGGGCGTCGGGATAGAGCGCGATCGGCGCCAGCATCTGGTCGAGCTGCTCGGGCGTGAACGGCTTCTTGGCTGTGTCCTGTGCCAGCGCGACTCGCGAAACGCCGGCCGCGAGCGTGGCGGCAAGGGCGGCCATCAGGCTACGACGCTGCATGAAATTGTCTCCCCCGACCGCGGTCCGTCGATGAGGCTGTCTGCTCTCGTGGCAAACTCGGCGCGATCATGACCCATTTGTGCGCTTCGGCAGTGCTGCTGCAACAAAATATTGATGCTGTCGCCGCGGCCGGTCCGCTCAGAAGCCAGGCCGCCGACCGGTCCGGGCTCACATCCAGTGTGAGGAAAGGATGCAGAGCCTAGGTGGCTGATAATTCGCTGGCCATGCGATAAGCCTCTGTCATGACCGTCGCACTTCTCGTTCTCCTCAAGATCACCGTCACGATCATCATCTTCGGCATCGGCCTCGATTCGACGCTGCACGACGCGGTCCGCCTGTTCCGGCATCCCGCGCTGCTGTTGCGCTCGCTGCTGGCCATGTACGTGCTGGTGCCGCTGGCGGCCGTCGGGCTGGTCATTCTGCTGCCGCTGCCGGCGGGGGCGGAAGCCGGTCTGCTGGTGCTCGCGGTCTCCTCCGGGGCGCCGCTGCTCCCGCGCAAGCTCCTGGGCATCGGTGACGGGGCATACACCTTCAGCCTGGTTGTGGTCTCGTCGGTATTGGCTGTGATCCTCGTGCCGTTTTGGCTGGAGATGCTCGGACCGCTGTTCCCTCGATTGCCGCGCCTCGAGCCGGAGAGGACGGCGCTGGTCCTGGGCGAGTCGTTTTTCCTGCCGCTGCTGGCGGGCATGGCCGTGCGCCGATTCTTTCCGAAGTTGGCGGCCTGGACCGGCGGGCGGGTGGTCGGCCTGGCAGGATTGGCCATGACGCTGGCGGCTGTCGTGCTGCTGGCCGTGAACTGGCATGTGGTTCTCGAGGTAAAATGGCAGGGTGTCGCGGCGCTCGCGCTCCTGATCCTGATGGCCCTGGTCATCGGCCACCTGGTCGGCGGGCCGCAGGAGGAAAACCGTTCGGCGCTCGCCATCGCCTGCGCCACCCGCCACATCGGCGTCGCGGTGGCCGTCGCGACGTCGCTGCCCGGGGGCCGCGTGGCCGTCGTGATCTCGATCTACATCGCCATCTCGGTGGCGATCACGCTGCCCTATATGCGGTGGCGCCGGATGGTCGCGGCCAGGCAGGCGGCGACGTTGAAATAATCTCGATTGTCCGGCGGCGGGCGGACGAGACAAACTCCGCCGGGTCATTCGAATGAGGGGAAGTATTCCATGAGTGTCAGCCAGGCCGAGAAGGCCCGCAAGTTCCGGGCGCTGCATGAGAGGCCGGGCGCCTTCGTCATCGCCAATCCGTGGGATGCGGGTTCGGCACGCATCCTGGCGGGGCTTGGCTTCGAGGCTCTGGCGAGTTCGAGCGGCGCGAAGGCGGGCGTGCTGGGCAAGCGTGATGGCAGGGTGTCGCGCGACGAGGCGCTGGCCAATGCGCGGCTGATCGTGAACGCGACGGACCTGCCGGTAGCAGCCGATCTCGAGAAGGGCTTCGGCGATTCCCCTGAGGATGCCGCCGAGACGATCCGTCAGGCGGTGGGCGTCGGACTGGTCGGCGGTTCGATCGAGGACGCGACCGGCAACCCGGACCAGCCGCTGTTCGATATCGAAACAGCCACGGCACGCATCAAGGCGGCGGTCGATGCAGCGCGTTCGCTGCCGGTACCCTTCGTCCTCTCGGCGCGCGCCGAGGGGTTCCTGCGCGGCAAACCGGACCTCGGCGACGTGATCAAGCGCCTGCAGGCCTACGAGGCGGCGGGCGCCGATGTCCTGTTCGCGCCGGGCCTGCCCGATCTGGCGTCGGTCAAGAAAGTCTGCGGCGCGCTCCGCAAGCCCTTCAATTTCATGGTCGGCATCAAGGGCAAGTCCTTCAGCAAGGCCGAGCTCGAGGCCGCCGGCGTGAAGCGGATCAGCCTCGCCACCTCGCTCTATCGCGTCGCAATGACGGGTCTGATCGATGCGGCGACCGAGGTGAGGGAGAAGGGCACGTTCAGCTATCTCGACCGTGCGATCCCGACGGGCGAGCTCAATGCGTTCATGAAGGAATAGGCGGCAAGGCCCATGTCCTGGCCGCCGGCCCTTCCCGGCGTCAGGCCTTGTCGACCGCGCCGCCGCTGTCGGCCCAGTCCTTGAAGGCGCCGAGGTTGAAGACGCTCGTGTAGCCGAAATCCTTCAGGACCTTGCCGCTCAGGGCCGCACGGCCGCCGGAGGCGCAGTAGACGATCACGCTCTTGGTCTTGTCGAAGGCCTTGTCGTGCGCCGGCGACTCGGGGTCGGCGCGGAATTCCAGCATGCCGCGCGAGACGTGGACGGCGCCCGCGACCTTGCCGTTGCTGGCGACTTCCGCCGCGTCGCGCACGTCGACGACCAGCGTGTTGCCCTTGGCGATCATCTCCCGGGCCTGGTCCGGCGTGATCCTGGGCACGGCGGCATTGGCTGCTTCCATCATCTGCTTGACGTTCGTGGGCATGTATTCCTCCTTGCGGTTTCGGGCGTGCGCGATCGGGAATCCTGGTGAGGACCCTCGCCCTTCATATAGGGTATCGCAAACCATAAAGATGCGAGGAAACGGTCATGTCGTGTTTGCCCCGTCCCGGGGAGCCGGGCTGAATTGGCTGGCCTGTTCTACGGCTGGCGGGTCGTCGCGGCCTGCTTCCTCATTGCAGCCGTCGCCTGGTCGCTGGGCCTCTTCGGATCGAGCGTCTACCTGCAGGCGGTGACGTCCACGCATGGCTGGCCGATCGCCGAGGTGGCGTCGGCCATCACGCTGTTCTTCCTCGTGAGCGCAAGCATCCAGCGCTTTGTCGGCCGCAGCATCGACCGCCGGGGACCGCGGCCCGTCCTTCTCCTGGGGCTCGCCAGCATGGCGGCGGGCGTCGCGCTGATCGGCCAGGTGTCGGCGCCGTGGCAACTCTATCCCTGCTTCGCGCTGCTGGGCGTCGGCTGGTCCACACTGTCGATGACGGGCATCACCACCACGGTGGCGCCGTGGTTCGAACGTCACCAGGGGCGCTCGATGACCCTGGCCATCATGGGCGCGAGCGTCGGTGCCATTGCGGGCGTGCCGTTGCTGTTGCTGGCGATCGGTGAACTGGGCCTCGGGCGCGGGCTGATCGCAGCCGCCATCACGGCCGTCCTGCTCGTGGGGCCCCTGATCGCGGTCGTGTTGCGCTATCGCGGTCCCGCCGATCTCGGCCTGCTGCGCGATGGCGAGATCCTGAAGGGCGACGCCCCGCCGAAGCTCCCTCTGGCGCCGATCGCCACGCCGGCCAATCGCCGCCTGCTCCTGTGGAGCACAACCATCGCCTTTGCCCTCGGCCTCACCATCCAGATCGGCTTCATCACCCACCACGTCGCCCTGGCCGAACCGTTGATGGGGCGGGCCGGGGCCGGGCTGCTGGTCAGCGCCGCGGGCGTCACGGCCTTTATCGGCCGCCTGATCCTGGCGCGCATCGTCGACCAGGTGGATGCGCGGCGGCTGGGCTGCGTGGTCATGATCGCCCAGGCGCTATCGCTGCTCGCGATCTCCTTCTGGCCGACCGTGCCGGTCCTCGTCGCGGCAAGCCTCGTCTACGGCTACGGCATCGGCCACGTGACGACGCTCGGTCCGATCGTGGTCCGGCGCGAGTTCGGCGCGGCGGCCTTCGGCACGACCTACGGCACGGCCGCCACCGTGATCCAGCTCACCTCGGCCTTCGGGCCCGCGCTGTTCGGCTTTCTGCGCGACGGCTTCGGTGGCTACGGGCCGGGCTTCGTCATCGCCGCCCTCGTGACGCTCGTCGGCTGCGCAGCCCTGTTCATTGGTGGCCGTGGTGGGCGCATAGTGCCGCCCGATGGGTCAGGGAGCAA
>CANIEC010000145.1 GCA_947466085.1 Rhodospirillales bacterium
CCTTTTGAGCCTCATCTCGGCAACTCTCACCCTTCGGGTGCGCCGCCAGGCTAGGCTTTCGACGGAGTTACTTATAGGCGCTCAGGGTGGGATTCTGGGGCGGCGTAGAAGCTTGTGCCTGGGACTTCGAGGATGTGGTCAGGCTTTCGATCCAGCCATCGCCATTCTCGTATCCAAGCACCTGCAAGGCGTCGGGAAAGCGGTAAAGGAAAGCCTGCGCCAGCTCCGGAGTAAACTCGCGCTTCCACTGCGCCACCTCGCCGGAACGAGCATGACGCCGATTGGCCCTGGAGGCTTTACCAAACAGGCTGTGCTCCCAGAAGCACTGCCGGCACACTTCCTGTTCGGCACCTTCGAATCCCAGGAACGATGCAATGTCCGACCAGACAGATAGAGATCGGTCGGCCCACAGATCCTCGTAACGAACCTCCACGCAGTTCGTCCTGTCATATTGCCAATCGAGCATGGCTTCTATGGTGCTGCCGGTCGCGTTCTCCAACTCGAACATGTATTGCTCGTGGAGTGTGGCGAGCGAATTGAGCCTTTGCTGATAGGGGGCATCCTTGCTGCCCGATACCTTTTCGTGGAGCCAAGGCTCGTCGGCCTTCTTGTGGTAGTGCATGGCCGAGATCAGCACATCTCGCGGGTCGCGAATGAGATGAAGCACCCGAACGTCTTCCCGACGAAGCTGGCTCGCATGCCGGGAAAAGATCGAGTTGTGATTGAGCAGAATGAACGGCGTCTTCAGAGCGCGATCGAGCCGTCCATAGTGGGTCCAGAAGTCGACGTAATTTGCACCCAGCCTGCGAGCGATCGCTTTGAACACCGTGGACATCCAGACGGTGCCAGTCTTGTGATGCGTCGCGACCACGATGTTCTGCTTCACTGAAACTCCCCAACTCCAGCGACGAGCCCAAGCTTGGCCAGCGAAGGCCATGCCAGGAGCGCGCAGCAGCCGCCTCCGTCCGATGGTGACCGGACGTTCTGCCCACAGGCGTCTCACCCGTTGGACGTTGGCGCGGTACACTATTGAAATTGATTATACGCCACCAGTGGCGGCAGCATCCCCTCGAAGCGATCGAGCCACCGGGGCCTCCCGAAAGTACCCCGCATCCACCCCCATCGATGCGAGAGAGGACAAGGCTTCGCGCCGCAGGTTCGGATCCCGGGCCGCCCAGGCGACCGTCTCCTGCACGGACCCTGCTACCTTCCTGCGGCCGCCGCGAGAACCGGTCAGGCTTCGTCCAAGCTCCCTCTCGATCGCCATGATGTGCTCGCGCCGAGAGAGGTCGGCAACGACGTCGATCGGGGACGATTGCCAGCGATCGAGCTTCAGGTGCGACAACAGAGACGACAGGATGCGAGCAGGCTCCGCCCGCAAAGCGTCCTCTGGCACGATGTGGACCGCGCCCGGCGCCGCTTGCGCCATTGCCTGATAGGAAATGAACATCTTGGCGTAGGAAGGCAGCGCGCGCTTGAGCAGATACTCATGGAACGTCCAATCCATGGGTGGCGGTTCGCCGGGTTGCCCGCGGGCCGGACGCACTTGATTTCGAAGGTTGGCGAAACAGCCGACAGCGTGCTGGATAGGATCGCCGTAGACGAGGACCATACGCTGCCCGGCGCGGGTCCATGCGGCGGCATCCACGTCGCCTACCGACACGGAAACGAAGGCATGTGGCGCGAGGTCGACCGGGACATGCCCGTAGTTGATTCCATCGTGGAGATAGTCATACCCCGGCGCCGAGAAGGGCGTGCTCGCCCACCAGTCGAACTGCGAGGAGATCCTGTCGAATCCAGGACAAACCGTATGGCCGATGAATAGATGCCGGGAAGGAGCCAGGTCGGGTGCCCAGAGAAGCGGACCACCGCTCATATGGTCGAAGTTGAACGAAGGACCTGCAGGATTGCCGACGCACTTTCCGCTCAGCCGGTCGACGACATGACCCCCCTGTTGGAGGTGCGCCAGAAACGCGAACGCGAAGCGAAGAAACCAAACATCGACGCCGGGCACGCAGGCCACCACTGGAAGCATCTTGACGGGACGATGAGCAGGTCGCGTTAGATTTCGCAGCATCCGTTTGAACATTTACACAGACCACCACTTGGCAGATCCCAAGGCATTCCAGGATGTTGGCTAGTTAGTTCACTAGGCAGCCCATAAAAGCCATATCATTGGGGCGGCGGCAATCGCGAATGCCTCTTACCTTTTTCGAGTTTTGAGGGCGCCCGGTCACTCTGAATCAAGGGCAGGAAGGGCGCCACGCTTTTTCAACCCCGGCCGATGCCATTTGCAGGCGTCAGCGATCCGCCGTCTGCCCCAGCAGCCGCCGGTTGACGAGTTCGCGCATCACGAGGTCCGCCACCACGCGGTTGCCCTCGGGTGAATGGTGGTCGGTGCGGTAGACGGCCGCGGCGCCGCTTGCGTCGACGGCCGACTTCAACTTATCGGCGATATCGAAAGGGATGAGCCCCGCCGCAGCCGCGCAGCCCAGCACCTTGCCAACGGCGCGATGATCCGCCGTGCCAAACAGCCTGTTGTCCTCCCAGTAGTGGCGACTGTACTGCGCCAAGACGACCACCGGGACACCGAGAGCAGCGAGCCGCGGCATAAGCTGACAGGCGATCGTACCGCCCGCGCCGACCGGGGCGCCCCGGACCTCGCGGAAATACCAGCCCCGCCGCAGACCGAGCCGTTCAGCCACGAGTTCAGCCAAGGCGAACCGTCCGAGCCACTCGGCCGCTGTTGGGAAGCGGACCGGCTCACCCAGCCTTCCGGGGACCGGTATGTTGTGCAGATCGAGATTTCCTTCCTTCGCCGTGAAGAAAGGCTTCTCGCGGCTCCAGGCGACCTTCAGTTCGGCCCGTCTGATGTCGCCGGGGGTGAAACTGGCAATGACGAAGAGCGGCTTCACCTTCGGGACGAGTTGCTCGGTACTGAGCACCGTCTGGTCGAACGCATATCCGCTGACGCCCGCGTTCACCACCTTCCGGCCGATCATGTCCTGCAGATAGGCGGGCCAGGCCTCATTGTCGCCGACCTCGTCGCCCTTGGCGAAGGACGAGCCGGTGACGAGAATGGGAGGTTCGGCAAGGGAGGCCTGGGAAGCCGAGCGGCGGAAACCATCGGCGTCGGAATTGTAGGGGGCCGAGACGCAGTTTGCCGGCGACGTCCAGCCGATCGCCGGGCTGTAGACGTACTGGCAACTATCGCCGCCGGCGCCGATCCCCATGCGCTGGTGAACGAGGTTAGGCCAATTCACGAGCCCCTGGGGGCCCCACAGCACCAGCCGGTATCCCGCTTCGAGCAGCGCCACCGATCCCAGAACGGATGCCATCACCAGGGCGATCCGCGCGCCCCAACCTGTCGTTTTCGAACGGGTCTCTCGCTCGCCTTTCAGGGCAGCACCGGCTGCCTCTCGATTGACGCTCATTGCCTCACCTCCAGAACGATCAAACTAACATTCGATCGCCTGGGAAGGGAATGTGACGCCGCGCCGTAGGATGTGGCACCAAACGCATGACGTCCTGCAAAATGCCTCGCGTTCGTCAGGAATCGGACGGAAACGCCAGACCTGCCGCCGCCCGGGCGAGCGCCCCGTCGCGCGCCTCGAGTTCGTCCATGATGGAGAAATGGTTGAGTCCGGCAAGCGGCAACAACTCACTCGCGAGGCCCACCGCGCGACGCGCCTCGTGATACGCGATCGACTGGCGCTGCAGTTCGGGCAACTCGGCGGTGCCATAGGCCAGCACGACGGGGGCGCTCTTTTTCGGCAGATGCAGGAGCGGGCTCGTCCTGGCCGCTTCCTCCGCCGTGAGATTCAGTTTTTCGTTGAGATAGTTCAGCCGGCAGGGCTCGACGTCGTAGATGCCGCTGATGGCGAGGCCGGCATCGACCTCGTCCATGGCCAGCGTCGTCGCCGTCAGATGGCCGCCCGCCGACCAGCCGGACACGACCAGCCGATCCTGCGCCACCCCGTGACGCGGCCCTTCCCGGCGCAGCCAGCGCACAGCCTCGGCAATTTCCTCGACGATGGCCGACAGGGTGGCCTCAGGCGCCAACGTGTAGCCCAGGAACGCGACGTCCATCCCGTTCGCGAGCGGCCCTTCGGCCATGCAGGCGAAAATCTCCTTGGCGTTGCGCTGCCAGTAGCCGCCATGGATGAAGGCGAACAGCGGCGCCTTCGCACGGCCGCAGCGGTACAGGTCGAGCTTGTTGCGCAGCCGCGGGCCGTAGGCGAGATCGAGCCCCTCGGCATGGAGCACCCGGAAGCGTTCGCTGCGCGCGATCCAGCCGTCGCGGCGCGGACCGGAATCGGCCACGGCGTTGGTATTGTCATAGGCCTTGTCGAGCTCAGCCCGCGTCATGCCGCGCCACACGATCTCACTCATCGCCGAATCTCCCGTTGCAGGCGTCCCCTGTAGCACAGCCCTTCCCCGCTCTGCCGTTCGGTGCGAACGTCGCGGCGATGTCTTCCGCTGCCCGACCGACCGCCCTACGCGGCCCCGCCCTCACCTTCACCGGCGATCCGTTCCGCGACGGACTCGAGCGGACCCTCGTCCACGAGCCCGATGCGATCGTGGCGATGCAGGACGGGCGCATCACGCACTTCGGACCGGCAGCGCGCGTCGCCCCGCTGCTGCCGGCCGGCACCGAGATCCGGGACTTCGGCAGCCATGCGCTGATCTCCGCGGGCTTCATCGACACCCACGTGCATTTCCCGCAGACGCCGATGATCGCGAGTCACGGAGCGCAGCTCCTCGACTGGCTCGAACGCTACACTTTCCCGGCCGAGCTGAAGTTCGCCGACCGCGCCTACACGCGGCGCGTGGCCCGCGCCTTCCTGCAGGAGAACCTGCGCAACGGCATCACGACGAGCTGCGTCTATTGCTCCGTGCACCCCCACTCTGCCGACATCCTTTTCGAGGAGGCGGAAGCGCTCGGGCTGCGGCTCGCGGCCGGCAAGGTGCTGATGGACCGCAATGCGCCGGACGGGCTGCGCGACAGCGCCCAGTCCGCCTACGACGACTCGCTGGCGCTGATCCGCAAATGGCACGGGCGCGGGCGCCTGCTCTATGCCATCACGCCGCGCTTCGCCGGTACCAGTTCGGCCGAGCAGCTCGCCGCCGCAGGCGCGCTGTGGCGCGAGCACCCCGACTGCCTGATGCAGACGCACATCGCGGAGACCGAGGCCGAGGTCGCCTGGATCAAGGAACTGTTCCCTGACCGCGGCAGCTATCTCGACGTCTACGATCATCACGGACTTTGCGGAAAGCGCGCCGTGTTCGGTCATGGCATCTGGCTGGGCGACGACGAACTGCAGCGCCTGCATGCGGCCGATGCCGCGATCTCCCACTGCCCGACCTCGAACTTCTTCCTGGGCAGCGGCATGTTCGACATTGCGCGTGCCAAGCGCGCCGACCGCCCCGTCCGCGTCGGTCTCGGGACCGATATCGGCGCCGGCACCTCCTTCTCGATCCTGCAGACGCTCAACGAGGCGTACAAGGCCGCGCAGCTCAACCGCCACCCCCTGTCGGCCGCCCATGCCTACTATCTCGCCACGCGCGGCTCGGCGGCGGCCCTGCATCTCGAAGACAGGGTCGGCAGCATCGCCCCCGGCATGGAAGCCGATCTCGTGGTGCTCGACATGCGCTCCACGCCCCTGATCGCCTTTCGCATGGACGAGGCCCGCGACTTCGCCGAACAGCTCTTCATCCAGATGATCCTGGGCGACGACCGGGCGGTCCAGGCGACCTACGTCGCCGGCCGACCGGTCCACGATCGTTGAAGACGGATTGCTTTCCCTAGGGTTAATTTTCGGCGACAGCCCATAAATGTGGTGGTCGGAGGGCAGGATTGGGGCTAGGCTTCCTTTGGTAACTGAGGGAGGGTTTTTATCCGTTCGAGGACATGTCCCCCGACGGAAACTGGTTCACCGGTGGAACATCCACCGCGTGCCCTATCGACCTCACCCTTCAGTCAGACCATCGATCGCCAACGCCTCCGCCCGCCGGGGGCGTTTTTGTTTTGGGCGATCGATCCCGCTCCCCTGACCATGACACCGGAGTACGAATATGGCCAAACGCGCCGCACGCCGAGCCAAGCTGCACGCCATCGACAGCGCCCGTATTCACAGCGTCGTCTTCGACCACACTCCGGCCAATGACCGAGACCAGAGCTACATCAAGAAGATCCGGCCGAGGAGCGACAACCAACGGGTCCTGATGGAGGCGATCGACAGCAAACCCCTCACCGTGGCGCTCGGGCCCGCGGGCACCGGCAAGACCTACCTGGCGATCGCCGCTGCCGTCGAAGCCCTGGAGAGCGGCACGGTCTCGCGGATCGTGCTGTCGCGGCCGGCCGTGGAAGCCGGCGAGAACCTGGGATTTCTCCCGGGCGACATGCGCGAGAAACTCGATCCCTACCTGCGCCCGCTGTGGGATGCGCTGAACGACCGGATGGGCCCCAAGCGTCTCGCCCAGCACCTCGAAGACGGCACGATCGAGATCGCCCCGGTGGCCTTCATGCGCGGACGGACGCTGAACAATGCCTTCGTGCTGATCGACGAAGCCCAGAACTGCACTTACGGCCAGCTCAAGATGCTGCTGACCCGGCTCGGCTGGCATTCGACGATGGTGATGACCGGTGATCCGGACCAGACCGATCTGCTGCCGGAACTGTCCGGACTGGCGTCGATCGGGACCCGGCTGGAGGGACTGGACGACGTCGCCGTGGTCCGGCTCACGCAGGAAGACGTGGTCCGCCACCCGCTCGTCGGACGCATGCTGTCAGTGCTGTAAAGCCACCGAATTTATCCACACATCGAAGCATGTCGGCCGATTGGATCGAAAAGAGAACAAAGCGGTTAGCCAGCTTTTTTTGACCGCCGGCTAAACGGCAAAAAACCAAATCAGAACATTGAGTTAAACCAGGGGTGGCGGGCGACTGCCACCCCTCCTACATTGAGTCAATACAGTGACGCTGGCGTAACAGCGATAGGACGTACGGCTTCTGCACAGACTTCCCCACATGCTCCCGATTGCCTTGTGCAGAGGGCCGGGCAGGGCCATTTTCCGCGTCCCAGATGACCGACGAAATCGACATCGACCTGCCCCCCAGCGAAGGCTCGCTCGCCGACGGAATGCGGATCATCGCGGACTTCGTGCGGACCCTGCCGCGCAAGCCGGGCGTCTACCGCATGATCGCGGCCGACGGGGAGGTTCTGTATGTCGGCAAGGCGCGCTCGCTGCGCAGCCGGGTGGCCGCCTACACCCAGCCGACCCGGCTGGCCACGCGCCTGATCCGCATGGTCTCGGCGACGCGGACCATGGAATTCGCCGTCACCGACAGCGAAGCCGAGGCGCTGCTCCTCGAGAACAACCTGATCAAGCGCTTCATGCCGCGCTTCAACGTGCTGCTACGCGACGACAAGTCGTTCCCCTACATCGTGATCCGCCGCGACACCGAATGGCCGCAGCTCGCCAAGCATCGCGGGACGCGCGGGCCGGCCAACGAGTACTTCGGGCCGTTCGCGTCGGCCACCGCGGTCAACCGCACGCTCTACGCGCTGCAGCGCGCCTTCCCCCTGCGCTCCTGCTCCGATGGCGTCTTCTCGACCCGCACACGGCCCTGTCTGCAGTACCAGATCAAGCGCTGTACGGCGCCGTGCGTCGGCCGCATCGAAAAGCCCGAATACGACGCCATCGTCGACGACGTCCGGGGGTTCCTGGGCGGGCGCAACCGCGAGGTCCAGCAGACCCTGTCGAAGCGCATGGAGCAGGCCTCTGCCAATCTCGAATTCGAAGGCGCCGCCATTCTGCGGGACCGCATTCGCGCGCTGTCCCAGATCCAGTCACACCAGTCGATCAGCCTGCCGTCGATCGATGAAGCCGATGTTTTCGCAGCTCACGCCGAAGGCGGGCAGATCTGCGTCCAGGTCTTCTTCCTGCGGGCCGGCCAGAATCTCGGCAACCGCGCCTATTTCCCCAGCCACGCCAAGGAACTCGACGAGGGCCCGGTGCTGGAGGCGTTCATGGGCCAGTTCTATGAGAACCGGCAGGCGCCGAAACTGATTCTGACCAGTCACGATGTCCCCGAGCGCGAACTCATGGAAAGCGCCCTCGCTCTGTCGGCCGGCCACAAGGTCGAAATTCGCCAGCCCAAGCGCGGCGACCAGAAGGACGCGCTCGACCAGGCGGTGAACAATGCCCGCGAGGCGCTGGCCCGCCGCATGGCCGAACGCGGCACGCAACGCACCCTGCTCGAGGGCGTGGCCCGCGTGTTCGGGCTCGACGCGCCGCCCGAGCGCATCGAGGTGTACGACAACAGCCACATCCAGGGCACGGCAGCGATAGGCGCCATGATCGTGGCGGGACCCGAGGGCTTCACCAAGAACGCCTACCGCAAGTTCAACATCAAGACCGAGGGTGCCGCGGGCGACGACTTCGCCATGATGCGCGAGGTGATGACCCGTCGGTTCGGCCGCGCGCTGAAGGAGAATCCCGAGCGCGACGACGAGCACTGGCCGGACCTGCTCCTGATCGACGGCGGGCAGGGACAGCTCGAAGCGGTTCGCGGGGTGATGACCGAACTCGGCCTCGAGGATATCGCCCTGGTCGGCATCGCCAAGGGGCCGGACCGCGATGCGGGCCGCGAGCGCTTCTTCATGACCGGCAAGCCGCCCTTCTCGCTCGAACCGCGCGATCCCGTCCTCTATTTCCTGCAACGGCTGCGGGACGAGGCGCATCGCTTCGCGATCGGCACTCACCGCACGCGCCGTGCGGCAGACCTGACACGCTCGGCGCTCGACGAGGTGCCGGGCATAGGCGCCGGCCGCAAGCGTGCGCTGCTCAATCATTTCGGCAGCGCCCGCGCCGTTTCGGGCGCGACCCTGGAGGACATCAAGTCGGTGCCGGGAATCTCCGGCGCGCTCGCCCAGAAAATCCATGACCACTTCCGGGGGGGCCGGTAATGTCCGGGTCGATGCTGTTCAACCTTCCCAACATGCTCACCCTGTCGCGCATCGTCGCGATTCCGCTGGTCGTGGCCTGCTTCTGGCTCGATCGCGGCTGGGCGCAGTGGCTGTCCATGGCGCTGTTTGTGGCCGCCGCGGTGACCGACTGGTTCGACGGCTATTTCGCTCGGCGCTATCACCAGATTTCGCGCTTCGGCCGCTTCCTCGATCCGATCGCCGACAAGCTGCTGGTCGCCGCCGCCCTGGTCATGCTGGTCGACAACAGCACGCTGACGGGCGTGAACGTGCTGGCGGCCCTCATCATCCTGGCGCGCGAGATCCTTGTCTCCGGCCTGCGCGAGTTCCTCGCGGAGCTGCGGGTCGGCCTGCCGGTCAGCGCGCTCGCAAAATGGAAGACGGCGGTGCAGATGGTGGCAATCGCCGCGCTGCTGGTCGGAGACTCCGCCGCGCACTGGGTTACCCAGGCCGGCATCGTCATGATCTGGATCGCTGCGGCGCTCACGCTCATCACCGGCTACGACTATCTGCGCACCGGCCTGCGCCACATGGCGGAAGACACTCCCGCGTCGGGCGGCCAGAAGTGAAGATCCGCTATTTCGCCTGGATGAAGCGCACCGTTGGAGTCGCCGAGGAAGAGGTGACGCCGCCGGACGGCACCGACACGGTGGGCGACCTGGTCGTCTGGCTGCGCAGCCGCAGTCCCGGCCATGCCGAGGCGCTGGCGGAAGGCGCGGCCTTCGGCGCCGCCGTCGATCAGCGCACGGCGACTTTCGACGTGAAGCTCGCCGGCGCGCGCGAGGTCGCCTTCTTCCCCCCCTTCACCGGCGGCTGAGATGACGGTGCGCGTCCAGGAAGCCGATTTCGATGTCGGCGCCGAGCTGGCCCGCCTCACCGACGGCAACAAGCGGATCGGCGGGCTCGCGGTCTTCGTCGGTCTCGTGCGCGAGATGCATGTGCGCGAAGGCTATCACCGCGACAGGATCGATGCGCTGACGCTCGAACACTATCCAGGCATGACCGAGACGGCGCTTCAGGACATCGAGGCCGAGGCGAACCGCCGCTGGCCGCTCGAAGCGACCCTGATCGTGCATCGTTACGGTCGCATGGAGCCGGGCGAACGGATCGTGCTGGTGGCCGTCGGCTCGCCCCATCGCGAGGCCGCCTTCGAGGCCTGCGAGTTCCTGGTCGACTGGCTGAAGACCAAGGCGCCCTTCTGGAAGCTGGAAGATACGCCGAAGGGCGAACAATGGGTCGGCGCCCATGAAGAAGACGACGCAGCCGCCGCGCGCTGGGAGAAGACGTAAATCACGTCGACGTCGATGCCGCACTCACCGGATAGATCTGGTGACGACGGGCTTCCTCCATCGTCGGTGGAGCGGGAAAGGCCACGCCGGAACTCCTTCAGCCCAGCGCCACCAGTACGAGGTTCGTGACACCGCGCTCGCGCAGGCGGTCCGCGGCCATCAGCGCCCGCTGGCCGCTGCGGCAGGCCAGCACAACCCTGCCGTCGGGCGTGCCGAGTTCATCGATCGTATCGACGACCAGCCGCCGCGCGCCGGCGAAAGGCGAGACCGGCGCCTCGTCGAGGCCGCGCAGGTCGACGACGAGGTCGTCGGATCGCACCTGATCGGGCGCGATAAACGCCACCTGATCGTCGGGCTCCGGACTGCCGGCAAAATCGAAGCCGCCGAAGGCCACACGCTTCGCGTCGAACGTGACGACGCGGCCCAGCACGCCGGGTTCGAGGCCGAGCAGATGATGCAGCGTGAGGTGGGCCTGCAGGCTCCCCATCGTCGCCACCGCAGTGCCGATCACGCCCACCGTGGCGCATGTGCCGCCATCGACCGAGACTTCCGGGAACACCGCGCGATAGCTGGGGCCGCCGCCGCAGAAGACGCCGGCATAGCCGGTCATGCCGATGACCGACGCACTCACCAGCGGCTTGGCCGCCGCGAAGCAGACGTCGCTCAACATGTAGGTCACGGCAAAACTGTCGGCGGCATCGACCACGATGTCCGCCTCGGCGACCAGGCGCGCCGCGTTCTGCGGCGTCAGCCGCTCGGCCACCGCGTCGATACGGACATGCGGATTGAAGCGCAGGAGAGTGGCGCGCGCCGCCTCGGCCTTGAGCTTGCCGATGTCGGGCATGCCGTAGAGCGGCTGGCGATGCAGGTTCGTTTCCTCGACCGTGTCGTGATCGACGATCGTGAGCCGGCCGACGCCGGCGCCGGCGAGATACTGCAGCACCGGGCAACCGAGGCCGCCCGCGCCGACCACCAGCACCGACGCGGCGGCGAGACGCGCCTGCCCTGTCGGACCGATCTCGGGCAGCACGGCCTGGCGGGCGTAACGGTCGGTCACGACTTTCTCGTCGCCGCGATCCAGGCCCTGGCCTGACCGATCGGATCGGCATGGTTCACGATATCGCCGACGACCGAGGCGATGTCGGCGCCCGACTTCAGGCACAGCAGCGCGCGTTCCAGCGTCAGCCCGCCGATCGCGACCAGCGGCCGGTTGCCTACAAGCTTCTTCCA
>CANIEC010000146.1 GCA_947466085.1 Rhodospirillales bacterium
CATGAAGATCGGCGTCATGTTCGGCAGCCCCGAGACGACGACGGGCGGCAATGCGCTGAAGTTCTACGCCTCGGTCCGCCTCGACATCCGCCGCATCGGTGCGCTCAAGGACAAGGACGAAGTCGTCGGCAACGCCACGCGCGTCAAGGTCGTGAAGAACAAGGTGGCGCCGCCGTTCAAGGTCGTCGAATTCGACATCATGTACGGCGAGGGCGTGTCCAAGAACGGCGAGCTGATCGATCTCGGTGAGAAGGCCGGCGTCGTTGAGAAGTCGGGCTCCTGGTACTCCTACGACGGCACCCGCATCGGCCAGGGCCGCGAGAACGCCAAGAATTACCTAAGGGAGCACCCCGAGGTCGCCAATGCGATCGAGAACAAGGTGCGCGCCAACGCCGGCATCCTGGCCAACGTCCTGATGGATGGCGGCAAGGAAGAGGACGACGACGAGGAATAGGGAACCCCGATCCCCTGTCTCCGGGTCCCTAAGGGCGGTACCGCACCCCACGCGCGGTACCGCCCATTTTCTTATGCGCAAAGCGCATAAGAAAATGGGCGGGGCAGGCGCAGAACAGACAAGATTGCTGACACACCCTCTCAGGTGCGCTTGGCGGCCATCCCCTCCAGAAACCGCTGAATCCACTCCGGCCCCGTGCGCCTGGCACCGTCCCTGGGCCGGCGCTTCGCCCAGTCCATCAGCAGCGCCAGCGGAAACCAGTCCTCACGCTCGTCCTGCAGGCTGCGGGCCGCCAGCGAGACCTTGGGGACGGGCACCGGCGTCACGCCTTCCTGCTCGGGCCCGGCACAGAGTTCGGCCGGCGAGGTGACGAGATACTCGCGGCAGACCAGCGGCCGGTCCGGGTGGATCGAGCAACTCTCCTCCTCGAGGAAGGGGCAGGGGATGCCCAGCGCGAAATAGGCGGTCGACAGCTCGCGGTCGGGCCGGCCCTTGCGTTCCTTGAGGTCGGCGGCCGCCAGGGCGGCCTCGGCGGCGGCGAAGCGGCCTTCCAGCACGGCGCGCCGCTCCGCGGGCAGGGCCGCGACCGTCACCAGCAGGCGTTCAGCCTCCGTGCGCGAGACCGGCACGAGCTGGCGGCAGCAGGCGCCGCAGCCCTTGCGGCAGGAGATCGCCTTGCCGGTCTCGGCAGCCGTCACGACGGCGTTCACCAGCCCCTGCAGGGCCGGCACGACGTCCGCCGCCGGCACGGGGCCGCTCGGGACGGTGATCGGATGGACGACCCGGAGGTCGCCCACGGAGAGGCGAAGAGTGGCGGTAGAATGGGCCTCGGCGGCCATTTTCCCTGGGCTCCCTGTTCTGGACTTGGCGGGCGGGCGCACGCTACAAGGCCGGCATGCAAAGCGTCAGCGAAATCCGTCGTACCTTCCTGGAATACTTCCGCAAAAACGGCCACGAAGTCGTGGAGTCGAGCCCGTTGGTGCCTCGAAACGACCCGACGCTGATGTTCACGAACGCCGGCATGGTGCAGTTCAAGAACGTCTTCACCGGACTGGAGACGCGCTCCTATTCGCGTGCTTCGACCTCGCAGAAGTGCGTCCGCGCCGGCGGCAAGCACAACGACCTCGAGAACGTGGGCTACACGGCCCGCCATCACACCTTCTTCGAGATGCTGGGCAACTTCTCGTTCGGCGACTACTTCAAGGAGCACGCGATCGAGCTGGCCTGGAACCTTCTGACGAAGGACTACGGCCTGCCCAAGGACAAGCTGCTGGTCACGGTGTTCCACACCGACGACGAGGCGGCCGGGCACTGGAAGAAGATCGCGGGCCTGTCCGACGACAGGATCATCCGCATCCCGACCTCGGACAATTTCTGGGCGATGGGCGATACCGGCCCCTGCGGCCCGTGCTCGGAAATCTTCTACGACCATGGCGAGGGCATTCCCGGCGGTCCGCCGGGCAGCCCCGACCAGGACGGCGACCGGTTCATCGAGATCTGGAACCTGGTCTTCATGCAGTTCGAGCAGGTGACCAAGGACGAGCGAATCGCGCTGCCCAAGCCGTCGATCGACACCGGCATGGGCCTGGAGCGTCTGGCGGCCGTCCTTCAGCACAAGCACAACAACTACGACATCGACCTGTTCCGCGCGCTGATCGAGGCGACCGCGCACGAGATCAATGTCGATCCCGACGGCGCGCAAAGCGCCTCGCTCAAGGTGATCGCCGACCATCTGCGCGCGACGTCGTTCCTGATCGCCGACGGTGTGCTGCCCTCCAACGAGGGCCGCGGCTACGTTCTGCGCCGCATCATGCGCCGCGCGATGCGCCACGCCCATATCCTGGGTGCGCAGGATCCCGTGATCTTCAAGCTGGTGCCGACCCTGGTGCGCGAGATGGGCGACGCCTATCCCGAACTGTCGCGTGCGCAGCCGCTGATCACCGAGACGCTGAAGCTCGAGGAGACGCGCTTCAAGAAGACGCTGGGCACCGGCCTCAAGCTGCTCGAGGACGAGACGCGCGAGCTGACGGCCGGCGGCACGCTGAAGGGCGAGGTCGCGTTCAAGCTCTACGACACTTTCGGCTTCCCGCTCGATCTCACGCAGGACGTGCTGCGCGCGCGCGACATCAAGGTCGACACCGATGGCTTCGAGACGTCGATGGACGAGCAGCGCGCCAAGGCGCGGGCCGCCTGGGCGGGCTCGGGCGAGACCGCGGACCAGGCGATCTGGTTCGACGTGCGCCAGAAGGCCGGCGCCACCGAGTTCCTGGGCTACGACACCGAGCGCGCCGAGGGCCAGATCAGGGCGATCCTGCTCGACGGCAAGGAAGTCCAGTCCCTGAAGGCGGGACAGACCGGCTGGATCGTGACCAACCAGACGCCCTTCTATGCCGAGTCTGGCGGCCAGCAGGGCGATGCCGGCCGTCTGGTGAGCGGCGCCAACGAGGCGTCGGTCGCCGACGTCCAGAAGATGGTGGGAGATCTCCACGCCCATCACACCACGGTCGAGACGGGTGAACTCAAGGTCGGCGACGATCTGGTCATGACCATCGACCCGGTCCGCCGCGCCCAGCTGCGGGCGCATCATTCGGCCACCCATCTGCTGCACGAGGCGCTGCGCCGCCATCTCGGCAAGCACGTCACGCAGAAGGGCTCGCTGGTGGCGCCGGACCGGCTGCGCTTCGACATCAGCCACACCAAGGCGGTGTCGCCCGAGGAGCTGCGCCGGATCGAGGACGAGGTGAACGATCGCATCCGCCACAATTCGGCGGTCGAGACGCGCCTCATGACTCCGGACGAGGCGATCGCCGCCGGCGCGATGGCGCTGTTCGGCGAGAAGTACGGCGACGAGGTGCGCGTGCTCACGATGGGCGGCGATGCCGACGTCCCGGGCGGCGAGAAGTATTCGGTCGAGCTGTGCGGCGGCACCCATGCAAGGCGTACCGGCGACATCGGCCTGTTCAAGATCGTGGGCGAGGGCGCGGTCGCGGCCGGCGTCCGCCGCATCGAGGCGCTGGCCGGCAATGCGGCCGAGACCTTCGTCCGCCACCAGGCCGACCTGCTGGCCGAGGCCGCGGCGACCTTGAAGGTACGGCCCGAGGATCTCCCGGCGCGTCTGGCGGCGCTGGTTGAGGGGCAGAAGAGGGTCGAGCGCGAGCTGTCCGACGCGCGCAAGGCGCTGGCACTGGCCGGTAGCGGTTCCGGCGGCGGGTCTTCGGCCGACGAGGTGCGCGACGTCGGCGGGATCAAGCTGATCGGCCGCGTGCTGAACGGCGTACCGGGCAAGGACCTCAAGAGCATGGCCGACGAGTTCAAGAAGAAGCTGGGCTCCGGCGTCGTGGCGCTGATCGGCGTCGAGGACGGCAAGGCCTCGGCCGTGGTCGGCGTGACCGACGATCTCGCCAAGACCCACAGCGCGGTCGAGCTAGTGAAGGCGGGCGTGGCCGCACTCGGCGGCAAGGGCGGCGGCGGCCGGCCGGACATGGCACAGGGCGGCGGTCCGGACGGGACCAAGGCGTCCGATGCGCTGAAGGCCATCGAGGCGGCTCTGGCGGGCACCGCATGAAACTCGCGATCGCCCTCGTGATGGCGGCGGCGACGATCTCGGCCTGCGCGCCGAAGGATTTCTCCAAGGAAGGCGCCGACGCCGAGCAGTTCACCAAGGACGAAGGCCTGTGCCGTACCCAGGTCCGCGCGAGGGCGCAGCAGGAGCGCAACATCGACGACCAGCGGCGGGCGACCTTCTCGGCCGAGCGCGAGCGCTACGGCCAGCAGGGGCTCTACTCCGACATGGCCAACCAGGGCTACAAGTTCAACTACGAGCGCATGATGGCGAACTGCATGGAAGCGCGTGGCTGGGCGCCGAAGCAGAACGGGCCCATCCCCATGCCGAAGCTTACCTGGTGACATGGACGCGCTGACCGTTTTCCTTCTCTATCTGGCCAGCGGCGCGGCGACTTTCCCCCTCACGATCCTGCTGGTGCGCGGTGTCGTGTCGGTGGCGGCACCGGCGCGCGCCACGCCAGCCTTTCACCAGCGGCTGGACAATGCCATGGGCTGGTCGATCACCGTGTGGATCCTGGGCGTCTTCGTCTTCTATGCGACGGCCATCCTGATCGAGTGGCAGAAGCCCTGCGACGACCAGCGGACCAACCAGCTCACCTACGAGTGCAAGAAGTACCTGGGCGCCATCAAGTAGGACGGCGGCGCTTCGACAGCGCCGTCCACAGGCCGCGCGCCACGAACTCCACGAGGGTGCCGAGCAGGACCAGGATGAAGGCGTTCACCGGGACGGCATACATGTGGCTGGGCAGCGCCAGGATCGCCTGGGCGAGGAACAGGCCGAGAAACGCGAGCGACACGGCCTCGATCGGCAGACCCTGCGGAAAGCCCACCCGTCGCCAGAGGCCCAGCCAGGTTGCCGCCAGCAGGTGCACGAGACCGATCGCCAGGACGATCCCGAAGGGCGGGCCGGGATAAAGCGTCGGCACGATGAGCAACTGCAGCGCCTTCTCCGAGTAGATGCGCGCCACCTCGACCGGATCCTCCACGATGCGCGAAACATAGAGCTTCCACATCAGGCGGAAATACTCGGGCGAGCAGAAGACGAGCCCGGCCTTGTTGGCGAGGTCCTCGCCATAGTCGTCGTCGTACCGGATGCCCCACTTGTTCTCGACGAATCCGAGGCCGAGATAGAGCGTGTGCGACAGGCCGTGGGTCTGCAACCGTTCGACAGGCGCCATTGGGAAGGCAGCATCGCGCGCCATCGTGGTCCACTTGGGCGCGAGCAGAGCGGCGGCGGCCAGCAGGATGACGAGCGCCGGGCGTATGAGGCCACGAACCTCACGCGGTCGTTGTAAGAAGGCCATCGTCGCCACGGCGCCCAGGGTCAGCGCGAAGCCCATCAGGCCGATCGACTCGCGGACCAGCGTCACGACGGCAAGTGCCACGATCCCGCCACCGATCCAGCCCCAGCCGCTGCGCGTCGCGATCGCCAGCGGCAGCAGGCCGGCCAGGCTCACCATGCCGATGAAGGCCCAGTGTGGCGAGGTGCCCATCCAGCCCAGGAACTCCGCCGGTCCCAGCGCCAGCAGGACGATCGAGGTGATCCGGGCCCGCCGCGAGAACAGCAGCCCCGCCAGGGCCACGAGGCCGATCGTGTTGAGGAGCGTGCTGAGACGCGCCACGTCGACCAGGGTGGCGCGTTTGCCCGTGATGCCCGCCCAGGCGCTGAGCAGCAGGGCATGGCCCGGATCGTCGGCGATGGCGCGCTCGGAGATCGGGATCAGCCGGTCCCCTTCACACACCGCCAGCCACACACCGCGCGCCACCGTGCAGCCGGTACTGTCGAGCCAGACGTTGGTGGCGCGCCAGTCGGACGGCATGATGTCGGGCATGTATCCGTAGCGCCGGACATCCTCGAACGTCCGCGCGAACGGTCCCCACACCAGCCCTGCCACGCAAACGGCGAAGGCCAGCCATTTCAACGCCGATGCCATCCGGTCTTCCCGACTCCCCGACGGACCAGGTTCGGTCCGCCGCGGAACATCCCCGACCGGAGCGTGAATGCCAAGTGATTGCGCGATACGATGACGGCATGTCGATCAAACGGCTGTTGGCGGTCCTGTCGATCCTGGCCCTGTCGCCCGGTTGCGAAACCCGGGCGGAGCGTGAGGCGGTCTTCGACGGCCAGCTTCGCGCGATGGCGGGCGCGCCGGAGGCCGGACTTCTGAACAGCATGGGCCGCATTCCCGACAACAGCTACCAGCTCGAGGACGGATCGAAGATCCTGCAATGGCGGTGGGACACGTCCTACATCGATCCCGGCATGCCGCCGATTTATCAGCGCTTCGGCGGCTGGGGATGGGGCTGGGGCGGCGGCTTGTGGGTCCCGATGGGCGGCTTTCCGCCGACCCTGGTGCGCCAGAGCTGCATCGTCGAATGGACGATGGTCTCCGGTTCGGCGCAGGGCTACCGCTGGCAAGGCGCGGGCTGCCAGAAGGTGACGCCCTGAAAAAGGCCGACCGATCCCTTCGGGGAAGTCCGGCCGGCCTCTTCAGTGTCCGTGCTTACCAGTAAGTCGGAACGCCGTAGTACTTGTCGACCTGGCGGCCATAGTCCGGCGTCCAGGTGAAGTCTTCCGCATCGTCGTAGGTCGGCGCGCCTTCCAGGATCTTCCGGTCGAGAGCCACGACGTAGCCGCCCTGGCGCTCGTCGTACTTGAGTGTCGACCAGGGCAGCGGGTGGTGCTTCTCGCCGATGCCGAGGAAGCCGCCGAACGACATGACCGCGTAGATGGCGCGGCCGCTCACCTTGTCGATCATGATGTCCTCGACGGTGCCGAGCTTATCGCCCTGCAGATTGTAGACGTCGGTGCCGGTGACGCGCTCGGCGGCGATCAGGTTCTTCGGCGTCAGGGTTAGGTCGGTCATCGCTCTCTCCTGTTTGATGGTGGTGCCTGAGGAACGCAGGCTCACCCGGGCAGTTGCAGGAGGTCGCAAAGACTTCACATTCCGGCGCGCCTCATTCGGGCGACTTGCGCAACCGTTCGCCGACGACGGCGACCATCGCCTCGTAGGAGGAGAGATCCCGGGCGGTGCCGGCGCGCGGCAGGGCGCTGTAACGCTGGCGCCCGAAGTCGGTCAGGCGCGCGACGCCGGCGTCGATCTCGACCAGCGCCAGGGATTTCAGGCGCATGAGGTCCCGCGGCGCCAGGTCCTTCATCGGGGAAATGCCCAGCGCGACTCGGCGCAGGGTCACTTCCTCGTTGGGACTGAGTGGAGCATCCAGGCTGCGTGACATCGTCTTCCCCTCACACAATTAGAGGCCCCTTCCTGCGTACAGGGCAAGCTCAACTGGCCGCATCCGCGGTGCGGCTTCTCCTCTGAAGGTTAACTAGCTGACGGAAGCGGCGAGGGCGTGACGCCGCCTGTGACATTGCTGCGACCGGCGGGGACTGTTTCACAGCCCCGGCGCCGTAGAGATTCTTTCTACTTGCCGCTCCCCATCCACCTCACCCTGAGGAGGCCGCATCGCGGCCGTCTCGAAGGGTGGGCAACAGGCGTGGTGCTCGTACCCATGCTTCGAGACGCGCCGCTTCGCGGCGCTCCTCAGCATGAGGTTGAGGGTCGAAGCTCGGCGCGTCGTTACTCGGCGGCGCGGACGCCCTGGGTGGCCGCCTGCTTTACGGGCGCGATGCCCTTCATCGTGCCGCCGTAGCGGTCGGTGAAGGCGGTCGTGTCGATCTCCGCTAGGTCGATCTCGCGGTTGAGGACCTGCTCCTTCCACTTCAGCAGCGCAGGGTGCGCGCCCTGGAACTCAGGCATCACTTCCTTCGCGAACAGCTCCAGCGATTCGCAGATATCCTCGTGGCGGTTCTTGCCGGCCTGGTTCAGCAGCACGACCTGGTCGATGTTCGACTCCTGGAATTTCTTCAGCTTGCGCCGGATCGTGTCCGGCGAGCCGATCAGGCCGCCGCGCAGCGAGGCCGCGTGCTGCTCCGGGTTGGCCTTCTTCCATTTCTCGTACTCTTCCCACATGTTGACCGTGCCGGCGGCCGGCCGGCGCCGGTCGGCCGACTGGCCGTAGAAGCGCAGCGCGAACTGGAAGAAGGTGTCGCCGTCGGCGCGGGCGCGTGCTTCCTCGTCGGTCCTGGCGCACATGAAGAAGCTGACCAGCGCGATGTTGGGGTTGGTCTTGTAGTCGGCGAGCTTCTTCTGCCGCTTCACGAAGGCGTTGTAGTAGGCATGCACCCAGGCATGCGCGGCGTCGGCCGAGACGAACTGGAAGCCCAGCGCCCCCATGCCCCATTCGCCGGCCTTGGTCAGCGTCTGCAGCTGCGAGCAGGCGACCCAGAGCGGCGGGTGCGGCTTCTGCAGCGGCTTGGGCACGACCATGCGCAGCGGGATGTTCCAGACCTTGCCCGCATGCTCGCTGGGCCCGTCCTTGAACATCGGCATGATGGCGCGGACCGCTTCCTCGAAGATCTCGCGCTTGTTCTCCATGGTGACGCCGAACGGCTCGAGCTCGGTGATCGAGGCGCTCTCGCCCATGCCGAACTCGCAGCGCCCGTTCGACAGAAGGTCGAGCGTCGCCACGCGCTCGGCGACGCGCGTCGGATGGTTGGTCGTCACCTGGAAGATGCCATGCCCCAGCCGGATGTTCTTCGTCCGCTGGCTCGCCGCTGCGAGGAAGGACTCAGGGGAGGGCGAGTGGGAATACTCTTCGAGGAAGTGATGCTCGACCTGCCAAGCATGGTCGTAGCCCAGCCGGTCCGCCAGCTCGACCTGGTCGAGCGCGTTCTGGTAGAGCCGATGCTCGTCGCCCGGCGCCCACGGACGGGGCAGCTGCAGCTCGTAGAAGATGCCGAATTTCATGGTGCGTTCCTCCTTTTGCGGGAGAGCATGACGCGGATTTGGCCCGGCGCAATGGGCTCCAACCGGCTGTTGGAACGGGTTTTTTGCCGGTACCGGCGCGCGCCATCGACCCGGCAGCGGTATCAGGATACCTGCTTCAGGGGGTGCGACTCTCATTTCGAATGATTCGTTTGTTTCTTTTATTTCGATTATTCGCCGGAATCCGGCCTTTTCAGTGGCCTCGCAGCCTGTTCGGGTTGAGCTGCAGTCCGCAGAGCGGCGACGCCGCAAAACTTCCTGGCCGCGGTGTAGTCGCCGGCGCCGAGGCTCTGGGCGATCACACGGCACGCGTTCAGGCCCATCACGTTCGCAACGTCGTCTGGCTCCAGGTGAACGAGAAGGCGCTCGGTAATCGCCGCCAGGCGAGCCGGATCAATCGCCACTTCGACCGCACCATCCCAATCTGATCCGAGGGCAATGTGCTCGCTCGCCCTCGTGATGGCATGCGAGCCGCCCTTTACGGGCGCGGCACCCTGGGCGCGCGTTAGCACCTCCACCGCGTAAAGAATGGCCCCGACGACGTTGTCGACGCTGGGCACCCCTACGGCCGCCGGCCAGAAGCCGATGCCGAAGACGCCTCCGGTCTGCGCGAGCCAGATTAGCTCGTCATCGGAATTAGCGCGATGGCCGCCTTTGACGTCGATGCGGTCGAGGTAACCCTGCAGGCCGGAATGCGAAACCACAGCGGGATGACGTGCGCGCCCGAGCAGCCCGATGGCGGCCTCGTAGGACGGATGCGAGGCATGCGCGAGGTCAACGATCATCCGGCGCTTGACCGCCATATTGATCAGCCGGATGCCCTTTTCCGTAAGGGTGCCGCGGATACAGCCTTCACTCGACCCGGCATAGTCGTTGTCGAACCGGTGGGTCGGCGCGACCATGCGCAGTCCCAGCTGGCAAAGCCGTTCGAACTCCGGCCCGTCAGGATCGTCGAAGGCGTGCGCGCCCTCGGCGCCCAGCAACACGCCAATAGAATGGGGATCGGGCGTTTCAGAGCGATACCGGCGGCGCAGCCAGCTACCGAGGTCGTCCAGCGACTCGATAAACGTGAGATGGACTTGCTGCTCCCCGCCGCGGGGGGAAGCCAGGGTCGGCGTGTCGTTGCTTCGCTTCACCGCCTGCCGTAGTGCCTCAGCCTGGTAGACGGCCCTCGCGTTCGCCGAAGACCAAGTTGGCGCAGGCCATCCATTGATAAGGGCCAGCAGGGGCGCAGGATCGAAGTTCCGCTCGTGGATGCACCGGCCCTCTGCCGGCACGCGGGTCGCCATGGTGAAGACCTGCAGCCCGAGATTGCCCTTCACAATCCTGGCGAGGTCGACTTGGCTGTCGGGGTTACTGTAGACGAGGCCCCGCCGCCACAGCAGGGTGTCAGCGTGGAGATCAGCCACTAGCATCCGGTCGTGAACGCCCTGGGCGATCGCTGACGTCGGCGTGGGTGGATCAGCGATCTTGTTGCCACTGCGCTCAACAAAGTCGGCGAGCGGGGCACACGCTACGAAGCCAGTAAGCGCACCTACAAGGATCGCCAGACGGCGCGTGCGAAGCCAACCATGGATCATTTCGGTAAGTTCCCGCCGTTGCAGCCGCCAGTGGCGCTCATAATGTCGACGGGCTCGTAGAGAGGCATGACTGCAACGGTCGTCTCCCTGTCGGCCAGCCCGGCAATTGCCCTGATCGCCTTAGAGATCCGGTCCAGCGGTACCGGCATCGGCGTCAGTCGCCCATCGAGCGGCTTAAAGAAATCGTCCCAGTGCGTGAGGATCACCAGCCGGGGGTTCGTTCGACCGATGGTCTCGGCCCAGTACGTCCTGATGAACACGTCGCCCTGCTCCCCCAGCTTCCCGATGCTCAGGAACACGACATCTGCCTGAACACCCTCGAAGAGACCCGGCAGATAGTTGGCGCTCGGATGGACAAGGATCGAGCAATTCTTCGTCCGGATCAGGAAGGAGAAGTTGCCGCCTTCCTTGTAGTCGCTGACACGGGCAGGCGGATAAAGGGGCGCCGTGATGCCACCCTCGAAGAGCGCATCGGGCGAATGAGGCGACTGGTAAGCAGTCACGTCGAAGCCGCCGAACGAGAAACTCTCGCCGCCCTGGATCACCTTGATTCTGTTGGCTGGCAGTCCCTCCGCCCGGCCAAGGTTCGCGGTCGACTCGGAGCCCATCAGCACCCCTCCGTTGCGCTTGACAACCCGTGCCGAGTCGAGCGCGTGGTCGTAGTGCGAATGCGCGACGAAAAGAGCGGAGAGTGTCCCAACCCTACCAGCAGTCAGCGCCTTACTTATCCTCTCATCGTCGGGTTTGATCCTGCCGGCGAGGATCTGGAGAAGACCGGGTCGGCTGAAAAAGCCGTCGATCAGGATTTGGGTGCCTTCCAGCTCAAAATGGACAGTGGTTACGCCGAAGAAGCGAGCTGCCAGCCGAGGTCGTGCCCCCGGTGGTGGTGTAGGTGCTGGCAGCAAGGCCGCGAGCGAGCGCGCCCGGAAGGGAGCGCTGTAGCGAGGGAGCGGCCTTGCGGCGGTCACCGGCGATCTCCGGGTTAGGGTCTGGTTGCGACACCAACCTTTGACCAA
>CANIEC010000147.1 GCA_947466085.1 Rhodospirillales bacterium
CCTTGTCTTGGCTGACGGCGATGGACCGCGCCGCCCGCGAGCGCGGCGTGCCTTTGGTCCTGTTCGTCGTGCCGCCGGGCAGCGTCGATCCCGACTATGTCGACTACTGGAAGCCCTGGCCGCGCTTCTTTGCCTTCAACGTGATTGCGGACTACAGGCAGGACAGGCTGCTCGATGCATTGAGCAAAACCTCCATCCGCTACGTCGATCTGCGCAAGGATTTCGAGGGTGTGCGGGGCGCCTACCGCCGCAGCGACGCCCACTGGACGGACAAGGGCGTCGAGATCGCGGCCAATCGCGTCTTTCAGGAGTTGCGCCGGCTCGACCGCCGCTAGGCGGCGCCCAGCAATCGCGCCGTCCAGCTTCCCGGCAGGACCGACCCGAGCCAGACACCGGCCTTGGTGCCGATCGGGAAAGCGATGCGCGGCTTGTTGGCGGCAAGGCCACGTCGAATGATGGAAGACGCCCGCGATGCGGTCATCATGAAGGGCATCGGAAAGGGCGCCTCGGCGGTGATGCGACTGACGACGAACCCGGGACAGATGACGCTGACGCCGATTCCGTCCTTCTTCAGGACGTAGCGGATGCTTTCGCCCCAGACACGCACCGCGGCCTTGCTGGCATTGTACGAGGCCGAATAGGGCAGGCCTATGAACCCCGCCAGCGAGGAGACGATGCCTATCTGGCCGCGCGTGCGGGCCATCATCGGATGGAGCAGCGGCTCGACGGTGTTCAGCACGCCGTTGATGTTGACGTCGAGCGTCTTGCGGATGATCGAAAAATCATCGAGCGAGGAATTGTCCTTGTCGATCGAGATGCCGGCATTGGCAATCACGAGGTCGACGGGATGCGCGGCGTCGAAGGCGATAAGCCAGGGCAGCAAGCGCTCGCGATCGGTCACGTCGATCGTCTCCGCGACGACGGTGGCACCCTTCGCGCGGCAGCCGACGGCAACCGCGTCGAGCCGCTCGGCATCCCGCCCGGTCAGGGCCAGCGCTACGCCGGGAGCGGCGTAGTCGAGGGCCATGGCCTCGCCGATGCCGCTCGAGGCGCCGGTGAGCACGATGCTGGAGAAGGTTTTCATGTGCGGCGCGCCTATTGTTGGGGTTTCGTGCGCCAGCCCCAGGTGGCGGCCATTTCCTGCGCCATCCGGGCGGCCATCAGCGAATAGCCGCGGCTGTCCATCAGGTCCCGCTTGGGGTGGATGTCGTCGCTGTAGATCGTCTCCTTCTCGTCCTTGAAGACGTCGAGGAGGCTGCGGACCTCGATGTTGCGCTCGCGCAGGGCGAGGAGGCGCCGGACGATCTCGATGTAGCGTTCGCCATATTTGAGATCGGGGGTGCCGCGGCTCTCCTCCGGCGTCAGCGTCTTGTCCACGGCGGGGACGGGCTGGAGAAAGAACATCGACTTGATGCCGAAGTCGCGGGCCGTCACGTCCATGACGCGGATGTACTTGGCGTATTGCGCGATCTGCCAGTCCATGTAGGTCGACGCGGAGTTCGTGATGTTGCTGGGAAGGCTCATCATCTCCGAGTAGGTCTTCGCACCGAATCCGGAACCGTCGTCGGCCGGCTTCGACGCCAGGGCCGAAGCCAGCAGATAGGCGGCGTGCGAATGGCTGGTGAGCCCGGTCCCCAGCCAGCCGGAGATGCGGCCCAGGAACCAGCTCACGGCGAGGCTGCCGAACCCGTCCTTGGCGATGATCGGATTCACACCCAGGTAATTCGCGCCGGGCATCTCGAAGCGGACCTTGAGGCCCGGCTGGATCAGGTGCTGCTCGTTGTAGCCGTCGAGCGTGACCACGGCGTCGATGAAGTCGCCGTAGATCGCCAGCAGGATCAGCTGCTGGGGCTGTTTCCAGGCGCCCAGTCCGCCATTCAGCACGAGGAAGGGCTTGCCGGTCGGGCTGACATAGCGCCGGTTGAGTTCTTCTTCGATGAAGCTCCGGCGACCCGGTTGGACGAGTTGGCTGATCTGCGAGGCAACCGATCCGCCGGCGAGGAGGATGACGTAGCGGTCGGGATTTCGGGCGACCGGATAGTTGTCGCCCAGCATGCCGATGTCGTTGGCACTGGGAACGCCGCAGGGATCGTCGCGATGATGGACGAAGGCCAGGTAGGGATGGGGAAACATCGTATCGACGTAGCGGCAATTGCTGCCGCCGCTGCCGGTGATGTCCTGGATGTAGGTGTTCCGCGACGTGGCGAACAGTTCCCTGGCCGGGGTATAGCGACCGTCTCGTATCGTCAGCCACGCCGTGGAGAGGATCTCGAGGCCCGCCAGCGCCACGACAAGCCCAATGCACAGGGCCGCCACCTTGAGGCCCGTCTGCCGTGTCGGGGTCTTGTTCGCCATGACAACGCTCGCTCAATAGCCGATTGAATCGAAATGCCGATCCACTTAAGGGTTAACAGTGCCCACGAACAGGGCAGGGGGCAAATTGATTGCAAGTATGACGGGATACGCCCGGGCGCAGGGATCGGATGATCGGCGCCGCTGGGTCTGGGAAGCGCGCAGCGTCAACGGGCGGAACCTCGAAATCAGGTGTCGCGTGCCGCCCGGCTTCGACCGCCTGGAAAATCCCGCCCGGGTCGCCGTCGGCGGGAAGATGAAGCGCGGCAATGTATCGCTCACCCTCACCATCACGAGCGAACGCAGCGCCAAGCCGCTCACTGTCAATCGCACCTTGCTGGCGGAGCTGGCAACGCTGGTTGACGAAGTGCGCAGGACGACCGGGGCGGCCGCTCCCTCCGCGGACGGGCTGTTGCGGGTGCGTGGCGTAATCGAGGAAGAGGATGCTGGCGCGGAGACCGAGGAGGCGCTCGTTCTTCTGGACAGGGAAGTTCAGGCGACGCTTGGCGAGGCGCTGAAGGCGCTCGTCGCGTCGCGCGCCGCCGAAGGCAAGGCGCTGGCCACGGTCATCGAAGGTCATGTCGCGGAGATCGAGGGCCTGTGCGGACGGGCGACGGAACGCGCTCTGGCGCAGATCGGCACCGTCCGGACGCGCTTCGAGGCCCAGCTTGCCGAACTGCTGGGCCGCGTACCGGCGCTTTCGGAGGAGCGCTTCGCCCAGGAAGTGGCGCTTCTGGTCGGCAAGGCCGACGTGCGCGAGGAGCTCGACCGTCTGGCCGCCCATATTGCGCAGGCGCGGACCTTGCTCGCCGATGCGCGCGCCGACAATCCGGTGGGCCGAAAGTTCGATTTCCTGTGCCAGGAGTTCAATCGCGAGGCCAACACGCTCTGCTCCAAGTCCGCGGACATCGAGCTGACGCGCATCGGCATCGATCTCAAGGGCGCCGTCGAGCGCATGCGGGAGCAGGTCCAGAATGTCGAATGAGGTGGATGCCGGCCAGATCCAGCGGCGTGGCCTGATGCTCGTCCTTTCGTCGCCTTCCGGTGCCGGCAAGACGACCCTGTCGCGGCAGCTTCTCGACAACGACAAGCAGATCCAGCTCAGCGTCTCGGCGACCACGCGCGCCCGCCGGACCGGCGAGCGGGATGGCGTTGACTACCACTTCGTCGATACGGCCACCTTCAGCGGCATGATCGAACGCGGCGAGTTCCTCGAGCATGCGCGGGTGTTCGACCATTTCTACGGCACGCCGAGCGCGCCGGTGGAGGCCGCATTGATGGCCGGCCGCGACGTGCTGTTCGACATCGACTGGCAGGGCACGCAGCAGCTCAAGGAGAAGGCGGGCAGCGACCTGGTGACGGTCTTCATCCTGCCGCCGTCGACGCGGGATCTGGAGCGGCGGCTGATCACCCGCGCCCAGGACTCGATGGAGGTCGTGCAGAAGAGGATGGCCAAAGCCGCCGACGAGATGAGCCACTGGGCGGAGTACGATTACCAGATCATCAACCGCGACATTGCGACCAGCCTTATGGAACTCAAATCGATCCTGACGGCCGAGCGGCTGAAGCGCGAGCGGCAGGTCGGTCTGTCGAACTTCGTCAAGGCGCTCCGCGAGGGGCGGTGATCGGCGCGCCGATGCCGGTCTGGCCCTGCGAGCGCAGGACGAGCTGGCTGGGCCGATAGGGGCGACCCGAGAACTCGGCGATCAGCCGGTCGCTCGCGATCTCGATCGTCTCCTCGAGACGGCGCATGAAGCTGTCCTTGTCGAGCCCCGTCTCGATAGCGGGTAGGAACTCGATGGCGGCAAGTCCGGTCTTCTTGCGCCAGTCGCGTCGGTTCCACAGCAGCCCCACCGACGTGGCGACCGGTGTCACGGGCAGGCCGAGGTCGCGATAGAGATAGTAGATGCCCGAGCGATAGCGCTCGCGTTCGCCCGGTGCCATCAGATTGCCCTCGGGATAGATCGCAATGTGCCGGCCGGTTTCGCAGGCGCGCTTGGCGAACTGGGCGAGGTTCTCGCGCTCGCGGCCGCCGCCGCATGTATCGACGCGAATCATCTGCAGGCGATAGAGGATCGCGCCGATCAGCGGGTAGCGGAACAGCTCCTGCATGGCCACGAAGGCAATGCCGCGGATCCTTGCCGCGAGCAGGATGCCGTCGCTCTCGCTGTGGTGCTTGTTGGCGAGCAGCGCGGGCCCGCTGGCGGGGAGGTGCTCGAGCCCCCGGAACTCGATCTTCATGCCGCCGATCCAGCGCATGCCCCAGACAACGGCCCGAGCCCAGTGGAAGAGCAGGCCGCGCAGCAGGGCGGGGGTGGGGACGGGCACCAGGACGATGCCGATGATCGCCACGAGGAGGGTGCCCAGGTAAAAATAGGCGTTGAAGGCAAGGGATCGGATCATAAGATCAATAGTAGTGAGCGCTCACTCACTGTCAAGAGCGCCGGCCAGTCTCACGAAGTCATCGACGGAGAGTTCCTCGGCCCGGGCCGTCGGCCGCAGGCCCAGTCGCTCGAGCGTCGCCACCGGATCGGCATAAACGCCCGCCAGTGAGCCTCGCAGCATCTTGCGGCGCTGGCCAAAGGCGGCGGCCGTAACCCGCTCCAGCGGTCTCAGATCGGCCAGACGGGCCGCTTGGGGCCGGGGCGTCAGCCGCGCGACGGCCGACGTCACCTTCGGAGGCGGCACGAACGCCGTCGGCGCGACATCGAACAGGCGGCGAACCTCGCAGACATGCTGGGCCAGCACCGAGAGGCGGCCATAGTCCTTCGTCCGCGGCACAGCCACCAGCCGGTCGACGACTTCCTTCTGGAACATCAGCACCATGTCGGCGATGTCGTTCGCGGCATGAAGCCAGCGCACCAGCAGGGCGGTCGACACATTGTAGGGCAGATTGGCGACGATCCGGAGGGGAGCCGGGCCGAGGTCCCGGGGCTCGATCTTCAGGGCATCGGCTTCCACAAGATCGAGCCGCCCATCAGCCGCCGCCTGCAACTCGAGCAGGGGCCCGAACGCCCGGGCATCGACCTCGACCGCGACGACACGGCCGGCGCCCTCCAGCAGCAGCGCACGCGTGAGGCCGCCGGGACCCGGGCCGATCTCAATCACGGTCCCTTCGCCGAGCGGCGCCGCGGCGCGGGCGATGCGGCGCGTCAGGTTGAGGTCGAGCAGGAAATGCTGGCCGAAGCGCTTCTTCGCGTCGAGGCCGTGCGCCGCGATGGTCTCGCGCAGCGGGGGCAATGCGGCGACGCCGTCCATGTTCAATGTCGGCGCCGACGCGCCATGTCGTCCGCCATGTCTATGGCCGCGAGAAGGCTCGTCGGATCGGCGCGGCCGGTCCCGGCGATGTCGAGTGCCGTGCCGTGATCGGGCGAGGTGCGCACGAACGGCAGTCCGAGCGTGACGTTGACCCCGCCGGCGAAGTCGATGGTCTTGATCGGGATCAGCGCCTGGTCGTGATACATGCACAGCGCCACGTCGTAGGCCGGCCGCGCCGCGGCATGGAACAGCGTGTCGGCCGGTGCCGGTCCGCTCGCCTCGAACCCCTCGCGCCGCAGGGCCTCGATGGCGGGCATGATGATGCGGCGCTCTTCGTCACCCATGGCGCCCTGCTCGCCGGCATGCGGATTGAGGGCTGCCACGGCCAGCCGTGGACGCTCGATGCCGAACAGCGTGCGCAAACCCAGGGCCGCGATCCGGCCGGCGCGCACGATCGCTTCACCATCGAGGGCGCGCACAGCATCGGCCAGTGACAGATGGATGGTCACCGGCACGACCCGGAGCTGGGGGCACGCCAGCATCATCGCAACGTCTACCCCCCCGGCGAGTTCGGCCAGGAATTCCGTATGGCCGGGATGGCGGAACCCCGCATCCTGGAGCGTCTTCTTCTGGATCGGATTGGTGACGATCCCGGCGACAGTACCCGCCTGGGCAAACCGCACGGCCCGTTCGATCGCCTCGATCGTGGCGGCGGCATTCGCGACGTCCGGCCGGCCGGGCGTCGAGGGCGCGTCGAGGCGCACTGCGAGCACGGGCAAGGCACTGGAGAAGACCGAAGCGGCCTCCCCGGGGTCGGAAATCTCACGCAGGGGCACGTCGATAGCCAGCTGGCGTGCAACAACGGCAAGGCGGTCCGGATCGTCGAGGACGAAGAAGGGACGGCTGCCGGAGCGGCGCGCCTGCCAGGCCTTCAGGCTGAGTTCGCCGCCGACCCCCGCCGGTTCGCCCATCGTCACGGCGAGCGGCGCAGTTGCGGTCATGGCTGATTCGTCAGCCGAGTCACGACTTGATGTCGATCGTGGCCTGCCGGCGAAGATCGCGCATGTAGCGGCGTCCGGCCGCGTCGAGCTTCTGGATGAGGAGCTGCTGGGAGATCGCGTCGCGGGTCGGCAGGCCGTCGCCGCCCGACTTGCTGCATAGCGCCACGACCTGAAGTCCTTCAGCGACGCGGAACGGGCCGGCCGTGCCGCCGATGGGGAGCCGCGGCAGCTGCTCGTACATCTGCGGGTTTGCCGCGAGATCTCCGACCCTGACACCGTTCAGATCACCCGATGTGCTGCCTTTGACCTGGCGGGACAGGACGTGAAGGTCGGAGCATTGGCGGACGCCGGACATCGCCTTCTGCGCCTCGGAGGTCGCCCGGCTGGTCTCTTCCGGTGATGCGTTGGTAGGGAGTGCGAGGGTCATCTGGACCAGGTTGAGCTTCACGTCGTCGGGCCGCGACGCTGCGAAAGGTCGACGATCGACAACATAGAGAATGTGCCATCCGGATCCAGAGCGCACCGGTTCGGAGAAGGTCCGTGGCTGCACCCTTTCGAGCGCCGCCTCGAGCGAGGGATCGAGCGCACCCGGCAGGACCCAGCCAAGATCGCCGCCGGCCGACGCGGAGGCGCCCTGCGAGAATTGCTGTGCCACGGCGGCAAAGGGAGCGCCGCGACGCAACTGCTCCATGATGCGGTCGGCGCTTCGCTTCCCTTCGTCCACCGAATCGGCCCGGTCGACCGGCACGAAGATCTCGGCGACACGGGTTTCGGTCTTGCCGACGTTCGAACGCATGCGATTCATCGCATCGTCGATCTCCGCCTCGGAGACGTCGACCTGGGAGCGGACCTTTCGCCGGATGATCTTGGCCCAGGCGATCTGCGCCTCGATCTGTTGGTTGGCGATGTCAGGGGCGACGCCGACGCTCTGCAGGTATTGCCGGAACTGGCCGCGCCCCAGGCCGGCGGAGCGCTCGATCTCGGCATAGCGGCTCTGAATCTCGGCTTCCGTCGGCTTGACGCCGAGCCTCGCGGCATTCTGGACCTGCAGGCGTTCGTCGACCATCTGCCGCAGCATCTGCGGCGCCATGCGCTGACGCAGATCCGGACTGTCCTGCAGACCCGATGTCTTGATGGCGAACAGCACCCGCTGCGCCAGGTCGAAGTCGGTGATGGCATCGTCGTTGACGCGGGCCACCACGCGCAAGCCCTGACCGGGTGCGGTTTGTGCGGCCGCGCCTTGAGTCGTCGGCCTTTGGGCGGACGCCGCAGCGGGCAGCAGCATGATCGTGAAGACGACAAGAGCGCGGGGGAGGGGCGCGAACATTTCACCGGCGGCGTTTGAGAGGGGCAATCACTATATTTCCGCAGCAGGGTCGCTGCAATGCACGGCCGTAAAGACAGAAAGTGGCAACACACAGGCACGCTTGACGCTTGGCGGTGGGTACGTTAGCCGAACGGTCGCAAAGTTGGGGGCAAAAAGTTCAGGCATGAGAGCGGCCCGCCGTTCGATCAGCGTTGCCGGCGCCTGGGAACGGGTTTGCTCCGGTGTTGGCTATCACCTCGACAATATGGGGCGCTGGCTGATTGTGCGTGCCCCCACGATCGGCGCTGCCTATGCCGCGATCCTGGCGCCGGGAACCCCCCGGCTCGAGCCGCGTCCCGGCTGGCGGTTCGCCGAGGAATATTATGACCAGCGGCGCTGGTTGGCCTGCCGCCGAGGTGCCCTGTGGGAAGCAGCCCGTGAAAAGGATCTGGCGGTGCCGCTCACCGTGCGCTGGCACGGGGGCACCACGGTGGATGTGACCCTGGGCAACGACAACAGTCTCTGCCTCTATGTCTGCGGCTCCTTCGAGCCCAACGAGTTCGCCTTCGTCGACCGCATGCTGAAGCCCGGCATGGTGTTCATCGATGTTGGCGCCAATGATGGCTATTACACGCTGTTTGCCGCCCGCCGCGTCGGTCCCTCGGGCCGGGTGATTGCGATTGAGCCGAGTTCGCGTGAACGCGCGCACCTCCAGCGCAATCTCGGCCGAAACGGTCTGGACAACGTCCAGGTGGTCGCAGCGGCGCTCGGCGCCGAGGCGGGATTCGTCGACCTGCATCTCGCCCATGGCGTTCACGCCGGCCACAACACGCTGGGTGACTTCGCGCACGACGACGTCGTGCGCGCGAGTTCGGAGCGCGTCCCGCTGGATACCCTCGATGCAGTGGTGGCGAGACAGGGACTGTCGCAGGTCGACATGGTCAAGATCGACGTCGAAGGCGGCGAAGCGGGTGTCGTGGCCGGCGCGCGCAAGGTGCTGGCGACAGCGCGGCCGGTGCTCCTGATGGAGTTGAACGAGCGCGCGCTGCACGCGCAGGGCCAGAGCGGGGGAACCCTGCTCGCGGTGCTTCGGCAAGAGCTGGATTACCAGATACTCACCTTCTCTCAGGTCGGCGGGTGGCCCGAGTGCGCCGTCGAGGGAGCGCCCCTGTCTCCGAACGTCGTGGCTGTGCCGAAAGAACGTGCCGACAGTCTGCTCAAAGCATAGGAACCCGCTCGCGACGCGGGTCTGGGTTCGAGCCTGATGTTCGAGAATGTTCGATCTGCTGCGACGTTCATGGAGGCGTGGATGCGCGAGCAGGCCTTGCCTCTTTGGGCAACGTCGGGATTCGACGCCGAAGCCGGACGGTTTGAGGAAGGACTGGCTTTCAATAGAGAGCGACGCCGGCAGGTTCCGATTCGGTTGCTTGTCCAGGCCCGTCAGGTCTTCGTCTATGGCCTTGCGTTACGTCGACATTGGCATCCCGGCTCAGACGCGCTCGTCGAACGCGCCTTTGCCGCGATGCGGAGAGACTATTTCCGTCCCGACGGCCGTGAAGGATGGGTGTTTTCGATTTCTCCGGATGGAAGCGTCGTCGATTCCACGCGTGACCTGTACGCGCACGCATTCGTCCTTCTCGCGACTGCTTCTTATGTGCAGGCAACCGGCAGACAGGAGGGGTTGACCGCTGCCCACGAAACGCTCTCCTTCCTGGATCGCGAAATGACAGCGCCGCTGGGGGGCGGCTATCTTGAGACCCTGCCGTCGCGGGAGGGACCTCGCCGGCAGAATCCGCACATGCATCTGTTCGAGGCCATGCTCGCACTGTGGGAGTGCTCAGGAGACCACCACTTCCTGGAGAGAAGCGGGAAGCTGTTCGAACTGTTCCTCACGAGGTTCTTTCAGGATCGGCAGGGAGTGCTTCTCGAATACTTCGACTCCGCGCTGAGGCCTCTCTCCGGTGCCGGCGCGAGCGTCGAGCCGGGGCACCATTTCGAATGGTGCTGGCTGTTGCGTCGATATGAGAGGGCAAGCGGCGACAGTCGCGTTGGATCGATCGTCGAGAGGTTGTACGAACACGCCGGTCGCGCAGGCTTCGACGCGGACGGACTGCTCGTCGATGAGGTTCATCCGGACGGCACGATCGCGAAAGCCTCGCGCCGCTTGTGGCCGATGACCGAAGCCATCAAGAGCGATCTTGCTGAAGCGACGCGCGGACGGATGGGATCCGTGGAGAGGGCCCTGGCGTTGACGAAAGCGCTCCACCTGCGCTTCCTGGATCCTGCGCCGCAAGGTGGATGGGTGGATCGCCTGGATCAGGACGGCACGCCGCTCGTCGACTTCATGCCTGCGACGAGCCTCTATCACCTGGCCGGCGCGGTCGACGAGATTTCGAGGTTCGCCGCCGCCAGCAAGATCTAGCCGAAGCCGTCTACCGTCCCTGATCCCTCTCCGAGACGATTGGATCCTGAACCGGCCACCAGATGTTCAATGCGGGATCGTTCCAGATGAGCGTGAACTGGCCCGAGCGATCGTAGTCCGTGGTCTGCTTGTAGTGGAAGATCGCCTGCTCGCTCATCACGACATGGCCGTTACCGAACTTCGGAGGCACCAGCACCTGGAGCCTGTTGGTGTCCGACAGGGTGAACGAGGTCCACTTGCGGTACTGCGAGGATTGGGGGTCGTTGTTGATCACAACCATGTAGAAGCTGCCCTGCAGGCACGAGATCAGCTTCCAGGTCTTGTCGTCGCCATGGATGCCGCGCAGCACATGCCGGCGCGACACCGAAATGTCGTCCTGGATGAAATGCTGGTCGATCCCCGCCTCGCGGTAGAGGCGTTCGTTGTAGGTCTCGACATAGTGACCGCGGAAATCCTCGAAGATCGTCGGCGGCTTGATCAGTCGGACGGAGTCTAGGGTCGTCGGAAAGGTCTCCATGGGAATTCCCGTCGCTGTCAGGATTGGGGCAGTGTTTCGAGCTGGCGGTAGACGATGGTCGACCCGGTAAAGTCTATCCCCGCGGGTACGTGCAGAAGATGGGAGAGCGCTGCTCGAACCTGGGGTTGTTTCGCGGGCGGTACGATGAAGGCCATGAAGCCCGCACCGCCGGCACCGAGCAGTTTGCCACCGAGCGCGCCTGCGGAAAGAGCGGCCGAGTAGACATCGTCGATGCTGGTCGTCGAGACGCCGTCCGACAGTTGGCGCTTGAGTTGCCAGGCTTCGTTCAGGAGACGTCCGAAGGACTCCATGTCTCCCGTCCGCAGCTGCCTCGCCGCCGGATCGACCATGTCGTGCATGCGCCGGAGATGGTTGCTCTTGGCATTGAGATTGGAAACCAGCAGTTTCGCGATCGTCGAGGAAAGCCTGGTCGTTCCGGTGTAGAAGAGCAGAAGCCAGTCCTCGAGCTTCCGCTGGTTCTGGCCGGACAGGTCCAGCGGCACGACGTCGATCGCGCCGTCCGTTCCAAACCTGATGACGTTCAGGCCGCCATAGGCACTGGCCACCTGGTCCTGGCATCCGAC
>CANIEC010000148.1 GCA_947466085.1 Rhodospirillales bacterium
CGACGCCTTCACGCTGTTCGAACGACTCGAGGCCAAGCTGGAGCGCCATCCCGGCCAGCTCCTGCGCGCCGCGATCGAGCTCGCCAAGGACTGGCGCACCGACCGCTACCTGCGCAAGCTCGAGGCGCTGATGGCGGTGGCCGACAAGGATGTCTCGCTGCTGCTGTCCGGCACGGGTGACGTGCTGGAGCCCGAGGGCGGCATCATCGCCATCGGGTCGGGCGGCAACTACGCGCTCTCGGCCGCGCGGGCGCTGATCGACGTGGAGGGGCTCGATGCCGAGGCGATCGCCCGCAAGTCGATGAAGATCGCCGCCGACATCTGCGTCTACACCAACCACAACATCGTCATCGAGAAGCTCTGACATCCCCCATGAGTAACGACTTTTCCCCGCGCGAAATCGTCTCCGAGCTCGACAAGCACATCATCGGCCAGCAGGAGGCCAAGCGCGCCGTCGCCATTGCGCTGCGCAACCGCTGGCGCCGCCTGCAGCTTTCCGATTCGCTGCGCGACGAGGTGCTGCCCAAGAACATCCTGATGATCGGCCCGACCGGCGTCGGCAAGACCGAGATCGCGCGGCGTCTGGCCAAGCTCACCAACGCGCCGTTCCTCAAGGTCGAGGCGACCAAGTTCACCGAGGTCGGCTATGTCGGCCGCGACGTCGAGCAGATCGCGCGCGACCTGATGGAAGCCGCCATCGAGATGGCGCGCGAAAGCCTGCGCAAGGATGTGAAGGCCAAGGCCGAGCTGGCGGCCGAGGACCGCGTGGTCGAGGCGCTGTGCGGCGCCAGTGCCAGCGAGGAGACGAAGCTGCGGTTCCGCCACAAGCTGCGCGCCGGCGAACTCGACGATCGCGAGATCGAGATCGAGGTCGCCGATTCGGGCGGACCGATGCAGTTCGAGGTCCCGGGCCAGCCCGGCGCCTCGGTCGGCATGATCAATATCGGCGACATGCTGGGCAAGGCATTCGGCGGCCGCACCAAGAAGCGCAAGATGACCGTGGCCGAGAGCCACCAGACGCTGCTGCGCGAAGAGAGCGACAAGCTGCTCGACCAGGAGCGGGTCGTGCGCGAGGCGCGCGACATGGTCGAGCAGAACGGCATCGTCTTCATCGACGAGATCGACAAGATCACGGCGCGCAGCGAGTACCGCGGCGGCGGCGACGTGAGCCGCGAGGGCGTGCAGCGCGACCTGCTGCCGCTGATCGAGGGCACGACGGTGAACACCAAGCATGGCCCGGTGAAGACCGACCATGTGCTGTTCATCTGCTCCGGCGCCTTCCACCTCGCCAAGCCGTCGGACATGCTGCCGGAGCTGCAGGGCCGCCTGCCGATCCGCGTCAGCCTGGCCTCGCTCAGCCAGGAGGATTTCCGCCGCATCCTGACCGAGCCCGAAGCCAGCCTGGTCAAGCAGTACAAGGCGCTGATGGCGACCGAGAAGGTCGAGCTCGACTTCACGTCGGACGCGATCGACGAGCTGGCGCGGCTGTCGGCCGACATCAACGAGACGGTCGAGAATATCGGCGCCCGCCGGCTGCACACGGTGATGGAGAAGCTGCTGGAAGAGATCAGCTTCACCGCCTCCGACAAGCCGAACACGAAGATCGAGATCGACGCGGCCTATGTCCGCGCGCATGTGAGCGAGCTGGCGAAGAACGCCGATCTCTCGAAGTTCGTGCTGTGACGTCTCGGGCCGGCGTCGTGTCTACGCCGGCTTGAGCGTTGCGGTTATGACCCAGCGAGAGGCCTTGCTGTCGGTCACCGTCTCCTTGAGTTTGGGAATATTGATGCCCATGGAGTAGCCGCCGGTCACGCCGTCCAGCGTCGGCGGCGCCAGGCTGCCGTCGTCCGTTATGCCCAGCGACGTAATCGGCTGGTCCCCCCAGCTCCAGAAAGTCAGCTTGGTGCCGTCGTTTCGGACGACAGGCACGATGTGTCGACCGATTTTATTGAAGCGCGGAATGAAATTGAGGCCATCGACGAAATAGGACATGGGCGCGACGAGCAGGATGTCCTGTTCCGAGGATGGCGCGATCAGCGCCTGCACGGCGGCATCCGTGTCCGAAGGGTTGATCTTGGTCGGCGTCACCGATTCGTAGATGCCGCTGGCCAGCATCAGTTTCTTGGTGGGCGTGAGGTCGTCGATGGGTGGGGCGGCACTCGAATCGTCGATCGGGCCGTCGAAATCGAAGAAGCCGTTCATCTCGTAGCTGCAAAGCCCTGCCATCAGCATGAAATCGACGGGCTGCACGTAGTGGGTCTTGCCGTTGGGCGGCTTGTCGCTCAACTCCCGACGCAGATACCGAGCGACATCGAAGTCGCGCAGGTCGGAGGAGACTTCGCCGGTGATCCTGCCGAGACCGATCTTGCCGGTATTGTAGAGTTTGAGCGCATAGTCGACGACGTCGGACGGGGCGCGTCGCATCAGGCACATCAGTACGGATGCGTAGGTGCACCAGGGGTAGCCGCTCTGGGCCAGCTTGTACGGCGCTTCGACAAGCACTTTGAGGCGTGCGGCGAAGGCGTCGGGTTCCATGTGCCATTCCTTCTTCGCCGACGGCGACTGGAGCCAGGCGTCGATTGTACCGATCGCGCTGGACCTGCTTCCGCTTTCCAGAAGACGCCTGCTCCGTGCCTCCGGCGTTTCTGCGGGCACCTGGCCGGGAAGGTTCAGCAGGGCGATGATCACGTGCATCGTCGTCATGGCGCTACACTCCCGGCTTCGGCGTGATGGGCCGCACGATGGCGGGCGGACGCTTCAGCTTCACGGCAGGGGGAAGGGCCGCCATCAGTGTGGCCCGCTTCTTCAGGCCGCGGTCGACGATCGCCTTCTTCTGCGCCGCCACCATCTTCAGCCGATCCTTCTTCGGAGGAAGGGCGAACTTGCCGGCGATTTTCTGGGGCGTCAGATCGCGAATGTTGCGCGGGTTCTTCCGCGGCAGGCGGCTTTCCCCCGGTTTCGGCTTGGCCGGTCGCGCGGCTGCGCCTTCGACGAAGAACGCGCAGGATGCTTCGACACGTTGCCCTCGAGCGGGCGTGATCGACACGATCAGCGTGTTGATGCCCTCTTCGAGCCCGGCGCCGGGGACCGCGCAGGACAGAACGATGCCGAGCGGGGAGAGTACTGTGAGCCGGTCGATCTGGGTCACGGTGATTGGCGAGCCGAAGCGCCGTTCGCCGCGCCGTGCCGGCGGCGTCGGCGCCTCGGCCTGCTTCGGCGCGGCCGACCGTATACGCGCCGCTCCCGGCGCGGCCGCAGCAAGAGCGGCCAGCCGGTTGACGCGAACCGTGGCCAGGGCGTCGGCCCCGGACGTGGTGAGCGGGAACTTGTCGTTCTTGCGCGACTGGCCCTTCACCAAGCTCGCGTTGAGCGCTCGCAGTCCGCCTCGCGGCGTGCCCTTCGCGCCGATCTCGTTCAGCTTCGACGCGGCCCAGTGCGGGCGCAGTGCCAGGTCTGCGCGCGGATCGAACCGGTTTGCCTTGCGGGCGACGTCGGAAGTGGCCTCCGGCGCCGGTCCCAGTTCGGTAACGGAGAAGGACGTCAGCGGCAGCTCCCGGCCATTGAGGAAGACGTGGACCGAATCGGGGCGGTCGTCCTCGTCCAGCACGGCCTCGCGCGACAGGCCCTGGACTTCGATCCGGATGCGCACCTCGCCATTGGCCGCTGCACCGGGCGTCGGCGAGAGGATCCGGACGCCGCGCGGCGCCGCCTCGAGAGCCGTCCGTTGCCGCCTGAGACGCTCGCTCTTTGCGCCGACATCCGCCCGCTCGGCTTCCACTTCCTGAAGCCGAACTTCCTTGGTGAAGGCCGAGGACAGCGACCGGGCGGCATCGCGGACGGCATCCTCGAAGGCATCGAGGTCGCGCACCGCTCGTCGCAGACCATCGACGATGGCTTCCACGGGAACGTCGACGCGGCCCAAGGAGATCCGGTAGCGCACGCCCAGGACATCAACGTCGAAGGCGACTCGAATGTGCGGATCCCGGCCGAGATTGTCGTAGATCGCGTCGGTGAGCCGGTTGATCACCAGGTTGCCGATCTGCTGTGCAAGATCGCGATCGGGATCGAGTTCGCGGACATCGTCCATGATCGAGTCGAGTTCTTCCGCCAGTCCGCCCACGATGTCGAGCACGCTGTCGATCACGTCGTTGTCGAGCGCTTGCTCGACGGCATCGCGCGCCATGCCCCGCATGGCGCGCTTCAAGTCGGGTGGTGCGAGCGTGCGATAGACGTGATTGTCGGTCAGCACCGCCAGTGCCTGGTCGACGATTTCGGCCGCCAGCTTTGACTTGAACTTGCGGCGCCCCGAGCGTGTCGCCAGCGGTGTAAGCGCGCCCAGCAGGCTTTCGGCTGCCTGGTCGAACTGTTCGGCGACCTCCCGGGCGAGCCGCTCGATATCGGCGAGGAGCTGGCCGAGTTGCCGTTGCATGTCTTCGAGCGCCTGCTGTGCATCGTCGACCCATTGCTCCACCTGGCGTCGCGCCGCCTCCAGCACTTCGGCCAGCTCTTCCAGGATCTTGGTGCCGATCAGTTCGATCAGCTTCGCGACGAATTGCAGGAAGCGTTCGCCGCTGATCGCCGCCAGCTCGGCCGCCAACGCCATCATGGCGTCGTTGTTGGGGATGAAGGCGCCGTCGCCGAGTTCCTGCAGGAAGCCGGCGCCGGCCGTGCTCGGCAGAGGATCGATGACCTCGTACATCAAGGACCGGATCTTCGACCTTTGGGCCTCGTCGAGCGGCCCCAAGACCTCGGCGCCGATGCGCAACGCGTCTGCTGTCAGTTCGGCGATCTCGCTCACCGGCACCGGCAGATTGGCGGCCTTCGACAGTTGCTTCACGATGCCGTTCGGCGCGTCGACGCTATCGGCGAGGCCGTTGAGGATGCCGTGAATCTGCGCCTGCGCCGTGGCCAGCATGATGTCGGTCGTAACGACGAGGCTGCGGCCGACCAGCTTCATCAGCACGCCGGAGAGGGCCTCCTTCAGCGCTTCGCGGTCGGCGCCGCGCCGCGACCAGTCGAGGACGATGCCGAACACCGTTTCCAGCGTAAAGTCGGTCGTCGGCAGAAAGACTTCGTCGAAATAGCTTCTGAGGTCGGGACGCGATGCCAGCCGATTGCGCAGGACCGGCGCCAGCTCGTCGTGGATGTGCTCGGACATGAATGTCCGCAGCCCGTCGGCGATTGCCGCGAGGGTTGCCTGCGCATCGGGCTGGCCGGAGCCGCTGGCGATGACGCTGCCGATGTTGCGCAGGATCGTGCGTCCGACATCGTTGGCCGCGGACCCGAGCGGGCCGGTCATGGCCGTCAGGAAGCGATCCACTCCGGGTTGGTGCTGCCGCAGGAAGTCGAGTGCGGCGTCGGCGGCGAGGAATTCGACGATGTGATCGAGCTTGAGCGCGCCGGCGGCGGGCGGCGACGGCAGCGAGCTGCGAATGTGATCGCGCACCAGCGTCGGCGGCTGTGTCGTCAGGTTGCCGGAGAAGGCGGCTTTGGCCTGTCGTGGCGGCTGGCCGATGACGCTCAGGCGGGCATCGGCGCGGACCACCCGGCGATTGGCAACCAGTGCGAGCTGCGCCGCCGACCACAGGACGGAGATCAAGCGCTGCGTCTGGGCGTCGGCCGTGCCGCCGAGCGCGGCGGCAGTCAGGTCGACCAGACGGGCGACCAGGGTGTTCCAGTAGGTTTCGTTTGCAGGCGTGCCCTCGAACGGTTCTGCGGGAAATGCCTGAAGGTGGCTCGCGAGGGAGCGCCGCGCCGACAGGGTCCGATCCCACTGGGTCTGCGAGAGGGTCGCCACCCAGGTTCGGAGCATGGCTTCAAGCGCCGAGAAGCCGGCGTCCGTCAGGCCTTTCAGCAGGAAGCGCTGACCTTCCTCCAGGGCGACCTGGGCGCAACGCAGGGCGACATCCTGAGCGCCCGATGCCGTTGCCGCGGGCGCATTCAGGGCAAGGTATTCGCCCAGCTCGTAGGAGGTACGGAGCACCGTCTTGAAGAGGGGTCGGGCCGCGTCCAGCAATATCCGCGGCGCAACGCTGTCGGAGGGCAGGTTGTCCTTGAGTTCGTCGCACGCCCTTTCGACCAGAACGTCGACCGAGCGGGCGACGAACCGGCTGAAATCGTCGATCTCCATTGCGGCGAACACGCGGAAGCCGGCGCCGGCCTTCAGCCCGACACCTGCCCCGGCCACGATGTTGAAGCCGGGTTTGATGTTCTTCGTGGGCTGGGCGATGGCGGTGCCGGTGACGACCAGCTGCGCATAGGCCTGCGCGGTCAGGGCGGCCTTGGCGTAGAGGCCGGCCTTGATGTTGACTTCCGACAGGAACACCCGCAGCAGCTCTATCGGCAGACCGCGCATCTGCGGGTCCCGTTCGGCCAGCTCCAGGAAGTCGCCGATCTTCAGGCCGAGGCCGACCTGAACTGCGGCTGCCAGCTCGGCGATCGCCTGCAGGCGAACGGCGAAGCCGATCTCCTGAAACAGGTTCATCGGCGCCTGGATCTGCGCCGTCACGGAGGCCGAGGCGCTGGCCTGGCCCGAGACCTCGGCGCTCAGGAATTTGCCGACGCTGGCATCGACGCTGGCCAGAGCCTGGATGCCGAGATCGAGATTGAGGCCGCGCCGGACCTGGGCTCCCGCGGCTACCGAGACCTGGGCATTGCCGCCGGCCTGCGCCCAGTCGGTGGCGACCGTGCCGCCCGCGGCAAAGACGTCCTCGTCCAGTCGTGCTGTCGGCATTCGTCGCTCCCCCCGGCTCACCGCGGCAGCATCCGACGCCGCGCACGGTGCCAGGTTAGCGACTCCCGATCACAGGCAATAGGCCGCGATCCGGTCCCCGAGATATGCAGGACCGTTCGGTCTCCACAGGGCGCATAATCGAAACAAACGAAATAAGCGAAACAATCGAATCGGAAAGGGCGCTCCCCTGCCGCGGCAGCGATTCCCGGGTCTTGGAGGCACCGCTTCACCTAAGTCAAAGGCAATAGGCCGCGATCAGGTCCACGAGATAGGCGGGGCCGTTCAGGCCCCACAGGACGAAAGACACGACCGTCGCGGCCACGACCAGGCTGGCCAGTCCCCACAGCAGCACGGGGCGCCAGCCGGAGATCATGCCGGCTGCGGGATCGCCGCCGGGCGGACCAGGCGCTCCTCGACGATCGGGTAGTGCAGCGCCGCCGAGACGAGGCCGAGGGCGATCGAGATCCACCACATCATGTCGTAGTTGCCCTGCAGGTCGAACAGCCGCCCGCCGCCCCAGCCGCCGAAGAAGCTGCCGACCTGGTGGCCGAAGAAGACGATGCCGTTCAGCATGGTGACGTGCACCGGCCCGAAGATGTAGCCGACCAGCGAGGTGGTGAGCGGCACCGTGCCCAGCCACAGGAAGCCGAGTGCTGCCGCAAAGATCAGCACCGAGGCGGCCGACAGCGGCGCGATCACGAAGCCCAGGAAGACCAGCGAGCGCAGCAGGTAGAGCGTCGACAGGAGGTTCTTGCGCTTGAACCGGTTGCCCATCGAGCTCCACAGGATGGCGCCGGCGATATTGAAGAGACCAACCATGCCGATCGCCCAGCCGCCGAGCTCGGCCGGCGACAGGTTGATCCCGAACAGCGACAGGCCGATCCCCTTGTCGGAGATGTAGGCCGGCAGATGGCCGCCGACGAAGGCGACATGGAAGCCGCAGACGAAGTAGCCGACCACCAGCAGCACGAAGCTGCGCTGCGCGAAGGCCTCGGAAAGCGCTGCGCCGGTCGTCTGGCTCCCGCCGCTGCCGCGCTTGGAGGCCGCGATCTCCTTGCGGTCGTTGAGGCCGAGCGGCAGCACGATCATGACCAGGGCGAGGAAGGTCAGGGCCCACATGGTCGGCCGCCAGTCGCCGAAATAGTTCTGCAGCACCGCCGCCAGTGGCACGATGAAGAACTGGCCGAACGACCCGCCGGCCGAACAGATGCCGACCGCCAGCGCCTGCTTGGCGGGCGGGGCGACGCGCAGGATGACACCCAGGACCGGGCCGAAGGTCGCCGCCGACAGGCCGATGCCGACCAGCACGTTGCCCACGATCAGCATGAAGCCGTCGTGCATCGTGGCGGTGACGATCATGCCCAGGACATAGACCGCCCCACCGCCGGCGATGGTCGGCGCGGAGCCGAACCGATCGGCCAGACGGCCCGAGAAGGGCGCGATGACGCCCATCAGCAGCATCGACAGCGCCGTGCCGAACGAGAAGAGTTCACGGCCGACATGGAGCTCGGCGGAGATCGGCTTCAGGAAGATGCCGAAGCTCTGGCGGACGCCGAGGCCGATGGTGAGGACGAGGAAGCCGCACCACACGGCGGTCCAGTAGGAGCGTTGGGTCATGGCCGCAACCTGAGGCGGCTTGCCCGAACTGGCAAGACGTCCTGCCTTATGGTTTCCATAGAATTACTTCATGCCGTCACAAGCTTCGATGTGGCAGAAGATATCCATGGCGCGAGTGCGGTTCCTGGGCGGCTTGGCAGCATTCCTGGTGGCTTTGGCAGGAAGCGCCGAGGCGGCGCCGCGACTGGAGCGCGAGCGCTGCACCTTCAAGCCGCCGAAGGGCGACAGGGTCGAATGCTTCGTCCTGACGGTGCTGGAGAACCGCGAGCAGCCGCAGGGCCGCGAGATCAAGCTGAAGGTGGCGATTCTCAAGGCCAAGCGGACCGCCGGCGTCGAGCCGTTGGTCTACCTCTCGGGCGGCCCCGGCGACTCGCCGCTGGTCGCCTCGACGCCGGGTGCGGACGCGCTCAGCGAGGGCGACTGGTGGAACGAGACCGCCGCCATCCGCCGCCGCCGCGACGTCGTCATCCTGAGCCAGCGCGGGGCCGGCGGGTCGTCGCCCAACCTCGACTGCTTCGACCCGCGCACCTCGGATCCGGCCAAGGCCCGCCGCCGCGCCGTGACCGAGCAGCAGGAGCGCGAGATCCTGGGGCGCTGCCGGGCCGGGCTGGACCGCCGCAAGATCGATCTCGGCATGTACACGACGCCGGCCCTGGCCGACGACGTGGCCGACCTCGCCGCGGCACTGGGCCAGAGCAAGATCAACATCTACGGCGTGTCCTACGGCTCCCGCTGGGCGCTCGAGGTGATGCGCCGCCATCCCGACCTGGTGCGCGCGGCCGTCCTCGACGGCGTCTATCCGCCCCAGATCAACGGTGAGCAGAACGAACCCGCGATCGTGCGTCGCGCCTTCGAGCAGCTCTACGCCGACTGCGCCGCCGATGCCGTGTGCCGCGAACGCCATCCGACCCTGCGCGCCACCCTCGAGGGGCTGATCGAGGCGGCGGAACGGACGCCGATCGAGCTCGCGCTCACGCTGGAGGACGGTCCGCATCCGGTGCAGCTCGATGGCGCCCAGCTGCTGATGGTGCTGCTGAACATGATGCGCGAGGGCGAGGTCGCCGCCATCCCGGAGACGGTGGCGGCGGCACAGCGCGGCGACCTGCGGCTGCTCAAGCTCTATGCCGAGGATCTCGAGACCAACGATGGCGGGCTGCTGGAGCAGAACGCCCAGCAGTTCGACGGTCTCTACAACAGCGTCGAATGCCGCGAGACCTGGCCCACGGTGGACCGCACGGCGCGGCGCAAGGCGATCGAGAGCAACGGGGTCTACGGCCTGAACGCCAAATCGAGCAAGTCGCCCATCTTCTGTCCGGTCTGGCGGGTCGCGCCCGCGCCGGCCGCCGAACGCCAGCCGGTGAAGTCGGAGGTGCCGACCCTGCTCCTGAGCGGCGGCTATGACTGGCTGACGCCGCCCGTCTGGGCGCGCGAGGCCGCCAAGACCCTGCCCGCGTCGCGCAACGTCGTGTTCCGGGCCCAGGGCCATGGCGTCGTCGTGCAGGACGCCTGCGCCGCCCGTCTGCGCGACATCTTCATCGAGGATCCGAACCCCAAGCGCGCGCTGCCCTGCCGTCCCGACAAGGCGCCCAACTTCACCGCCGCCTGGGACCGCGTACGCAACATGCCATGAGGAGAAGCCAATGAACCGCGTGCTCGCCCATACCGGCGCAAAGTTTCCGATCGTGCAGGCGCCGATGGGGTACATCGCGCGCAGCCAGTTGGCCTCGGCGGTCTCCAATGCCGGCGGCCTCGGCATCATCGAGACCTCGAGCGGCGAGGTCGATGCCTGCCTGGCCGAGATCGCCAGGATGAAGGACCTGACGGACAAGCCGTTCGGCGTGAACCTGCCGCTGCTCTTCATCCGCGAGCCGCGCGTCGTCGATCTGGTGGCGAAGTCCGGCGTGAAGTTCGTGACCACCTCGGCGGGCTCGCCAGCCAAGCTGCTGCCGACGCTCAAGGCGGCCGGGCTCATCGTCTATCACGTCGTGCCCAACCTCTCCTCGGCGCTCAAGGCGGTCGACGCCGGCGTCGACGGCTTCATCGTCGAAGGCGGCGAGGGCGGCGGCTTCAAGAATCCCGACGATGTCTCCACGCTGGTCCTGCTGCAGGCGGTGCGGGAGCGGACCGACGTGCCGATGATCGCCGCCGGCGGCATCTGCGACGGGCGCGGCATGGCGGCGGCGTTTGCGCTCGGCGCGGAAGCCATCCAGATGGGTACGCGCTTCGTCAGCGCGGCCGAGAGTCCGGTACATGCGAACTACAAGCAGGCGATCGTCGATGCCGACGATACCGGCACGATCATGCTCAATCGCAAGTCGACGCCGTGCGTGCGTGCCCTCAAGACCGAGCGCACGGCGGAGATCGAGCGCGAGGGTTCGTTCGACCGCTCGATCCTCGCGTCGGTGAAGGACGTCTATTTCGGCGGCGACATGGAAGCCTCGCTGGCGCTCGCTGGCCAGACGGTCGGCCTGATCCACGAGGTGCTACCGGTCGCCGAGATCATCCGGCGCACGGTCGAAGGATTCCATGCCATCCGTCGCGAGCAGGGCGAGAGGTCCCTGGCAGGCGGGTTCTGAGGGTCTATTTCAGCAGCCCTCTACTTGAGCAGTTCAGGCGCGATCAGCCGGGGCAGGAACAGGGCGATGTCGGGCCATATGATCATCGCTGCCAACACCACCATCATCGGCACCAGCATGATGAGCGTGTCCTTGAGCGCATAGCGCAGCGGCACGCCGGCGACGGCGCAGGAGATCATGAGGCAGAGCCCGTAGGGTGGCGTCACCAGCCCGAACGCCAGGGACACGATCGAGACGATCGCGAAGTGGACCGGATCCATGGACACCGACTTCGCGAGCGGCTCCAGCACCGTGCCGACGATGATGATCGCGGGAATGGCGTCGAGGAAGCAGCCCACGACCAGGAACACGAAGGCGATGAAGAAGCCGACGCCGATCGGGCCCATGCCCCAGGTGGTGACGTTGGCCAGCAG
>CANIEC010000149.1 GCA_947466085.1 Rhodospirillales bacterium
CCCGCGTCGCGCAGATAGCGCGCGATGGCGGCACTCTCCTGCGGGTCCGGCAGGGACAGAATCAGGGAGAGATTGTCGAGCGGGAGCCCGGCGGCGACCGGTGCCGGCGCCGCCGCCTCGAGCCTGACCGTGACGACGAAGGTCGAGCCGACGCCGGGCGCGCTGTGCACCTCGACATCTCCGTCCATCGCCTCCGCGAGTCGCCGCACGATGGACAGGCCGAGCCCGGTGCCGCCGAAGCGGCGGGTCGTCGAACTGTCGGCCTGGACGAACGGGTTGAACAGACGATCGCGCTGGGCGGCCGTGAGGCCGATCCCCGTGTCGACCACCCTGATGCGAAGCGCGAGCGACCCGGCCTGCTCCCCGCCTTCCCCCTCGAGGAAAAGCCGGACGCTGCCCTTCTCCGTGAACTTGATGGCGTTGCCCAGGAGGTTGAACAGGATCTGCTGCAGCCGCAGCGGGTCGCCGATGGCCCGAGCAGGCACCTCGGGCGCCACATAGGCCGACAGGATCAGCCCCTTCTCCGAGGCCCGGGCAGCCAGCGCTTCGGCCGCACCTTCGATCAGCTCGACGGTGGAGAATTCCACCCGTTCCAGGTCGAGACGCCCAGCCTCGATCTTGGAGAAGTCCAGAATGTCGTCAATGATCCGCAGCAGCGAAGCCGCCGAATAGCGCACCGTTCCCAGTTGGTCGCGCTGGTCGTGCGAGAGTTCGGTGCGCTCTAGGACGTCGATCATCCCCAGCACGCCGTTCATCGGCGTCCGGATCTCGTGGCTCATGGTGGCAAGGAACGTCGACTTGGCCTGGTTGGCTTTCTCCGCGTCGCGCTGGGCCGCCAAGGCAGCATCGCGAGCCTGCCGGGCCTCGTCGTAGGCGACCTGCAGCCGGCGCGCGAGATCCTCCTTCTCGTAGGCAAGTGCGATGTTGTCGTACTGCCAGCGATGGACGTCGCGCACATAGGCCATCAGGTGGCCGACATAGGCAGCCCCGGCGATGCCCACGAGCTGGTAGAACGGGCCGCCCGACGCGATCAGGACCATCAGCAGCGGTGCCGCCGTGGCCACGGCGAAGGCGTAGAAGGTCGGGGGATGGGCGGAGCGGATCGGCACGGCCGTGGTGACGGTGGCCAGCAGCACGAGCCCGAGCAGCATGCGCTGTAGCTCGAACTCCCTGGACGCCAGCAGATATCCGGCCCAGCCCCAGCAGGCGCCTCCCAGGAAGGTGAAGCCCGCGAACCAGCAGCCCCAGCGCAGGGTCTGCTCGTCGTCGGGCCGGGCACGCGCGAAATTGTGGCGGAGAAGGTCGAAGCCCAACGTCACGCCGAGGTAGGCCACGAACGGTCCAGCCAGTTCGACCAGCTCGATCTGGCGCCAGTAGATGGCGGCAATCACCGGCCACAGGACGAAGGAAAAGTAGCGCGACGGCGCCGACCCCCGGAACAGGCGCCGCACCAGCTCGGCGCGGATGAACCGGTCCTGATGGGCAGCCGCCTCCGCCTCGTCGACCTGACGGGCGGCCGGGTCAGCGACGGCGAGCGACATCAACCATCCCGGAACCAGGGTTTGAACCGCCGCCCCACCGGGCAGCCGGACCTTGCGGATTCTCCACGGCGACAATCGTATCAAATATCTCAAGAAAACGATACAATTCCTTGAAAAATAGTGTTAATTTGAAGGCATTGAAAGTCATTTATTAGGTTAAATCATGCAGCTTCCGTCCGTTTTGTTGGTCGAGGACGACGCATTTCAGCGCAAGGCCGCCGAGACCTATCTGTCCAGTCACGAGCTCAAGGTAACCGCGGTGGAGAACGGCGCGCAGATGCGCCGCCAGCTCTCCCGTTCGATGCCCGATCTCGTCCTGCTCGACGTCCAGCTTCCCGGTCCGGACGACGGCTTCGCGCTGGCCCGCTGGCTGCGCGAGAGCAGCACCCGTGTCGGCATCATCATGCTGACGGCGGCAAGCGATCCCGTCGACAAGGTGCTGGGCCTCGAGAGCGGCGCCGACGACTATGTCTCCAAGCCCTACGAGCCGCGCGAGCTGCTGGCCCGCTGCAAGAGCGTGCTGCGCCGGTCGGTGAACAAGGCCACACCGTCGCGGCTGGAGCGCATCCGCATGGGCGGGCACATGCTCGACCTGTCCAAGCGCCAGCTCCTGGACGCCGAGAACGGCGACGTGCCGCTGACCTCGGGCGAGTTCGACATCCTGAAGACCTTCGCCGAGAACCCCAACCGGCCCCTGTCGCGCGACTGGCTGCTGGAGACGACCAGCCACCGTGCCCGCGACCCGTTCGACCGGGCGATCGACCTCCGGATCACGCGCATCCGCCGCAAGATCGAGCCGGCCCCGGACAAGCCCACGGTGATCCGCACTGTCCGGGGTGTCGGCTATATGTTCGTGCCGCCGGCCGAATAGCCGGGCTATAAGGTCCGGCCCCGGCGCACCCGCCCGGGGCGCGGCCATGCTGGCCAAGGTCGGTACTGGGGCCCGTAGTTCAGCGGTTAGAACGAGCCGCTCATAACGGTTATGTCGCAGGTTCGAATCCTGCCGGGCCTACCAACCACCCGCTGCCGCGAACGCCGGCAGCGGGCGGTCAACCCAGAACGCCCCATTCTCCGGCAATTCTTCGGCCTAGAGTGAGACCAGAGACCGGCGCTGTAGGCGGTGTTTCGAGCGAGAAGGCCGTTTCGGCCTGAAAGTCTCCGGGGTCCTTTTCCCCAGTCACTACTATTCGACAATGAACGTCGGCGCTCTGGTCAATGGGGCACCGCGAGGCATTGATTGCTCGCCTATTGGTCACATTATAGGCGAGTGTCGGCCTCCCGATCAGCTCAGAGCCAATCGATCTGCTGTGACCAAGCAGCCGGTAGCCCTCACGCATACGGGCCATCAGCGGTCCATTGAGCTGGCGGCGACCGTCAAGCAATTCGCGGGTCAAGGCGGGCGCCAGGAAAGCGAGCAGGAGGATCGTCTGGACGTAGCGGGGTTAACTCCGGCCTTCTTCGCAATGGCTCGATATGAAATCGCGTCGCCACGCTCAATCCAGCCCCGCCATTCGTGCGCCCGACCCAGTGCCCTCATCAATACCGGATTCGGCCCAGCTGAACCGTCGTCGAGGACTCGGGCTCGGCTACGATGCGCCAACTTTGCCTCTACTACGATGGTCTCGCGCTCTGGCGCCTCATCACCGTTCGCACCGGTGCTGCCTATGGCGATGACCTCGACACGGTCTTTGCGAACAGTCACACGCTCAAGGCGCTTCTGGAAAGCCTCCTCAATGGAGGCGTCGCCTTTGCTAGCCCCCAGCACGTTGCCCACCAACCGCTCGATCTCCTCCGCCGGCGCCCGTGCCACCGAGCCAGCCCGCTCCTTCTCGTTCTGGAGCAGGGCTTGGCTCACAAAATATGAGTATCGCCGCCCCTGCTTGCCGACCGAATAAGTGGGGCTCATCGCATTGCCCCTGTCGTCAAACAGCCGGCCTGCCAGCGGTCTGCCGCCCGGGATGATTGGCCGGCGCTCCCGGGCCGTACGCTTGGCGGCCAGTATTTCCTGCACTTTGTCCCAGACTTCTCGGTCAACGATCGCCTGCTGCCGCCCCTCGTAGATCTGACCTTTGTGGGCGACCTGTCCGACGTAAACCGGGCGTAGCAGCCAGTAGAGGGCGCCCCTGCTGAAGTTGACGGCGTCCAACGCTTGCTCAGGACGCCCCGCCGCCGAAGGTCTTGCTGCACCCCCGACAGCGTACCGGCCCGGAGATAAGCCTCGAATATCTCCCGGACCGTTGTTGCCTCGGCCTCGTTCACGACCAGCTCTCGATTGCTGACCTCATAGCCGAGGGGAAGCGAGCCTCCCATCCACATGCCCTTGCGCTTCGATGCCGCGATCTTGTCGCGGATTCGCTCGCCCGTGACCTCGCGTTCAAACTGCGCAAACGACAGGAGGACATTCAGAGTCAGACGCCCCATTGAGGTGGTCGTATTGAACTGCTGCGTGATCGATACGAAGCTGGCGCCCTGACCATCGAGGGTCTCGACGATCCGGGCGAAGTCGGCAAGCGATCGCGTCAGCCGATCCACCTTGTAGACCACGATCACATTGATTCGACCGGCGGCAACATCGGCAAGCAGCCTCTGCAGCGCAGGCCGTTCCATGGATCCACCGGACAGGCCACCATCGTCGTAAGCCGTCTTCACGAGCTTCCATCCCTCATGCGCCTGGCTCTTGATGTACGCCTCGCAGGCCTCCCGCTGGGCATGCAAAGAGTTGAAGGACTGTTCGAGCCCCTGCTCGGTCGACTTGCGCGTGTAGACAGCGCACCGCCGGGTTGCAGTCATCGGCGATCACCTTGTTTCAAACCGAAGAATCGAGGCCCCGACCAGCGCGTCCCACTGATCCGGGTGGCCACCTCCGACAGCGATCGATAGTTCTGGCCAGCCCATGCGAAGCCGTTTTCCAGCACCATCACCCGGTGGGTCTTGCCGCCCCATTCCGCCAACTGGCCACTCCTGCTATCACCGCTAACGCAAGAATCGACGAGTAGGTTCAAAGCCAAACTCGCGGCAAGGGTGGAGATAGAGATGTCTGGCATGATGGACACGTTCCCAGCACCTGAAGCTCAGCAGGTGACGCTGGCGAACTGGCGGACGTCTCCGTATAGCCGCTGGGCCTTCCACCATGTCCGCGAGCTCATTCCAACGGCTGAGATCGCCCACGATCCGACCAGCGTGCGCGCCTTGGCCAGCGCCCCACGTAGCCTGGCTGCGCTCAAGCTTGCAGATGCGTCTGGACGCACTATGACGCATACGGAGTATCTGTTGGCATCGGATACGGATGGTCTCGTCATTTTGCATCGCGGCCGGATCGTTGCTGAGCAGTACGCCAATGGTATGACGGGCTGCTCGCCGCACATTTTGATGTCCGTTTCGAAATCGATGCTCGGCCTGCTGGCTGGCATCCGGGAGGTTCAGAAAGAGTTACGCCCGGAGCGACCGGTGACCGATCTGGTTCCGGAAGTGGGGAAGGGCTCCTACGCGGGCATTTCCATCCGCCATCTCTTGGATATGCGCGCGGGCATCGTCTACGACGAGAACTACGCGGAGACGGGCGGTCCCATCGTCGAATACCGTAAAGCGATGGGTTGGAATCCGGTCGAGCCGAACGATCGACCGGCAGATGTGCGATCATTCCTCGCCACACTCAATGAGCCGTCTCGACCGCACGGCGGCCCCACCAATTACGTCTCGCCTGGAACCGACCTGCTGGGCTGGGCGATAGAGCGCGCGACGGGACAGCGCTATGTAGATGTGTTCTCGGAACTCTTATGGCAACCGCTCGGGGCCGAGCGCAGTGCCGACATCACCGTCGACCGATTGGGTGCGCCGCGTGCGGCCGGCGGAATGTGTATGGCAACGCGAGACCTCGCGCGCGTCGGGCAGCTGTTGGTGGAGGGCGGCGCACGAAGCACGCGGCAGATCGTGCCGGAATCCTGGATCGCAGATCTCGAGCAGGGCGGCGACCGTGATGCTTGGGACAAGGGGACTCTCGCCCCTTACTTTCCGGGCGCACCGATGACGTATCGCGCAAAGTGGTATGCGGATCACGGACCCCGCGGACCGCTGCTGTTCTGTCTCGGCATTCACGGACAGAATCTGTTTGTCGATCGGCGGCGCGAACTGGTGATCGCCAAGTTTTCCTCACAGTCCATCGGCCTCGACGCCGAGAAGATGGCGCTCACCTCGCGGTGGGTCCACGCGGTACGGGATTTTATTACGGGCTAACTCACAGAGGTGGCGGCATTCGTGTCGGCGAAATAGCTGGGTACCTCTGCGCCGGCACTTGCGATGATCTGACCGGACAGGACGTCTCGATGCGCAACAAATCCTTTCGTCAACGTATCGGGCTCGCCTGACCATGACATCCCCTTCTCTGCAAGCCTGCCAACTGATTGTCCGCGCCTCCCTGGCCAACATTGCTGATCGCAACAGCTTTGACCATTGGTACGAGACCGAGCATCTTCACGACGCACTGAAGGCTTTCAACGCTCGGCGGGCATGGCGTGGCTGGAGCCAAACCTACCCGCTCGTCCATTTTGCGTTCTACGAGTTCGTGAACCTGGCCGAAGCCGAGGCCATCCAATCTTCACCTGCACTCACCGCCCTGATCGCAGAGTTCGACCGTATGTGGGGCAAGAGAGTAATCCGCACTCGCGAAGTGATCGAAATCGCCGGGACACTGGAGACCACATGATGCTCCGGTGCAATCAGACTTTCTGACCGCTTCAATGAGGGATTTTCTCTGCGGCTGTTACACGGCATGAAGTGGGCGCGGCGGCGCCGATCAGATCGCGGCTGCCGACCAGGTGGAACAGCCGCACGCTGTCGCGGCCGCAGACGACGATGTCGCGGTAGGCGCGGTTAAGGGCCGAGCAGGTGACGACGACGACGCTTCCCTGTTCCCGCCAGCCGTCGATGCAGGCGGCGATGCGCGCCAGCCACGGCGCGCGGTCGGCGTCGCAGAGCGGCGTGCCGACGCTCACACCCTGGCGACATTCTCGGGCGGATGCAGCACGTCGCCTTCCTGGAAAGCGCAGCCCAATCGCTGGGCGAGACGCGCCGCCACCGTCGTCTTGCCGCGACCCGGCCATCCCCATGACCTCGACGATCAGTCGGCGGTTGTGAGCCTCTTCCCCGTCCATTAAGAGTCGTCGGACCTCGCGAAGCTCCCCAAGGAAAGCATCACCGTGCTCAAGCTCGGATACAAGGCGTCCGCCGAACAATTCGCGCCCGCCAGGCTGCTCGACTATGCCGCGCACGCCGAGAAAGCCGGCTTCGAATCAGTGTTCGTCAGCGACCACTTCCAGCCTTGGAAGCACGTTGACGGCCACGCGCCCAACTCGCTGGTCTGGCTGGGGGCGGCCGGCGCACGCACCTCGAAGGTCGTGCTGGGGACCAGCGTGCTGACCCCGACCTTCCGCTACCATCCGTCGATCGTGGCGCAGGCCTTCGGCACGCTGGGCTCGATGTTCCCGGGCCGCGTCGTCCTGGGCATCGGCACCGGCGAATCGCTGAACGAGGTCCCGTCGACCGGGCAGCCCTGGCCCGAATTCAAGGAGCGCTTCGCCCGCATGCGCGAGGCCGTGACCCTGATCCGCACGCTATGGCGCGGCGAGCGCATCAGCTTTGAGGGCGAGTACTACAAGACCGAGAAGGCGACAATCTATGACCGGCCCGAGGTCGAGGTGCCGATCTACGTCGCCGCCGCCGGCGCGCTGGTCGCCAGGTATGCCGGCCGCCAGGGCGACGGCTTCATCTGCACCAGCGGCAAGAAGCGCGAACTCTACACCGAGACGCTGCTGCCCAAGGTCGAGGAAGGTCTGGCCGCCGGCAGCCCGAAGACGCAGCCCTACGACCGCATGATCGAGGTCAAGGTGTCGTTCGACAGCGACCGCAAGCGGGCGCTGGACGACACGCGGCACTGGGCGGCACTGGCGTTGACGCCCGAGGAGAAGATGTCGGTCGAGGACCCGGTCGAGATGCAGCGCTTGGCCGACGCCCTGCCGCTGGAGCGCGCCGCCAGCCGCTGGATCGTGTCGAACGACCCCGACGAGCAGGTCGAGAAGATCGGCTACTATGTTGGACTGGGATTCAACCACCTGGTGTTCCACGCACCAGGCCCGGACCAGGCGCGCTTCCTCGACCTGTTCGGCACCGAGGTGCTGCCGCGCCTGCGCAGGCGCTTCGGTTGATCCGGCGATGAGCGGAGTCGGCCGGCTGGAACTGCTGGCCCTGCCCGGCCTGCCGATGGTCAAGGCGAACGACGATCTTGCCGCGCTCCTGGCCGAGGCCTATGCGCGCGGCGCGATCGCGCCGCGACCTGGCGACGTCCTGGCCCTGGCCCAGAAGATCGTCTCCAAGGCCGAGGGCCGGACGGTCGAGCTGGCCTCGGTGGTGCCGTCGCCGCGCGCCGTCGCGCTCGCCGCCGAAGTCCAGAAGGACCCGCGGCTGGTCGAGCTGATCCTGTCGGAGTCGGTGCGCGTGGTGCGATCGCGGCCCAACGTGCTGATCGTCGAGCACCGGCTGGGCTTCGTGATGGCCAATGCCGGCATCGACCAGTCCAACGTCGCGCCGGCCGACGGCAGCGAGCGCGCGCTGCTGCTGCCTACGGATCCCGACGGCAGCGCCGCCCGCCTGCGCACCGCGCTGGGGCAGAGGCTGGGCATGGCGCCCGCCGTCATCGTTACCGACAGCTTCGGCCGGGCGTGGCGGCGCGGCACGCAGGGCATCGCGATCGGCGCCGCCGGCCTGCCCGCCCTGCTCGACCTGCGCGGCAATCCCGACCTGTTCGGTCGCACCCTGCAGGTCAGCATCTCAGGCTTCGCCGACGAGATCGCCTCGGCCGCCTCGCTGGTCATGGGCCAAGGCGACGAGGCGCAGCCCGCCGTGCTGGTGCGCGGCCTGGTCTGGACCGCGCCGGACAACCCGGCCGCCAACCTGGTACGCCCCGCCGCCGAGGACATGTTCCGGTGAGCCGCGGCACGGTCGTCGCTCTGTCCGGCGGTGTCGGCGGCGCCAAGCTGGCGCTGGGGCTGAGCCGCGTACTTCCGCCCGACGAGCTTCTGGTGATCGCCAACACCGGCGACGATTTCGAGCATCTCGGCCTGTCGATCTCGCCCGACATCGACACGCTGACCTACGTGCTGGCCGGCCTCGACAACACGGTGCAGGGCTGGGGCCGGCGCGACGAGACCTGGTCGTTCATGGAGACGCTGGCCACGCTGGGCGGCGCCGACTGGTTCCGGCTGGGCGACCGCGATCTCGCGCTGCACGTCGAGCGCACGCGGCGGCTGGCCGCCGGCGAGACGCTGAGCGGGATCACCGCCGACATCTGCCGCCGCTGGCGCGTGGCGCATCGCATCATGCCGATGAGCGACGACCGCGTGCGCACCCGCGTGCTGTCCGACGGCGGCTGGATCGACTTCCAGGACTACTTCGTGCGCCAGCAATGCCGGCCGGTGGTGCGTCGGCTCGCCTTCGAGGGCGTGGCGACGGCGCGGCCGCAGGCCGAGGCGATGGCGGCGCTGGCCGGTAAGGTGCGCGCAGTCGTGATCTGCCCGTCCAACCCGTTCATCAGCATCGACCCGATCCTTGCCGTGCCAGGCCTGCGCGACGCCATCGCCTGCTGCGGGGCGCCGGTGGTCGCGGTATCGCCGATCGTCGGCGGCAAGGCGGTCAAGGGACCGACCGCCAAGATGATGCAGGAGCTGGGACTGCCCGTGACCTCGGCGACGGTGGCCGAGCGCTACGGCGACCTGCTGTCTGGCTACGTCGTCGATGCCGGCGACGCCGCCGGCGTGCCGGGCCGCGTCCACGAGGCGCCCACGCTGATGTCGTCGGTCAGCGACAAGGAAGCGCTGGCGCGGACCGTGCTTTCCTTTGCAGACTCGCTGTCGTGAAGCACCGTGACATCTGGGCCGTCGTGCCCATCAAGGAACTGGAGGGCGCCAAGCAGCGCCTCGCGCCGCTCCTGACGCCCGCCCAGCGCCGCGCCCTCATCGAGGTGATGATGGCCGAGGTGCTGGAGGCCGTCGTCACCGTCCCCGGCCTGGCCGGCGTCGTCGTGGTCACGCTCGACCCGCAGGCGACGGCGCTGGCCGAGCGGCTGGGCGCACGGGTGATGACCGACGGCGCGCGCGACGGTCACACCGGCAGCGTCACCGCCGGCCTCCGGATGCTGGCGGCCGAGGGCCGCGGTGGCATGCTCACCCTGCCGGCCGACATCCCGGCCGTGACCCCGCAGGAGATCAGCCTGGTGCTGGGTGCCCACCTGCCCGGCCCAGCCTTCACGATCTCCCCGGCGCACGACCGTCTGGGCTCGAACCTGGTGATCTGCTCGCCGGCCGACGCGGTGCCGCTGCGCTTCGGCGACAACAGCTACTACCCGCACCTCGACGCGGCCCGGCGCTGCGGCATCGAGCCGACGGTGATGCACCAGCCGGGCATCGCCCTGGACATCGACCACCCCGCCGACCTCACGACGTTCCTCGCCCTGCCGTCGTCGCGCGGTACCCGCACGCGGGCGCTGCTCGAGGACATGAAGGTGCCGGGGTTGCTCGCCTGACGGCTAGACCGTCGCCCGCTTGCGCGGCGCCGTCTGAACGATCGGCGCCAGCTCGGGCGCGTTGAACGAGGCGGCGCGGCGGTCGGCCGGGACCTCGCCATAGGCGGTGGTGCGCTGTCGCGGCACGCGGCCGATCGAGCGGATCAGGCGCTCCATCTCCTCCGGGGGGAATTCCTGGCCGTGCTGCGTGCCAGCGGCGCGCGAGATGCTCTCGTTCATCAGCGTGCCGCCGAGGTCGTTGGCGCCGGCCTGCAGGGCCAGCGCCGCGCCGGCCGGACCCATCTTGACCCACGAGGTCTGGATGTTGGAGATCAGCGGATTGAGCACCAGCCGCGCCACCGAATGCATGATCACCGCTTCGCGGAAGGTCGGGCCGCGCCGCGCCAGGCCCTGGCGGTACATCGGCGCCTCCATGTGCACGAAGGGCAGCGGCACGAACTCCGTGAAACCGCCGGTCTCGGCCTGCAAGTCGCGCAACGCCAGCAGGTGGCGCGCCCAGTTGAGCGGCGCCTCGACATGGCCGTACATAATGGTCGAGGTCGTGCGCAGCCCCTGGCCGTGCGCGGCGCGCTGCACGTCAAGCCACTGCCGGGTGTCGATCTTGTCGGGACAGATGATCGCCCGCACCTCGTCGTCGAGGATCTCGGCCGCCGTGCCCGGCAGCGTACCCAGGCCAGCGTCCTTCAGGCGCTTCAGGAACTCAGGCAGCGACGCCTGCATGGTCATCGCGCCCTGCGTCACCTCAAGCGGCGAGAAGGCGTGGATATGCATCTCGGGCACCGCCTGCTTGATCGCCCTGCAGATCGCCTCGTAGGTCTCGCCCGTGTAGTCGGGATGGATGCCGCCCTGCAGGCAGACCTCGGTGGCGCCGCGGTCCCACGCCTCGCGGGCCCGTCGCGCCACTTCCTCGAGCGCGAGGTCGTACGGCTTGCCGCGCAGATCCTCGTGCGTGCTGCCCTTGGAGAAGGCGCAGAACTTGCAGCGGAAGTAGCAGATGTTGGTGTAGTTGATGTTGCGGTTGACGACGTAGCGCACGACGTCGCCGCTGACCGTGGCGCGCAGCCGGTCGGCGGCGCCGGTGACGTGGGCGTAGTCGGCATCGCGCGCCGCGAACAGCCGCTCGATCGCGCCGGTGTCCAGGCGCTCGCCCGCCGTC
>CANIEC010000150.1 GCA_947466085.1 Rhodospirillales bacterium
AACTTGAGCTTCAGGCCGACGGTGTCGCGCCAGAAGGCAACGGCTGCCGCAAGGTCGGAGACATTGGCGATGACGTACTTCAACTCGATGGTCATGGTCTTGAATCCCTTGAGGAATTTCATCCCAGCATGACAGGTGACACGGCATCGGTTCTGGTGAATCATCCGTCCCGGAGGGGAAGCGCTCCCGGTGGGGCGGCTGGCCTTCAAAGCCAGAGAGGGCCGTTAGCCGGTTCTTAGTGGGTTCGACTCCCACTCTCTTCCGCCATTTTGACTTGTTTCTCTGGAGTCCAGCCTACCGATGCGTACATTGATCCTCGTCGCCCTGCTGTCGCTGGCGGCTTGTTCGGTGAACTCTCAGTATTCGGAGCCTTGGACCGTAAAGGCGGTCGGCAAGACTTACGAGGCGCGTGACGCCTGTCTCCAGAGGCAGGCCGCGCCCTATGCCGGCGACAGCGCGGACGCGTCGAGCATCGGGCGGATCATCAGCGCGAACTGCCAGGCCGAGACGGATGCCCTGATCGCCAGCAGCAACCCGCACAGGGATCCGGCCGTGACGGCGGCCATCCGGCAGGATTCGGATTTCCGGGCGACCGGCTATGTCCTGAAGGCCCGTGGCCAGAACAACTAGGCCGGTAGAACGAGGATGGACCGAAAGGCCTAAGAGGGCGACGTGACGAACGAGGACGCAAAGATCGCACTGGCCAATCTCATGATCCGGAAGGCCGGCCTCATCCGCACGATCCGGCACGAGATGCACAAGCAGGGAGTCGTCTACTCCGTCGGCCTCACCGAGATTCTCGAGGCGATCGAGCGGGCGAAGAAGGAAGACTGACTCTCAACCTCTGAAAGGATGTCGAAATGCTTCGATCCATACTGACGACCGCCGCGACCGCTGCCCTCATGGCTGGCCTCGGCGTGGCCGCCCAGGCGCAGACCCCGGCCGCCCCCGGCACGACGCAGGCGACCGGCAAATCCGGTGCGAACGTCGGCTCGCTCACCTGCAAGGTCGCGGGCGGCATGGGCTTCATCTTCGGCTCCTCGAAGGACCTCGACTGCATCTTCGCGCGCACCGACGGCGTCGGCGAGAAGTACACGGGCGCGATCAAGCGCTACGGCGTCGATATCGGCTTCACCAAGGAATCGCAGATCGTCTGGCTCGTCTTCGCGCCGGGCAGCATCGCGCCGGGTGCCCTGGCGGGCGGCTATGCCGGCGCGACGGCGCAAGCCACGGTGGGCGGTGGCGTCGGCGCCAACGTCCTGCTGGGTGGCGGCAGCGGCCAGATCACGCTGCAGCCCGTCAGCGTCGAGGGCAGCGTCGGCCTGAACGTTGCGGCCGGCGTCGCCGAGGTCGAACTCAAGTACGCCAAGTAACGCGGCAGGCAGAGAGACTTGCAGCGGGGCCGCCGGTCGGGTCAACTCCCGACATGCCGTATGCCGTAGACTCCCTGATCGCCCGCCTCCAGGCGGATTGTACCGCGGCCGAGACGGCCGAGCGCAAGGTGCGAGCCGCCGTCGAGGCGCAGATCAGGGAGGCAGAGCGCGCGCGCACCTTCGCCTGGCGCCGCCTCAGTGCGCTCTCGGACATGGCGCGGGTCGCCGCGCTGGAGCCCGATCGGGACCTCGCGGTGGAGCGTCAGCTCGAAGCGCTGTTCCGCGACATCGGCTGGATCGAGAATGGCCTGGCCGAACTGGGCGACGGGGCCCGGCCGTTGCTCGATTGGCTGCGACCGATCGCCGAGGCGCTTCATGCCGAAGCGCATCCCCCGGAGCCGGAGGCCGGCCGGCCGCCTGAGCCACCGGTGATCGCCGATCCGATCGCGGCTTTTCGTGCCTTCGAGGCGTGGTACGAGGCCGAGCGTGGCGAGCCCTTCCTGCAGGTCTTCGATCGCTATGTGCCGCCCACGCCCGTGGTCGAATTCTAGGCGGGCGATGAAGACCGATTTCGAGCACTGGCTCCGGGCTCAGTTCGCCGATACGGGGCCGTTCACGATCTTCATTTTACTCGTGCGGATCACGTCCTCGAATGCCGTGCCGCTGCGATCGAGCTACGCCCATCTGATCGGCGACGAGATGACGTGGCAGGAGATGCGGACCCTGCTCGACGGCGCACGGGCGCCATGGGACGCCGTCGCCTTCTTCGTCGGGCTCGGCCACGAGGGCGGTCCGCTGCCTGACCCGGTGGCCGCGCGCAAGCTGAAGGAGGTCGAGGCCGACGTGAAGGCCGATCCGCTGGTCCTGAACCGCGGCCTGTTCTTCGATCGCGAGGGGCGGCACCTGCGGATCGACGAGACCACGGCATGACCCGGGAGGGCTCGGTCCGCCGCCCGGCGCGCCGCCTCAACGCCGGCGGCAGCGAGACGCTGGAGGAGACCGTCGCCGAGGAGGTCGCGGTGGCGCTGGTCTACAACGGCATCAGCCATGCCGTGATGATGGCGACGCCCTGTGACCTCGAGGATTTCGCCCGCGGTTTCTCCCTCACCGAGCGGATCGTCGAGCAGCCGTCGGAAATCTACGACATCGAGGTCGAGCCGGTCGGGCGCGGCATCGAGGTGCGGCTCGAGATCGCGGCACAACGCATGGCCGGTCTCCAGGACCGGCGACGCAGCCTTGCCGGGCGCACCGGCTGCGGCCTGTGCGGTGTCGACAGCCTGGACGCGGCATTGCGCCCGGTCCCGGCGGTGTCCGACCCCCGACCGGTGGCACGGTCGTCAATCGAGCGGGCCATGGCGGGATTGCCTGAACATCAGACGATCAACCGGACGAACGGGGCCACGCATGCCGCGGGCTGGGCGGCGGCAGATGGCACGCTCGTCGCCGTGCGCGAGGATGTCGGCCGTCACAACGCACTCGACAAGCTGGCCGGCGCGCTGGCGCGCAGCGGCGACGCCGAGCCCGGCGGTTTCGTGGTCGTGACCAGCCGCTGCTCCTACGAGATGGTGCAGAAGGCGGCGGCAATCGGTGCGTCGGCGATCGCCGCCGTTTCCGCGCCGACGTCGTTCGCCATCGAGACGGCGGAGCAGGCGGGCATCGCACTGGTCGCCTTCGTGCGGGACGGACGCCTGACCGTCTATGCCCATGCGGAGCGGATCATCGCGTGAGCGCGCCGCGCATCTTCGGGATCACCGGCTGGAAGAACGCCGGCAAGACGACGCTGACGGAGCGTCTGGTAGCCGAGTTCGTGCGCCGCGGCTGGCGTGTGTCGACCATCAAGCATGCCCATCACGACATCGACATCGACCGGCCGGGCACCGACTCACATCGCCATCGCGTAGCCGGTGCCGGCGAGGTGGCCCTGGTCGGCGGCCGACGCTACGCCATCATGTGCGAAACGCCGGAGCCGTCGATCTCGGAGGTTCTGGCAAGGCTCGCGCCTGCGGATCTCGTACTGATCGAGGGCTACAAGCGCGAACCGCACCTCAAGATCGAGGTGCGTGCCTCGCCCGAGGCCGAGCCGCTGGCGCCGGGTGATCCCGCCATCGTGGCGATCGCCGCCGATGTCCGGCCGGTCGAAGGCGATTTGCCGTGGTTCCGGCGCGACGACATCGCAGCCATTGCCGACTTCATCGCCGCGAGGATCGGCTGACGCCGTGCGTCAGGGCCCCGGGGGAGTGCCCGCCTTCTGGCCCACGAAGGCGCCGCCGGCCTGATAGTTCGGACCGTTCACCGAGAAGGTGCCGGTCTGATAGTTCGGATAGCCCGTGCCAATGAAGGCGCCGTTCATGTTCATCGTGCGGCCGGGCGTGTTCGGAGTCGTGGTCGGCATGGTCGCCTGGAAACCCTGGCTGCCGGTCCGGGTCGTGGTCCCGCTGTAGCTGCTGTTGTTGAAATTCGCGGTCGTGTTGCCGGTGCCCGTGTTCATAGACCAGACCTGCTGATACGTGCCCGTGCCGTAGGAATAGCTGCCGTTATTCCTGACGAGGCCGCCCATCACACCATTGTAGGTGATCGTCTGCTGCGACTGGTTCGCTCTTGAGACGATTTCCGGAAGGTTGGACGGTGCCGTCTCGAAGGCATTGGTCAGCGCATTGGTCAGGATGTTGCTGGGGTTCACGTTGCGTGGCCCCGGACCGCTCCCGAACTGATTACCCAAAGTATTCCCGGAGCCCTGGCCCGAATTGGCGCCCGAAAAGCCCGAGTTCTGCGCGGCCTGATCGGCCCCGCCCTGGCCCCCACCTCTGCTGCCTTCGAGCTGGGCGAAGAGGGCGCCCAGGGCACCCTGAGGCACGGCGCTGGCCTGGCCCGGCAGGCCTCCGAAGATGGTCGTCACCTGGAAGCCGGGGCGCGTGACGATCTCCAGCTTGCCGCCGGCACCGACCGTCATGCTGATGCCGAAGACGAAGATCGACATCGTCTGCTGCTGGCCGACATTGAAGATGCTGATGCCGCCGCGGATGCCGATGGTGCTCGACGGGGTGGTGACGGTGATGGCGTTGGTCTTGCTGATTTTGCCGCCGACCAGGCGGAAGACGCCCTTGCTGGCGTTGATGGCGAGGTCGCCGGTCTTGGTCGCCGGATCGTAGACGAACTTGTCGATGGTGAGTTGCGCGTTCGGGCCGACGGACAGCGACGTGCCGTCGAGGAACATCAGGTGCGCGCGGTCGTTGGCCTGGGTCGTGATCACTTCGTTGGCCTGCACATCCACGCCCACGCGCAGCACGCGCTCGGCTTCTGCGGGCGGCTTGCCCCGCGGATCGCCCTCGGCGGCCGAGGTGACGCCGACCTTGGCGCTGGCGGCGACCGGCAGAAGGAAGGCGCCCGCGGCGAGAAGCGCGGCGGTCAGCAGGGGCAGGCTCGCGCCGGTAAGTCTGGTGGCCACTGTGATCTCCTGAGCGGCGCTAGAAGCGCCAGGTTACTCCGATGAGCGCACTATTGTTCGTGAAGGCGTAGTTGGGGATATCCGCCGACCGAATGAACCTTCCGCCAGAAACCGTGAACATGGTCCGCTGATCGAAGGGAACGGACAGGGTTATATTCAGGATCGTGTCCATTTGTTGTCGGGTAATGGTCGGATCCACGACAGCATCGGGCTGGTCATAGTACCACCACTGCACGTTGCCGAACAGGCTGATGGTCCAGGGCATCTGGCTCTTGAACAGGGGATCGACGAACGAGAAGGACATGCCGCCGCCGGCGCCATAGAGCGTGTAGTTCTGCCAGGGCGTGCTGTCGGTCTGGTAGCGCTGCAGATTGCCGTTGGCATACAGCATCAGCGCATCGTTGACCTGATACTGGAAGGTCGTGTTGGCGGTGTATTCGACGCCGGTGAACTGGTTGTTGGTCGGGAGATACCAGCTGTTCTGGTACATTTCCCGCCGCCAGTTGAAGTTCGTGGTATTGCGCAGCCTGTCCGACAGAAGCGTGCCCACTTCGAGCCCCGACCCGAAGCTGCCGTAGTAGGGAACGTCATTGACCCAGATGTAGCCGACCGTGCCGAACGGTTTCAGGCTGACATCCTCGAAGATGCCCTGGAAGGCCTGGAAGCGCGGTCCCGAAGTCAGGTCGAGGATGGAGACGTTGGCGGCCTGGATCTGGAACTGCCGGTTGAGGTAGCCCGAGAGCTGGGTTTCGAGTTGGGCCCGGTTGTTCTGGCCGAGATCGTAGGTGTGGCGGACGAAGCCCGAAGTTACGGCGCCCCAATCGGCAGTGCCCAACGCCGTCTGGTTCAGGTTGGCCGCCTGGCCGAACAGCCTGACGCTGGACGTCGGCGGCCCGAGGTTCGCGTTCGATTGGTAACGCATCCCGGCGAAGACTTCGCCGCTGAAGCGCGAGCGCGTCAGCCGCTTCTCCGATTCCGCCAGGAACTGTTCGGCGCGGCTCTTCACGTCCGGCGGCAGCGAGGCCGACTTCAGCGTCATCTCAAAGTAGCTGCGGGCGACTTCGAAGGAGCCCAACCTATAATAGAGCACGCCCAGCTCGAGGCGGACGCGCGGCAGGTCGGGATCGACCAGCAGCATGCGCTCGAGCGCCGAGATGGCACCTTCGAGATCGCCGGTCCTGGACGCGATCATCGCAAACTTGAACAGCGTGTCGAGATCGGAGGGCTTCCGCAGCATCTCCTGGAAGGCCGCATCGTACTCGGCCTCGTCGGCGGCCGAAACGCTCGACGTCTGGGCGGAGGAAGGACGTGCTGTCGCCACGACAGCACCAAGGCTGCCGGCCAGCAGAGCGAAAACGCCCAGGCACCGTCCGAACCTGCTCACGATCGTCATCTCCCCCGAGTTCCCGCGAATGACGGGAACGCCAGCCGTGAGAGGATGAAGCAGGAACTGTGCTAGATCAACCAACTCCGAATTGTAAGCACATAACTCATGAAAGCGTTCGATCGCGCGGCGCGCATGCGCAGCACCATGCGGCGATACTGGCGATCGCCAAGAGCCGTCACGAAACGCTCTTCGTTCTTCATCATTGCATCGAGCATGCGATCTAGCATGCGGGAATAGGTGTCTCCCCAGTTGCGACTCGACAGATGGAGTCGTCCCCCCAGCACGGGATTGTCCGCGGCACCATTGCGTCCGTGAAGTCGATAGGAATAGAGCGCGTCGTCGATCAGCAGCGAGCCGGCCACCATCTGGGCCATGACGACGACATAGAAGTCCATGTGCAGGCGGAACACCTCGTCATCCTCGGGGAAGACGAGATTGATCAAGGACCGGCGGAACATCATCGAGGACGTGCTGACCCAGACCCAGTGGACCGCGCGCTTGGTGTAGAGGCGGTAGGGCGTTTGTCCCGGCCACCTGGCCGTGCCTTGCGCGACATCGAGCTTCGGCACGCGGGTCGCATCGATGGGAACGAAGGCCTGGTCGCGGTCGGCGCGGGCGCGGTCCTTGCCGAACCAGTACATGCCGCCCGCGATCAGTTCATCCTGACCGTTGATCAGGCGTGCGTTGCACGCCGTGAAGCCCACCGCGTAAGTCTCGTTCAGGTGCGCGGCGAGATGGCGTTCGAGGAAGTCCGGATTCCAAAGATCGTCGGAATCGAGGAAGCAGACGAACATGGCGTTCGTCTCCGCGAGGCCGCGGCGCGTGGCGCCGGTCTGTCCGACGTTCTTGTCAAGACGGATGTGGCGGAACCGGGCATCGCCTAGCTCCTCCAGCGTCTGCTGGACGACCGCGACCGAATCGTCGGTCGAGGCGTCGTCGACGATGACGCAGTCAAAGTCGCGCAACGTCTGGCGCGCGACCGAACGAATCGCGTCGGCGATGTAGTCACGGCAATTGTAGCAGGTGACGACGACCGAGATGCGGGGGAGCCTGGCTTCGGTCACTTTTCCGGTCCGAGGAAATCGAAGTCGACGCCTTCGTCGGCCTGCAGCACGGTCTTGAAGAACAGCCCCGTGTAGCCGCGCCCGCTGCCGGGGTGGGCCGGCGGCGCCTTCCAGGCCTTCTTGCGGGCCGCCAGCGTTTTGGCATCGACATGGAGTTCGAGCCGGCGCTTCGGCACGTCGAGGGTGATGCGATCGCCGGTCTTGACCAGGGCGAGTGGTCCACCGACGGCGGCCTCGGGCGCGACATGCAGCACGATGGTCCCGAACGCCGTGCCGCTCATGCGCGCATCGGAGATGCGGATCATGTCCTTCACGCCCGCGCGTGCGAGCTTCATCGGGATGGGGAACGAGCCCGCCTCGGGCATGCCGGGCGCGCCCTTGGGGCCGGCATTGCGCAGCACGAGGATATCGTCCGCCTTCACGTCGAGGTTCGGATCGTCGCCGCGGGCGGCAAGATCCTCCAGCGAGTCGAACACCACGGCGCGGCCCGTGTGGGTCATCAGCGCAGGCGAGGCGGCTGCGTGCTTGATGACAGCGCCGCGCGGCGCGAGGTTGCCGCGGAGCACCGCCATGCCGCCGGTCGGCTTGATCGGATTCTTTGCGCTGCGGATCACAGTCTGGCCCGGCACCATCTCGGCGGCATCGATCACCTGCTTCAAGGTCTTGCCGGCGACCGTCCTGCACGTCTCGTCGAGGTTCCGGCGGATCTCCTTCATCAGGCGGGAGTTGCCCCCGGCCCAATGGAAATGCTCCATGTAGTGATCGCCCGACGGCTTCAGGTCGACCAGCACCGGCACGTTGCGGCCGATCTCGTCGAATTCCTCCAGCTCGATCTCGACGCCGAGCCGGCGCGCCACCGCGGTGAGATGCACCAGCGCGTTGGTCGAGCCGCCGATCGCCTGCAGCACGGTGAGGGCGTTGCGGAAGGCGGCCTTGGTCATGATCTCGCTGGGCTTCGGGCCCTGCTTCACGGCCATCTCCGCCGCGAGCCGGCCAGTCTGCTCGGCGATACGCAGCCGATCCGAATGGGTGGCCGGGATCGAGCCGCTGGTCGGCAGCCCCATGCCCAGGGTCTCGACGATGCAGCCCATCGTGCTGGCGGTGCCCATGACCATGCAGGTGCCCTTGGTCGGCGCCAGGCGCTCGCTCACCTGCTCGATGTCGGCCTCGGAGAACGTACCGGCGCGGTACTGGCCCCACAGCCGGCGACAGTCGGTGCAGGCGCCCAGCACCTCGCCCTTGAAGTGACCGACCAGCATCGGCCCGACCGGCAGCACGACGGCCGGCCGGTCGGCGCTGGCTGCGGCCATCAGCTGGGCCGGCAGGGTCTTGTCGCAGCCGCCGATCAGCACGACCGAGTCCATCGGCTGGGCGCGAATCATCTCCTCGGTGTCCATCGACATGAGGTTGCGCAGGAACATGCTGGTGGGGTGGGAGAAGCTCTCGTGGATCGAGATGGTCGGGAAGACCATCGGCAGCGCGCCGGCCAGCATGACGCCGCGCTTCACCGCCTCGATCAGGTCGGGCACGTTGCCGTGGCAGGGATTGTAGTCGGAAAAGGTGTTGGTGATGCCTACGATCGGCCGGTCGAGCGCGTCGTCGGAATAGCCGCCGGCCTTGATGAAGGCCTTGCGCAGGAACAGCGAGAAGCCGGCATCGCCGTAGGTCGCGAGACCCTGGCGCAGCCCGGTTTCCTTCTTCGGTGCGGTTTTCGGTGCGGCTTTTGACGGGCGGCGGCGTTTGGCGGTTGCCATGTCGGTTTCTCTCCCAGCTTCACGGCATTTTGTCAGGTCGGCCCATCGCCGACCAGACCGGCGGCCCAGCGTGCATGCGCCGTGGAGTCGCGACCCTCGTCGATGGTCCGTGCCAGTTCGAATCCCATCAGGGCGCCGAACTTGAAGCCGTGGCCCGAGCAGGGCGACATCGCCCATCCTTTCGCGCCCTGCTTCTCCACGACGAAACGCTCGTCGTCGGTGACGCTGTAGAAGCAGACCTTCAGGTTCCGCACCTGCCAGCGGTCGAAGCCACGGAGCAGGCTGCCGCAGCGATCGAGCAGGGCGCGCATCTCGCTTTCCCGCGCGTCGCGCGTCGCCGTGGGGTCACCGCTGCGGCTGAATTCATGGTCGCCCACCTTCATGCCGCGACCGCGGACGGGCGGCACGAGATAGAGACCGACGTCGCCGGTCTTCTCGATGATCATCGGCCCTCTCGCCCAGGCCGCACGCTGGTCTTCCGGCAGGTCGAAATAGATCACGACCTGGCGCGAGGGCACGACGCGGGCGCCGAGTGCCGGCAGCAGGCGCGGGGCCCAGGCGCCGGCTGCCACCACGACGATGTCGCCCTCGTGCGTCGCGCCGGCTTCCGTGACGATGCGGCCATGCTCGAGATCCACGGCGCGCACGGGTGTGTTGCCGTGCAATCGCACTCTGGCGTGCGCGCCGAGGTGACGTACGAGCGCTGCCACGATGTCCTGCGCCAGCAGAACGCCGCCGGTGTCTATCCAGAAGGCACGGTCGAGACCCTTGGTATCCAGCAGGGGAAAGCGTCGCGGCAGGTCCGACATCGAAAGCTCGGTCATCGGCTTGCCGATGGAGGCGAGGGCAGCGGCCGACTGTTCCGCCCAGTCTGCACCGTTGCCCGTCAAGGCCAGGGTGCCGGTCGGTTCGTACAGGGTCTCGCCGAGGTCGGCCCACAGCAGCTCCCAGGCTGCATACGCATCGTCGATCATCCGGGCATAGCCGACATGGCTGCCGTAGGGATGGCGGATCAACCGGTGCTCATCCATCGACGAGGCCAGTGGATTGGGAAGCGGGCCCTGCTCGAAAAGCTCGACCTCGTGGCCCTGTCGCGCCAATCCCCAGGCCGTCGCCAGGCCCATGATGCCGCCGCCGATGATGATCGCTCTCATGGGTCTCCCTAACGGTTCAGAGGAATGTTTGCCGATGATTTGCCGATTCTACCTGCTTTGAGGGGTATTGAGACCCCCTCTCGAAGATGTTGCAAATTGGGCCGTCATGGGCGTTGATGGCGCCGAGACTTACACAACCGAGACACAGTCGAAGGAATGAACATGGCAATGACCATGCTGCAGATGGCTGGCGCGCAACCGACGCCGGCCACCATGGCCGACGGCATATTGCTGATCATCGATGCGCAGAGGGAATACACGGACGGATTGCTGCCGCTGACCGGCGTGCAGCCCGCGGTGGATGCCCTGGCCGTCCTGCTCGAGAAGGCCCGCACGGCGGGAGCTCCGATCGTCCATGTGCGCCACCAGTCCAAGGGCAAGGCCTTCAATCCGACCTCGACGGGCTACGAGATCGTCAAGGAACTGACGCCGCGCGACGGCGAGACGATCATCGACAAGGGCATGCCGAACTCCTTCGCAGGCACCGACCTGGGATCGCGGCTCGCCGCCATCGGCCGCAAGAACCTGATCGTCGGCGGTTTCATGACCCATATGTGCGTTTCGGCGACGGTGCGCGCGGCCACGGATCAGGGTTTCATGAGCACCATCGCCGCCGATACCGTGGCGACGCGCGATCTGCCCGATGCCACGGGCGGGGATACCATCGCCGCGGAGGTCATCAACCGGATCACTCTTGCGGCCCTGTCGGACCGCTTCGCCTGGATCGTGCCTTCGGCCCGCCAGATCGCCTGATACACGACCGCCGGTGAAGGGCCGGCCTGGCAGGCCGTTGAAAATGCCGGTCCTTGGCGAATAAACGAAATAAATGAAATAAACGAATCACACGAATTGAGAGTCGCAGCCCCTGATGCAGGTATCCTGGTACCGCTGGTGGGTCGATGTTGCTCGCCGGTACCTGCAAAAAAGCCTGCTTCAACAGCCCTTTAGAGGCCCTTGCCGCTCACGGTGCTGATGGCGGTGATCGCCGCGACGGCAATCAGGGAGGCGATCAGCGTGTATTCGATCGCGGTGGCGGCCTTGTCGTCCGCCATCAACCGGCGAAAAAAGGACAGCATCGGTA
>CANIEC010000151.1 GCA_947466085.1 Rhodospirillales bacterium
ACGGGACGGTCGAGCGTGGCGCCGTGCATGAAGGTGCGGTGATGGGCGTCGGCGAACAGGCCGGCGAGATAGGCCGCGTCGAGCGAGCCGAGACGATCGGCCGGAATCTCGACGCCGACCTCGAAGGCCTGGCCGACGAAGCGCATGTCGAGCGTGTGAGTGTAGTCGAGCGCGCCCGGCAGCTTCATCTCGGCGAACTGCGCGGCAAGCCGCTCGCGCATCCCGGCGAAGAGTTCGCCGGCCTCGCGCGCCGCCGCGTCGTCGAGCTTCATCTTGCGCGTGACGGCATCGAACTTGGTGTAGTCGGAGGCGACCAGCCCGTAGGCCGAGATCACGCCGGCATTGGGCGGCACCACGATGGTCGCGATGCCGAGCTCCTCGGCGATGCGCGCGGCATGCAGCGGGCCCGCGCCGCCGAACGGCACCAGCGCATAGTCGCGCGGGTCGCGGCCGCGCTCGGTCGACACGAGCTGGATGGCGCGCACGATGTTGGCGTCGGCGAGCTGCAGCGCCGAGGACGCGGCCTGCTCGACACTGAGGGCAAAGCGTTCGGCCAGCGGCTCGAAGGCGCGGCGCGCCGCCTCGCCATCGAGCTGCATGCGTCCGCCCAGGAACGCGCCCGGTCGGATGGTGCCGATCACGATATGCGCATCGGTCGTCGCGGGCTCGGTGCCGCCGCGGCCGTAGCAGGCGGGACCGGGATCGGCGCCGGCGCTCTGCGGGCCGACCCTCAGCATGCCGCCATCGTCGACCCAGGCGAGCGAGCCGCCGCCGGCGCCCACCGAGACGATGTCGAGCACCGGTGTGCGGATCGGCAGGCCGTCGATCTCCGTCTCGGCCGCGAGCGACGGCCGGCCGTCCTGCACCAGGCAGACGTCGGTCGAGGTGCCGCCCATGTCGAAGGTGATGAGGTCCTTGAAGCCTGAACGGGCCACCTGGCGCGTGGCGCCGACGACGCCGGCCGCGGGACCGGAATAGAGAGCCGTGATCGCGCTCTGGCGCATCGCCTCGGCGGGCAGGCGTCCGCCATTGGACTGCATCACCGTGAAGCGGCCTTTGAATCCGGCGTCTGCGAGCTTGCTCTCGAACCGATGCAGGTAGCCGTCGATCACCGGCTGCACATAGGCCGAGAGCAAGGTCGTCGAGGCGCGTTCGAACTCGCGGAACTCGCGCGCCACCTGATGGCTGCAGGTCACCAGCACGCCCGGCAGCGCCTCGCCGATCAAGGCGGCCAGCCGCTTCTCGTGCACCGGATCGGCATAGGCATTCAGCAGGCAGATCGCGATCGCGCGGTAGCCACCGTCCCTGAGGGCTGGCAACAGCTCGGCCTTGACCTTCGCCTCGTCGAGCGGCGTTTCGACCGAGCCGTCGGCGCGCAGCCGTTCGACCGCCTCGAAGCAGTCCTTGCGGCGCACCGGCGGTGCGGGCTTCGCATAGAAGAGATCGTAGATGTTGCGCCGGTCGTGGCGCTGCATGAACAGGAGGTCGCGGAAGCCCGCCGTCGCGACGAAGGCCACGGTCGCGCCCTTGCGCTCCAGCACGGCATTGGTGGCGACGGTCGAGCCGTGGCCGAGATCCTCGATGCGCGCGAGATCGATCCCTGAAGCCGTGAGCGCGGCGAAGGCGCCGACATCGGGCGACTTCGGTGTGCTCGGCACCTTGGTGACGACCAGCCGCCCGCCCTCGACGGCGACGAGGTCGGTGAATGTTCCGCCAACCTCGACTCCGACGCGCATGAGAATCCTTTCAGCTTGTGCCGGCCCCGCGCACATTGTCATCCCGAGCGTAGCGAGGGACCTTTGCTCATGGCCCTAAAGGTCCCTCGCTACGCTCGGGATGACAAGGGGACCTTAACTGGCGTTGCCGGCGAGCCTGGCCTGCAGATCGGCGATCTGCTTCCTCAGCTCCTCGTTCTCCTCGCGCGCCTTGGCGGCCATCGCCTTCACGGCGTCGAACTCGTCGCGGCGCGGAATGTCCATGCCGTCCAGGATCTTGGCGATCTGGTCGCGCACGCGGGCCTCGACCTCGTCCTTCATGCCGGTCAGCGCGCCCATGGCGCCGTTGGCCACCTTGGTGAGGTCGTCGATGAACGGATTGCGGGTTTGCATGGCAGGTCTCCTGATGCGGCGAGTATGGGCGGCTGGTAGCATCCGGCGCAAGAAGCACTGGAGGACGCCGTGGGTCTGGTCAAAGTCGAGTCGAGCGAAGGCATCACCACCATCACCATGATGCGCCCGGAGAAGCGCAACGCGCTGACCCAGGAGCTGTGCGACGGTCTCTACGAGGCCTACCGCGCCTTCGAGGAGGGCGACGACCAGGTCGCCGTGCTGCAGGCCGACGGTCCGGCCTTCTGCGTGGGCGCCGACCTGCACAATCCGCCCGCCGCCATGTGGAAGGCGGTGCCGCATGTCAGCCACGCCCTGACCAAGCCGGTCATCGCCGCCACCCAGGGCTGGGTGATCGGCGGCGGTATCTGCCTCGTGATGACCTGTGATCTCATGGTGTCTGCCGATACCACCAAGTTCATGTACCCTGAGGCCAAGGTCGGCGTGTTCGGTGGCCTGATGCCGGGCATCGTTTCGCGCATGCCGCACAAGGTTGCGATGGAACTGCTGCTGCTCGGCGAGGAAATCTCCGTGAAGCGCGCCTACGACGTGGGCTTCGTGAACAAGGTCGTGCCGCTCGGCCAGGAGCGTGCCGAGGCGCGCCGCATGGCCAAGGTCATTGCCGAGTCTGCGCCCCTGGTGATCCGCACCCTGCGCGACTTTGCCAACCAGACGCTGCCGCGCGGCCCGGCCGAGAACTTCGTGCCGGAGCGCTACAAGCTCGAGACGATCGCCAATTCCGAGGATCGCAAGGAGGGGGCGGCTGCCTTCCGCGAGAAGCGGACACCCAGGTTCAAGGGACGCTGACCGCCATGGGCAAGCTGCTGCTGGTCGGTTGCGGCAAGATGGGCGGCGCCATGCTGGATGGCTGGCTGGCGCGCGGCCTCCCGGCCGCCGACATCGTCGTCGCCGAGCCGGTCGAGGCGATCCGGCCCCGGCACGCCGGCGTCCGCGTGGTCTCGTCCTCGGCCGAAATGCAGGAGACGCCCGAGATCGTCGTGCTGGCGGTCAAGCCGCAATCGATGGACGAGACGCTGGTCGATCTCCGGCGGTTCGCCGGGCAGGGGTCGGTCTTCCTGTCGATTGCGGCCGGCAAGACCCTGGGCTATTTCGCCGCCCGTCTCGGCCATGCGGCCAGGATCGTCCGCTCCATGCCCAACACGCCGGCGGCGGTGCGGCAGGGCATCACCGTCGCCACTGCGGCGGCGAGCGTGACGGAGGCGGAAAAGAAGCGCTGTCACGAGTTGCTGGAAGCGGTCGGCCAGGTCCTGTGGGCCGACGACGAGGCGCTGATCGATCCCGTCACCGCCCTGTCCGGCAGCGGCCCGGCCTATGTCTTCCTGCTGGTCGAGGCGATGGCGGAAGCGGGTGTGAAGGCCGGGCTGCCGGCCGACATGGCCATGCAGCTTGCCCGCGCGACGGTGGTGGGAAGCGGCGAACTTCTGAAGCAGTCCCCGGAGCCGGCGTCGCAGCTGCGCGTTAACGTCACCAGTCCCGGCGGTACGACTGCCGCAGCCCTGCAGGTCCTGATGGCAAACGACGGCATCCAACCGGTTTTCGACAAGGCCCTGGCGGCCGCCTCGCACCGTTCGAAGGAGTTGGCAGGGTGAGTGAAGTTCCCACCCAGGCTCGAGACAAGGCCCTCGAGGCCTTCCTCGGCCTGATCGCCGAGAAGGGCTATGTCGACGTGTCGCTGCGCGCAGTGGCCGAGGCGGCGGGGCTGGGCTTTGCCGATGTCTATCGCCTCTATCCCAACAAGCTCTCGCTGGCGGCGGCCTTCATGGCCCGTATCGATGCGGAAGTGATGGCGGGGACGCCGTCTTCGACCGATCCGGAGGAGACGCCGCGCGACCGGCTGTTCGACGTGATGATGCGCCGCTACGACGCTCTGAGGCCGCATCGCGCGGCTCTGCGCGCGCTCCGCCGCGCGGGCACGCGCGACCCGATGCTGGCGATCGCGATGGGCCCGCCCTTGCGTCGCTCCATGGCGGCGATGCTGGAAGCCGCGTCGGTCGCCAGCGACGGCTTGCCCGGTGCGCTGCGGCAGAACGGGTTGCTGGCCATCCATTACGCCGTGTCGCGGGTGTTCGACCGGGACGAGACCCAGGATCTTTCCAAGACCATGGCAGCCTTGGACAATCGCCTGAAGACGGCGGAGCGCTGGTCGCAACTCTTTGACAGATACGTGAAATCGCCGGATGGAGGCGTTCCGTCGGGCGCTACGGTTTCGCCCGAGGCGTGAAGATTTTGTGCAGTGCACAAAAACATCCCTTGACTCGCTGCAATGCATCCCTAAATTGAGCTTCATTGTGCACCGCAGCAAAGCGGGGCACCCCAGCTCAGCCTTGCTTTGACCCTCAGGGAGATATCCATGTACGCCAACGGTGCTTTCAAGAACCCCTTCGCCGACTTCGACTTCAGCAAGATCTCGGGTGAGTTCAAGCTCCCGACCATGAACGTCGAGACGTTCGTCGAGACCGCTCGCAAGAACTTCGCGACCATGACCTCGCTCAACACCGCCGCCGTCGAGCAGATGAAGACGATCGCGCAGCGCCAGGGCGACATGGTCCGCACCGCGATGGAAGACTTCTCCAAGCACGGCAGCGAAGTGCTCGCCGCCGCGACCGTCGAGGAGAAGGCCGCCAAGCAGATCGACTTCATGAAGAAGACCTACGAGTCGGCGATCACCAACTCGAAGGAACTGGCCGACCTCTACACCAAGGGCCAGGCCGACGCCGTGACGGCGCTGAGCGCCCGCGTCGCCGAGCTGACCGAAGAGGTCAAGGCCGCGATCGCCAAGAAGTAAGCGTTTTAGCGTAAGCGTGGGTCGGCCTGTCGCCGATCCGGAAAAGGGGCCGCGTACGTGGCCCCTTTTCTTTTGCACGCGCGGCTCTAGGTTCAGCGCAGCATGACGACCATCACCTATGAAGACTTCGAGCGTGTCGACATCCGTGTCGGCACCATCGTCGAGGCGGCGCCGCTCGAAGGCGCGCGCAAGCCCGCCTACCGCCTGCTGATCGATTTCGGCGGCGAGATCGGGACCAAGAAGTCCTCGGCGCAGATCACCGTGCACTACACTCCGGAGGAGCTGGTCGGCCGTCAGGTCGCAGCGGTCGTGAACTTCCCGCCGCGTCAGATCGGCAGGTTCATGTCCGAAGTCCTGACGCTCGGCTTCCCGGCGGCCGACGGCAGCGTCGTGCTGATCGCGCCGACCAAGCCGGTGCCGAACGGCGGCAAGCTGTTCTGACAAGAACCCGTCGTCCTGAGCGGAGCCGCCCAATGGGCGGCGCAGTCGAAGGACCTCTTTTCCGACGCACGGTTTGTCGAAGCGAAAAAAGGTCCTTCGACTACGCGCCTGCGGCGCTCCGCTCAGGACGACGGGGCTTGCCTAGAAAACCTTGTGAATCCAGCCGTGCGGGTCGGCCGTGCGGCCGCGCTGGATGCCGACGAGGGCGGCCTTCAGCTCCTCGGTCTTGGCGCCCGAGCCGCCATTGCCGATCCGGAATTCGCCGTCCTTGCTGCGGACCGTGCCGATCGGCGTGACGACCGCGGCGGTGCCGCAGGCGAAGGCCTCGCGCAGGCGGCCGCTGGCGGCATCCTTGCGCCACTGCTCGATCGAGTAGCGCTCCTCGCTCACCTTGATGCCCTTGTCCTTCGCCAGCGTGAGCAGCGAGCTGCGCGTGATGCCGGGCAGGATCGTGCCGCCGAGCGGCGGGGTGATCATCGAGCCGTCGTCGAACACGAAGAAGATGTTCATGCCGCCCAGCTCCTCGATCCACCGCTGTTCGACGGCGTCGAGGAACACGACCTGGTCGCAGCCGTGGCGCGTCGCTTCGGCCTGCGCCTGCAGGCTGGCAGCATAGTTGCCGCCGCACTTCGCCGCGCCGGTGCCGCCGGGGGCCGCGCGGGTGAAATCGTCCGAGACCCAGACCGACACCGCCGGCGCATCGGTCTTGAAGTAGGCGCCGACCGACGAGGCGATGACGATGAACAGGTAGTCCGACGAGGGCTTCACGCCGAGGAAGATCTCGTTCGCGAACATGAAGGGCCGGATATAGAGGCTGCCGTCGCCGTCGGGAATCCACGCCCGGTCGATCTTGACCAGCTGGTCGACGGACTCGAGGAACACGTCCTCCGGCAGGCTGGGCATGGCGAGCCGCTCGGCCGACTGCTGGAAGCGGCGGGCGTTCTCCAGCGGGCGGAACAGCGTGGCGCCGCCATCGGCCGTGCGATAGGCCTTCAGCCCCTCGAAGATCTCCTGGGCGTAGTGCAGGACGGCCGAGGCCGGGTCCATCGGGATCGGCGCGCGCGGCTCGACCTTCGCATCGTGCCAGCCCTTGGACTCGTGATACCGGATGGTCACCATGTGATCGGAGAAGACACGGCCGAAGCCCGGGTTCTTGAGCAGCTCCGCGCGCTTCTCGGCGGGAAGCGGCGACGGATGGGGGACGTGCGTGAACTGGAGCGCTGTCTTGGACATTGTCTTGGGCATTTCTCTCTGAAGTATTTCTTTCATTCTATCACAGGCGGCGGCGCCGCAAGTGCCGGCGCGCCGCTCACAGCGGAATTCGCACGATCACGCGCAAACCGCCCAGCGGCGAGACCGCCAGCGTGACGTCGCCGCCGTGACTGCGCGCCACGTCGCGGGCGATGCTGAGGCCCAGCCCCACCCCGCCGGTTGCGGCATTGCGCGACTGGTCGAGCCGCAGGAAGGGCCGGAACACGTCCTCGTAGTTCTCGGGCGGAATGCCGGGTCCGTTGTCATCGACCGTGATCTCGACGGACGTCCGGCCGCGCACGGCCTCGATCCTGATTTCACCGGCATAGCGCTGGGCATTGGACACGATGTTGGTCAGGCAGCGCTTGATGGCGATCGGACGCAGCTCGACGTTCATGTCGCCCTTCCAGGAGAGCTCGAGGCTGGCCTTGCCGTGGCGCGCGCCGGCTGCGACATCCTCGAGAATCTCCGAGAGGTCGGACATCACCGGCTCCTCGTCGCCCTCGCCGCGCGCGAAGGCGAGATAGCCCTCGATCATGCGCTGCATGTCGTCGACGTCGTCGGAAAGCTCGCGGGTTTCGGGCGAGTCCGGCAGCAGCGCCAGCGAGAGCTTCATGCGGGTGAGCGGCGTGCGCAGGTCGTGGCTGACGCCGGCCAGCATCTCGGTGCGCTGCTGGATCGAGCGGCGCAGGCGGATGCGCATCGTGTGGAACGCGGTGGCGGCGTTGCGTACCTCGCGGGTGCCGCCGGAGAAGGCGAAATCGGGCACGTCGCGTCCCTTGCCCAATGCGTCTGCCGCCACGCCGAGATGCTCGATGGGCACGAGCTCGCGTCGCATGAACCAGATGGCGAGGCCGAACAGGACCAGGGCAAGGCCGAGCTGGGCCAGGACATAGGCGAAGCTCGAGCCGAAGGTGAGGCGCACATGCGGCACCAGCACGTCCATCACGTCGCCGTCCGAGAGCTGGATCTCGACCAGGAGCTGGCCGCCGCCGATATTGTTGTCGAGGAAGAAGGGCCGCTTCAGGTCGGCCTCGAGCGCGCCCTGCACCTCGCGCGCCACGATGTCGAAGTATTCCGGCTCCTTGAAGGGCCGCACGATGCCCTTGCGGAACGATACGAACAGCAGCAGGTCCTGGGCGGAGCGGCGCAGGATCCAGTCGCGATGCTCGTCGTCGGGGAAGTCCGAGCGCAACGAGATCAGCAGGCGCAGGTCGCGCACCAGCAGGATGGCCAGGCGGTTGGTGACGTTGTCACCGCGCTGGCTGTAGAACCACCAGGCCGAGAGGGCCTGCAGCAGCAGCATCGGCACGACGATGATGAGGAGGGCGCGCGCGAACAGGGTCTGCGGCGAATGCTTGTCCGACCACTGCGCGATGCGCTCGAAGATGTCGCCGATGGTGCTCCACTTCATGCGTCGACCAGCCGGTAGCCCTGGCCGCGCACCGTGCGCAGGTAGCGTGGAAACGACGGGTCAGGCTCGATCTTGCGCCGCAGCCTCGTCACCTGCACGTCGATGGCGCGCTCGTTGACCGACGCGCCGACGATCTTGCACAGAGTCTCGCGGCTCAGCACTTCGCCGATGCGGCCGGTGAAGGCGCGCATCAGGGCGATCTCGGCGTCGGTCAGCGGCACGCGCTTGCCCTTGTCGGTGAGTTCGCCCAGCGCGAGATCGAATTCCATGGGGCCGAACGTCACCTGCCGCTGCGCTTCGGGTGCGGCGACCGTGCCGGCCGATCGGCCTCGGCGCAACACGCTCTGGATACGCAGCAGGAGTTCACGCGGCTCGAAGGGCTTGCCGAGATAGTCGTCGACGCCCCGCTCCAGGCCGGCGATGCGATCCTTCGTCTCGACCATCGCCGTCAGCATCAGGATCGGCACGTTGTCGGTGCGGCGCAGCTCGGTCGCGAACTCGAGCCCGGTCTCGCCCGGCATCATGACGTCGAGCACGATCAGGTCGAAATCGAGCGAACTCAGCCGCTGGCGCGCCTCCGCGGCGCTGGCCGCGGTCGAGACGCGAAAGTCGTTGCGCGACAGGAATGACTTCAGGAGTTCGCGCAGGCGCGTATCGTCGTCGACGACCAGGATGTGAGGCTTGTCGGTCGACGCATCCATGGCGCGCTAGCGGCCGCCGCCGCGCAATCGCTTGTCTACGACCTGCCGCTCTACCGGATCGAGCAGACCCAGCAGGACCTTGCGGAAACCCTCCACCGCCTCGGCGCCGGTCTCGCGATAGGCCCGGGCGAAGCGCTGGCTCTGGCGATCCGTGAGATCGCGTTCGAGCTCCTGCCCCTTGGGCGAGAGCCACAGCAGGCGCTCGCGGCGGTCGCGGGCGCCGCTCTTCTGTTCGACATAGCCCTGCTCGATCAGGTCCTTGAGCACACGGCTGATCGACTGTTTGGTGACCTTGAGGATCGACAGGAGGTGCCCGACCGTCTGGCCGGGATGGCGTCCGATGAAATATAGCGCGCGGTGATGGGCGCGGCCGAGCTGGTAGTGCCGGAGCTGCTGGTCGGATTCGAAGGTGAAGTCGCGATAGGCATAGAACATCAGTTCGATGCCCTGGCGCAGTTCTTCGTCGCGGAGGAAAAGGGGGTTGGCGGGGGCTCTGGATTCCACGCTGTCTTTATAGTGCGGGCGCGCTGCGTTGACACCCCGCGCGAGCCGATGTTACGGCGCGAGCCTCCTTCCAGAAATTTTCCGAAACCGTGCGAGGGCGCCATGCTGACCGTTCACCATCTCGGCGTGTCGCAATCCGAGCGGATCGTCTGGCTCTGTGAGGAACTCGACCTCTCCTACGAACTGAAGGTCTACGACCGTGACGCCGTCACCCGGCTCGCGCCGCCGGACTACAAGGCGTTGCACCCGCTCGGCGCGGCGCCGGTGATCCAGGACGGCGACGTGCTGCTGGCCGAATCCGGCGCCATCGTCGAGTACATCGTCGGAAGGCACGGCAACGGCCGGCTCGTCCGGGCGCCCGACCATCCCGACTTCGCTCAGTTCGTCTACTGGTTCCACTTCGCCAACGGCACGCTCCAGCCGGCGACGGGCCGCAACATGATCCTGGGACGGCTCGATCTTCCGGCGGACAATGCCGTGATGAAGGCCATGAAGGCCCGTCTAGACCTCGCCCTCGGCCTCGTCGAGGCGCGGCTTGGGAAGGCGGAGTACCTCGCGGGGGATGAACTCACCACGGCCGACATCATGGCCGTCTTCTCGCTGACGACCATGCGCTACTTCCTGCCCTACGATCTGTCACCCTATCCTGCGGTCCGCGCCTATCTGCAGCGCATCGCCGCCCGCCCGGCCTACCGGCGGGCGATGCAGAAGGGCGATCCGGGAATGGCTCTCCTCCTCACCTGAAATTCGCAAGGCGAAAAACCAGCAGGGTCAGTGTGATTGACAATGTCAGCAATATTGACCTATTTAGACCAATAGTTGTTCTGAGGATCTTCTCAGAGACCTATTTGGAATCAATCGAGGAAGGATATCGCAATGTCCTTAACCATGGACGATCGGGACGGGTTCATCTGGCTGGACGGCAAGCTGGTTCCGTGGCGCGACAGCCGCATGCACGTGCTCACCCACGCGCTGCACTACGGGTCGGCCGTCTTCGAGGGCGAGCGCATCTATGACGGCCGCGTCTTCCGCCTGTCCGCCCACAGCGCCCGCCTGATCCGCTCGGCCAACCTGCTCGACTACGACCTCCCCTGGTCGCGCGAGGAGATCGACGAGGCGACCCGCGCCGTCGTGAAGGCCAACGACCTCTCGGCCGGTTACATCCGGCCCATCGCCTGGCGAGGCTCGGAGGTGCTGGGCGTGTCGGCGATCGGCACGACGGTGCATCTCGCCATCGCCCCCTGGGCCCAGGAAGGCCGCCTCTCGGTGCAGGCGCGCGATGCCGGCATCAACGTGACCATGGCGAAGTACCGCCGGCCCTCGCCCGAGACCGCGCCGGGCCATGCCAAGGTGGCCGGCCTCTACGTGATCTGCGGCATCGAGAAGGACCGAGCCCTGAAGGCCGGCTTCGACGATGCGCTGATGCTCGACTGGCAGGGCCGCATCGCCGAGACGACGGGCGCCAACATCTTCCTGGTGATCGACGGCAGGTTGGTCACGCCGACCCCGCACAATTTCCTGGATGGAATCACGCGCCGTGCGGTGATGGGCATGGCGCGGACGCGCGGCTGGACGGTGGAGGAACGCGACGTGATGCCGGAGGAACTGAGCAACGCGAGCGAGGTCTTCCTCTGCGGCAGCGCCGCCGAGATCGTGCCGGTCGGCTCGATCGACCAGCATCACTTCCAGGCGGGTCCCGTCGCCCAGACGCTGGTGGCCGATTTCCAGAAGCTGGTCCGCGCGCCCGACAGCGAAGGCTTCGGCGAGGCCACGCATCTGATGGCGCCGGCTTCCTCGCTGGCGGCGTAGGATCGGCCCTCCAACAGAACCTCATCCTTATATGAGCGCTGAACGGTCAAGGGGCGGGTTGGATTTTTTTGTCCCTCAGTCATCGGGCCCTCTCGGGGATGGAAGCTTGAGAGTGCCGCGCGCGAGCGCGGCGCTGGAAGGGGTGCGTCGAGGGGCGGCCATCGGCG
>CANIEC010000152.1 GCA_947466085.1 Rhodospirillales bacterium
ATCAGTTCCTGCGCCGACGGATCGGGCAGCCCGATCCAGTCGGCGGTGATCGCGAGGACGACCACGAGCATCAGCCAGCCGAGCGGCAGGGCGAGCGCCCAGTGCCAGCGACGCCGCGGGCGCGGCGCGGCGACGACCGCGCCCTTAGCTGCGGAAGCGGACATGACGCACCCTCGGGTCGAGCACGGCGTAGAGCATGTCGACCAGGAAGTTGATGACCACGAAGCCGACCGCGATGAAGGCCACGGTGCCCTGCACGAGAATCAGGTCGCGATTGAAGATGCCGCCCAGCAGCAGGCGGCCGACGCCCGGCAGGGCGAAGATCTGCTCGACGATCACCGCGCCGCCGATCAGGCCGCCGATGTTGAGGCCGAGGATGGTGATCAGGGTGAAGGACGAGGGACGCAGCGCATGCTGCAACAGGACCCGCCACGGCGGCAGGCCCTTGGCCCGGGCCAGCAGGATGAAGTCCTCCTTCAGCGTGGTCAGCAGGTCCGAGCGCAGCACGCGCATCAGAACCGTCCACTCGATCAGGCCCAGGGTGAGCGACGGCAGGATCATCGATTCGAAATTGTCCCACAGCCCCTCGGACATCGGCGTGAAGCCGGTCGCGGGCAGCAGGTCGAAGGATACCGAGAACAGGTAGATCAGGACGATGCCCAGCATGAAGTTGGGCATTGCGAGAAAGCCGAACGCCGCCGAGGCCGAGATGCGATCGAACAGACCTCCGGGCCGCCGCACCGAGAGCAGCGCCACCGGGATGGCGATGCCCAGCGCCACGAGCTGGGCCATCACCATGAGCTGCAGCGACACCGGCAGGCGGTCGATGATCGCCTGCACCACGGGCTCCCCGTTGCGGTAGGATCGGCCGAGGTCGCCCGAGAGCGCCGAGCCGAGCCAGTCGAAGTACCGCACCAGCATCGGCCGATCGAGGCCGAGGTCGGCGCGCAGGCCCGCAATGTCCTCGGGTGTCGCGAGGTTCCCCAGGATCACGATCGCCACGTCACCCGGCAGGATGTTGACGATCATGTAGGTGAGCAGGGTGACGCAGAACAGCACGACCGCCAGCCGCACCAACTGGCGTGCAAGCCACGGCATCAGCGACGCCCCTACGCTACCCTGGTCCCGCCTCTATCTACTTCGCGAACCACGCGCTCTCGACCTGCACGGCACCGCCGCGCAGCGCCGGAATGCCGCGCACGTTGCCACGGGTGATGGCGAAGTCGATGTTGCTGCCGGACCACAGCCACACCGCGTCGTCGTTCAGGATCTTGATCAGGTCGCAGTAGGCCGCCTTGCGCTTGTTCTCATCGAGGCTGGTGCGGCCGACCAGCAGCAGGCGATCGACTTCGGCGTTGTTGTAGCCGGAGAAGTTGATCGGGCTCTTGGAATGGAAATTGGCGAACATCTGCGGATCGACGTCGGCCAGGTCGATGATGCGCCAGCCGGTGACCTGGAAGTCGCGCGTCAGCGCCTCCTTCACCAGCTGAGTCTGGTCGACCGGCTTGATCTCGACGTCGATGCCGGCCTTCTTCATGTCGGCCTGGAAGACTTGGGCACCCTCGCGGCCGCGCGGCGTGGCGGTGACCGTCATGGTGAGCTTCACCGGCTTGCCGTAGTCCGCGATCAGCTTGCGCGCCGCTTCCGGATCGTACTTCAGCGCGCCGGTATCCTTGCACTCGATCCCCGAGCTCGGCCCATAGGGATCGTCATGGACGGGCCGGAGTCCCTGGGTCAGCACGGCGGCGTTGGCCTTGCGGTTCAGCGCCATCGAGACGGCCTGGCGCACGCGCTTGTCGTTCAGCGGCTCCCGCTGGGTGTTGAGTGGAATGACGAGCGCGCCGCTGCCCACCCATTGTAGCACGCGCAGGTTCTTGTCCTTCTTCGCCTTGACGATGTTCTCGGCGCGATCCTCCCAGATCACCTGGACGTCGCCCTTCACCAGGCTGGCGTAGCGGGCGTCGGAATCGGGAAGCGGCCGCACGGTCACACGGTCGAGGTAGGGCTTGTCCTTGTCCCAGTAATTGGGGTTGCGCTCCGCGACCAGCCGGTCGGCGGCACGCCATTCCTTGAAGACGAACGGGCCGGTGCCGACGGGATTGCGGTTGTAGTCGGCGCCCTTCTCCTGGGCGATCTTCACCGGGATGATCAGCGTGGTGACGGTGGGCTGCGCCAGCGTCCGCGGCAGGGCCGCGTTCGGCCCGCGCATCTTGAAGACCGCGGTCAGATCGTCGGGCGCCTCGACCTTCTCGATGGCGAGATAGGCGCGGCCGGCAAAGCGGTTCGCCGGATCGAGCAGCCGGTTGAAATGATCGGCCACGGCCTGGGCCGTGAACGGCGTGCCGTCGTGCCATTTCACGTTTGGCCGGATCTTGGCCGTCCAGACGCTGCCATCCTCGTTGGGCGTCATCGACAGGGCCAGCGCGGGCAGCAGGTTGCCCTTGTCGTCGAGCCGCATCAGCGTCTCGTAGAACAGCGACGCGGCCGTCACCGTCGAATTGGAGTAGACGCCCGCCCGGACCGGATCGAAGCCTTCGAAGTCGCTTTCGACGCCGATCGTCAATGCGCCGCCACGAACGGGCGCCGGCGCAGGCGCCTGGGCGAAGGCTGGAGCCGCGAGACCGACGGCGAGCGCCGCCACCAGACCGAATCTGCGTGAAAACAGTGCCATTAAGGCCCTCCCATGGATCGCGCCGTTGACCGGCATCACATCTATGGGCGGCAAGATAACGCGGCGTTTGCCGCAAGCCTAGAGGATTGCGGAGCGCCGCAGGACTCGCAGGCTACATGCAGTAGGCTTGGGCCGCGACGACCGCGTTCAGGCCCTGCATTTCCTGTGGCGACAGGTTCGACGGGTTGAGCAGGTTGCCGCTGACGCTCACCGACTGGTTCGACTTGCGCAGTCCGAGAATCGCGTTTGCCCGCTGGTCGGCGGGGATGCGCGCGATGATGCACTGGCACATCTTCTCGGAGGCCGTGACCATGCATTCGCTCATGAGCTCGTCGGCGCGGGAGGCGGACGAAAAGCCCAGGGTCAGGACGAGAGCGGCAAATCCGGCGGTGATGATACGCATGCAAGTCTCCATGGATGGCGCATCCTACACCGTCTATCAGCTCACCAGCCAGTTCCTCAGGAGGCCGAACAGTCCGGTCAGGAAGAGGATCGTGAGGGCGACGTTGCGGTAGAGCCGCTCGCTGGCGAGGCCGTGGAACAGCCGCCCGCCGGCCCAGGCCCCCAGCACCATGACCGGGAACAGTACGACCGCGCGGACCAGCGCGTCGGCGCCGGCGACGCCGGTGGCCAGCACGATCACGATCAGCAGGAACTGCGTCAGGAAATAATAAGTGACGATGTTGGCGCGGTTGACCTGCGGCGGATCGTTGCCCGACAGGAGATAGAGCAGCACCGGCGGTCCGCCGACGCTGGTCGTCGCCATCATCGCGCCCGAGACGCCGCCCACGATCACCGTCGCGACGGTTGAGCGCCGGCCGGTGTATTTCCAGCCCGTCCACATCAGCAACACGAAGGCCACGATCACGGCCGACACCGCCGTCACGATCGTGTTCTTGTCGACGCTGGCCAGCAGCCAGACGCCCGCCGGCATGGCGAGGCATGCCGCGATGCTCATCGGCGTCAGCACCTTCCAGTCGGCGTGACGGCGGACCTGCGGGAAGAGTTGCAGGGAAACGACCAGCTCGATGGCGACCACGGTCACCACCATCTCGGCCGAGCCGAACAGGATGGCGAAGATCGGTGCCATCAACATGGCCGAGCCGAAGCCCGCGAACCCGCGCATCAACCCCGCGACCAGCGTGACGCCAAGCGCGATCCACAGGCCGGTCTCAGCGAATAGGGATTGGATGTAGGGGATCATGAGGCGAACGTTATCCCATCTCTCTCACACCCCCCGTCTGACGGGCAGGGCAATCGCATGTCGCCCGAAGGGCCGTTGCAGTTCACTTGTTCGCGGAAGAGAATGGTCCCTCACTCCGTTCGGGATGACAATTTTGTTGAGATTTGCGCAGTGCGCCGATCAAACAAACGGTGTCATCCCGAACGCAGTGAGGGACCTTGACCTCATATGCGATAGCCCTGCGTTTGGCGGGGAGGAAAAGTAGCCGCCGCTCAGCGCTTCTCCTGCCCCTCGCCGGTCTTGTCGCGCAGGCGGCGCATGCCGCGCAGCCAGCGGTCGCGGTCGAGCTTGCGCGTCATGTATTCCTTCACTTCGGGATGCGGCAGGATCAGGAAGCGCTCCTCGTCCATCGCCTCGATCACCGCCTGGGCCACTGCGTCGGTGTTGATCACGCCGTCGACCGAGGCCGCCGTCGCCCCGGCCATGCGCAGCATGTTGGTGTCGACAGCCTGCGGGCAGAGTACCGAGACCCTGATGCCGCGGTCACCGTACTGGATGGACAGATGCTCGGCCAGCGCCACGCCCGCGTGCTTGGTGACGCCGTAGGGCGCCGAGCCCATCGAGGCCAGCAGGCCTGCCGCGCTCGCGGTGTTGAGCAGATACCCCTCACCGCGCTTCAGCATCTGCGGCACCAGCGCCCGCGCGGCATAGACATGCGCCATGACGTGGATCGCCCACGAATCGGCCCAGTCCTTGTCGGTCGCATCCTCGTGCCCGCCGCGGCCGATGCCGGCGTTGGAGAAGAAGATGTCGATCTCTCCGTACTTCTTCTCCGTCTCGGCGATCAGCCGCTTCACCTCGGTCTCCTGGCCGATGTCGCCCGCCACCACGAGGGCGCCGATGTCCTTGGCCACCTTGTCGAGTCGGCCGGCATCCATGTCGGCCACGACCAGCCCCTTGGCGCCTTCCTTCGCAAAGCGCCGCGCGATCGCCTCGCCGATGCCGCCCGCCGCGCCAGTGACGACGCAGACCTTGCCCTTGACCTTCATGTCAGCCCCACGATTGTTCGATCAGGTCGATGTACTGCGCCTTGGTCGGCTGGCGCGGCGTCGAGAGATGGCAATGGTCGCCCATCGCGCCATCGGCGATCTTCTCGATCGTGTCCTGAGCCAGGCCTGCCGCACCGAGGCCCTTCGGAATGCCCAGCCGCTCGTTGAGCGCCGACACCGCATTGGCCACGCCGTCGGCATTGGCTTCGCTTTCGGGCAGGCCCATCACCTGCGCCACGCGCTTGAACTTGTCGCCCACCGCCGGCGCGTTGAAACGCAGCACGGCGGGAAGATAGATCGCGTTCAGCGTGCCGTGGTGCAGGCGATAGCCCTTGAGGCCGCCGGTCGGATGCGAGAGCGCATGCACGGCGCCCAGCCCCTTCTGGAACACCATGGCGCCCTCCATGGCGGCGACCGCCATGTTGTAGCGCGCCTCGCGATCCTGCCCGTCCTTGGTCGCACGCTCGACGTACTTCCAGGCTTTCTCAAGCCCGTCGAGTGCGATGGAATCGGCCGGCGGGTTGAAGACGTTGGCGAGGTAGCATTCGATATTGTGCGTGAGCGCATCCATGCCGGTACCGGCCGTGAGATGCGGCGGCAGGCTCATCGTCAGTTCCGGATCGATCAGCGCGAGCCGCGGGATCAGGTAGGGACTGCCGATCGCGAGCTTGCGGCCCGAATCCATGATGATGACGCCGCCGCGGCTCACTTCGCTGCCGGTGCCCGAGGTCGTCGGGATCGCGACAATGGGCGCCACCGCCGCCGTGATCTTTCCCGCTCCGCCCTCGACGAACGAATAGGCCTGCAGCGACGGGCCGGGATGCGTCGCCATCAGCGCGACCGCCTTGGCCAGATCCATGGGCGAGCCGCCGCCGATGGCGATGATGCCGTCGCAGCCCTCCTCCTTGTAGATCTTCAGCGCGTCGCGCATGGCGGCTTCGGTCGGGTTCTCCGGCGTGCCGTCGTAGATCGTGATCGGCATGTTGCCGGGCAGCTGCTCCTTGACCTTGGCCCACAGGCCCGCCGCGATGACGCCCTTGTCGGTGACGATCAGCGGGCGGCGCATGCCCATGAGCTGCAATTCGGCCTCCAGGAGCTTCAGCGCGCCGAAGTCGAACTGGATGCGGGTCAGGTAGGTGATCAGGGCCATGTACTCTTTCCTCTCGATTTTGCGCGGAGCCTACGCGAGAAAGTGCGCATGATCGACACCCTCGTCCTGCGCGCCGGGACCACCCGCGATGCCGCCGCGATTGCCGGCGTGATCGCAGCGGCGTTCGCCCAGTATCGCGGCCGGCTCGTGCCGGAATCCGGTGCCTTCCGCGAGACCACGGCGACCATCGCGGCCGAACTCGAACGGGGAGCCGGAGCGATCGTCGCGGAGCGGAAAGGCGAGATGCTGGGCTGCGTGCTCGTGGAAGAGAAGGAGGGCGATCTCTATTTCGGCCGTCTCTCCGTGCTGCCGTCGGCGCGCGGCCTGGGTCTGGCGAAGCGATTGATTGATGCGGTCGAAGCCGAGGCACGCCGTCGCGGCATCGCCGGCGTCCGTCTGGGCGTGCGCGTCGTGCTGACGGACAACCAGCGCCTGTTCCAGACGCTCGGCTATCGCGAGACGTCGCGCGAGGCCCATCCGGGCTTCAACCATCCGACCTCGATCAACATGCGCAAGCCTCTGCCCTGATCGGTGACCGGGACTTTTCCCAGCCCGCGCGCCAACGACGCGACCGATTGACAGTTGAGCAACCGGGGTCACGGTCTGCTAGTCTGAAGGGTATGAGCAGCCGCACACCCCTCACCGGCCCTTCCGTCTGGCATGGACAGGACATCAAGAATTCATCGCGCTGGATTCGTAACCTGACGCAAGATGGTGTCGAGGAGCTCGACGCCGCCCTCAAGGGCCTGCGCGGCATGGAATGGTCGGAGATCACGCGCGACGATTTCCACCTGCCGACCCTCGACGAGCTGTTCGACGACATCGCCGACGAGCTGGAGAATGGCAGCGGTATCGTGAAGCTGCGCGGCATTCCGGTCGATCGCTACGATGAGGAGGACCTGCGTCGCCTCTACTTCGCGATCGGCACGCACGTCGGCACGCCGGTGTTCCAGAACCGCAGCGGCGAGCTGATGCGCGCCATCCGCGACGAGGGCGCCCATGTCGGCCGCACCTACGGCGAGACCAAGGACGAGAAGGGTTCGACTTTCCTCTCCTCCTATGCCCGCACCTTGACCAACGGCGCGCTGCGCTTCCACACCGACCGCACCGACGTGGTCGGCCTGCTGTGCGTGCGCCAGGCGCGCGCCGGCGGCGTCAGCAAGCTGGCGTCTACGCCGGCCATCCACAACGCGATGCTGGAGCGCCATCCCGACCTGCTCGAGCTGCTGTTCCAGGACTACTGGCGCAGCCGGTTTGGCGAGGAAGGTACCAAGAAGGACGGCGAGGCCACGACCCGCGAGACCGCCTATCCGCTGCCGATCTTCGGCCTGCGCGACGGCAAGTTCACTTCGCACTATTCGCTGACCTTCATCGAGGCGGCGCAGATGGCGCCCGGCGTGCCGAAGCTCACCGACGCCCAGCGCGGGGCGATCGACGTGCTGATGAAGACCGCCGAGGAACTGTGCTTCGAGATGACACTCGAGCCCGGCGACCTGCAGCTCATCAACAGCCATGTCACCTATCACGGCCGCACGCCCTTCGAGGACGACGCCGCGACCGGCCACGACCGCCTGCTGCTGCGCCTTTGGCTCACCATGCGCAACAATCGCCCCCTGCCCCAGGGCCACGAGGTCCTGTGGCAGGAGATCGAGGCCGGCCGCCCGCGCGGCGGCATCCGCCAGATCGAACTCTGAACCTTCATCGGAAGCGTCTTTGCTGGGAGCGCGCCACTCCAGTGGCGCGTCATGATCTGCTAGCCTCCGGACATGCAGCACAAAGGCTGGCATTCCCGGGGCTACCTTCCGCACTTCGACTCTCAGGACGTCATCCAGATCGTGACGTACCGTCTTGCCGATAGCCTCCCACAGAAAGCATTGACGAGGCTGGCAGCTGCCGCCCAACCGGAAACCCTGCGAGATGAGATGCTCGATCGCGGATGGGGTGCCTGCTGGTTGCGATCCGCGGAAATCGCAAAGATCGTCGAGAACGCCTTCCTGGCCTTTGACGGCACGCGATATCGATTGCACGCGTGGACTGTCATGCCCAACCACGTGCATGTCCTATTCACGGTGCTATCGGGATACTCGCTCGGCACGATTGTCAGTTCGTGGAAGAGGTTCACGGCGCGGGAGGCGAACAAGCGGCTCGATCGTAGCGGCGTATTTTGGCAGGCCGACTATTGGGATCGCTTCGTGCGGAATGAAGCTCACTTTGCAGCAGCGGTGACCTACATCGACCATAATCCCGTGAAAGCCGTGCTCGTCGAGGCCAATCATCTATGGCCCGACGGCAGTGCGCGACTTCGAGGATGATGCGCCACTGGAGTGGCGCGCTCCCAGCAATGAGCCGTTGACCGGAAAGCCTTCTCGGCTACCTCGTCTCGATGCAGGGCGAGCGCGCCATCTATTGCAGCCACTAACTAGCGCTTCTGGCGCAGGCGGCCGACGATGCCCGCCGGGAAGAAATAGACGCAGAGGATGAAGGCCACGCCCAGCCACAGCAGCCAGCGGTCGGGGTGGAACAGGTTGGCCAGCAGCGGTACGCCGGCCAGCGCCTTGTTGGCGACCGCCAGCAGGTCCTGCAGGTAATTCTGGGCAAAGACCAGCAGCACCGCGCCGATCACGGCGCCGTACATCGTGCCCATGCCGCCGATCACCACCATCAGCAGGATGTCGACCATGATGTCGAAGCTGAGGGTCGTGTCGGGATTGGTCTGGCTGGACCACAGGGCCAGCAGCGCGCCGGCCAGGGCGGCAGTGGCGGCGGCGATGCAGCTCGCGATGGTGCGGTAGACCACGGTGCGGTAGCCGATCGCCTCGGCGCGGAACGGGTTCTCTCGGATCGCCATCAGCACGCTGCCGAACGGCGAGTTCACGATGCGCAGCAGCACCAGGATCAGCACCAGCGACGCGGTGTAGACGAGGTAATAGTCGAGCAGCCGGCCATTGAGGCGCACCCCGAACAGCGTGTCGCCGAAGGAGAAGGAACTGCGCAGCACCGCCGGCAGCCGGTAGTTCAGCCCGTCCTCGCCGCCGGTCAGGTCCGAGAGCTGCGAGGCCAGGATCGCGAAGGCGCTCGCGACGGCCAGCGTGATCATGGCGAAGAAGATCGTGCGCACACGCAGGCTGAACAGGCCGATCACCGTGGCCAGCACGATGGCGAGGACGAGCCCCGAGACGGTGCCGACGGCGACCGCATCCCACCCCGCCCCCATCCGCGTCAGCGCGATGGCGACGCCATAGGCGCCGATGCCGAAGAACATCGTGTGGGCGAAGGAGACGATGCCGGTATAGCCCAGCAGCAGGTCGAACGAGGCGGCCAGCACGATGAAGACGCAGATCTTGGCCGCCACGTTCAGCGACTTGGCGCCCGGGAACAGGAACGGCGCCACCGCGAGGCCGACCAGGATGGCCAGCAGCGCCAGCGCCAGCCAGCGGCTGCGCGGCAGGTCGTCGGACAGGATCGAGCGCAGCATCCTCGCTACCTCTTCGCCACGGGGTAGAGGCCCTGCGGCCGCCACAGCAGCACCAGCGCCATCAGCAGGATGTTGGAGCCCAGCGCCACCTTGGGCGCCAGGAAGCCGATGTAGTTGGCGGTCAACCCGACCAGCAGCGCGCCCACGAAGCAGCCGCCGACCGAGCCCAGCCCGCCGATGATGATGACGATGAACACCAGCACGGCGACCTGGGCGCCGATCGCCGCCGTCACCGTCTCCTGGTAGAGGCCCCACATGGCGCCGCCGAGACCCGCCAGCGCGGAGCCGACCACGAAGACGCCGACGAACAGGCGGCGGATGCGATAGCCCAGCGCCTCGACCATCTCGCCGTTCTCGACGCCGGCGCGGATCAGCAGGCCGAGGCGGGTGCGGTTCAGCGTCAGCGCCAGGGCGGCGAACACGACCAGCCCGACCGCGACGGCCAGCACACGATACTTCTCGATCGCCACGTCGCCGAACAGGAAGGCGCCACGCAGCGCCGTCGGGCGGCTGAGCGTGATCTGGTCCGGTCCCCAGATCACCTTGAGGAGCTGTTCGGCCACGATCAGTCCGCCGGTCGTCACCAGGATCTGCTTCAGGTGCTGGCCATAGACCGGCCGCACGATGATCCGCTCGAAGCCCAGGCCCAGGACGCCGCTCACCACCATCGCCGCCAGCACGGCGGGACCGATGGCCGCAAGGTTGAGCCAGATCGAATCGGCGGTCATCCAGGGCGACAGCGCCAGCATGACGCTCGCCGCCACGAAGGCCCCCACGGCGATGAAGGCGCCGTGGCCGAAGTTGAGCACGTCCATGAGCCCGAAGGTCAGCGTGAGTCCCGAGGCCATGATGAAGATCATCAGGCCCATTGCGAGGCCTGCGACGGTGAGCGTCACCCAGCTCGCCGGCGAGCCGATCAGCGGCAGCGCGCCGATCATCAGCGCCGGGATGAGCAGCAGCGGAAGCCAGTCGCGTTTCATTGGTGCGTGTCCATCCCCAGCCCGAGCAGGTGCTGCTGCAGCGCGGAGTCGGCGGCAAAGGCCGCCATGCTTCCCTGGTGCGCCACCCTGCCATCGTCCATCACCGCGACCGAGTCGCCGAGCTGGCGGGCGAAGGCGAAGTTCTGCTCGACCACCAGCAGGGTCGATTCGCCGTCCTTCAGCTCACGGAAGGCATCGATCATGTTGGCGATGATGGCCGGCGCCAGCCCCTTGGTCGGCTCGTCGATCAGCAGCAGCCGGCGCGGCTCGATGATGGCGCGCGCCACCGCCAGCATCTGCTTCTGGCCCCCCGACAGCAGCCCCGCCGGCAGGGTCCAGAACCGCTTCAGCGCCTCGAAGCGCGCGAAAATCCAGTCGAGCCGCTTCTGGTCCGGCGGTCCCGACCGCGCGGCCAGCACGAGATTTTCCTGCACCGTGAGATCGGCGAAGATCGCCATGCTCTCCGGCACATAGGCGATGCCCAGCCGGGCGATGTCGGGCGTCGGCAGATGGGTGATGTCGCGCCCGTCGAAGCGGATCTCGCCCGCCGCCGCGCGCCACATGC
>CANIEC010000153.1 GCA_947466085.1 Rhodospirillales bacterium
AAGGTCAGGCGCACGTTCTCGAGCAGGTAGCCCGCCACGGAGGCCTGGGTGGTGACCTGGCTGGCCAGCGAGTTCAGCGAGCCGACGCCCAGGGTCACGGCGTCGAGCCGGCCCTGCGCGGCATTCCACTGGTTCACCAGGTCGGGGTTACCCGGTGTCGTGCCGGCCTGGAGGCGGGAGCTGATGCCGCTCACCAGCCCGGAATAGGCGCGCGTGTCGCCCGCGAGCTGGCCACGCGTCGCATTGAACTGGGCCTGCTGGGCGGCGATGCCGTTGTTGAGCGCGGCCTGGTCGCTGCGCAGCTGCTCGATGGTCTTGCGGACCGTCTGCGTGCCGGTCTGGGTGATGGCGGGGTTGGAATTCGACGGAGGGGCGCTGACGGGGGGCGCGAAGACGCTGCTCTCTGCGCATCCGCCCAGGGCGATCGCCGCCAGCAGAAGCGCGGATCGTGGAACTCTTAGCGCCATCTTTGGCCTCGAACCCGCCCCGATATCATCGTTCTGGTGCTCCGATGCGGCACCCGAACGAAACAGGGCCGACTCGGGGCACATGCCCCAAATCCAGATGGCAGTCATGCCGTTTGAAAGCAAGCAAAACCGACCGCGCTTTCGCCCAGCCAGGTGAACGACTTGGCGCCGTCGGGCCTTGGGCGCCGGGGCGGTTTCACGGCCGGTTCGAGGGTTGGGGCGGCGCCCGGTCGCAGCCCAGAATGTCCGTCGACTCGGCTTGCATCGCCGGGGCAGTTTCACTAGGGTGCGCCCCTTCGCCGGACCCCTCGGGGCTCGGCCGTGCGCCCGTAGCTCAACTGGATAGAGCATCTGACTACGAATCAGAAGGCTGGAGGTTCGACTCCTTCCGGGCGCGCCATTTCTCTTCGACAGCCTTGACTCAATAGCTCCACTCGAACGGCGGCTCCGGTAGCAATGTAATGGCCGGCAGCCGTAGTGACGAAGTCTGGGCGAACTGTCGGCATGGCCGTGCGTGACTGGTTCCGGCAACGCCGAACTTTGACATCGCTCAAGGCATTGCGGCTTCCTGCGGCTACGGTTCGATCCATGCCAAACGGAATCTCTCGATGGAAAGAAGCAAGCCGAGTTCACCTCAGTCTGTGGCGCAAGCCGGTCGGGCAGGAGGCTGCTCAGTCAGCGCGCGAGGTGGACTGAAATGTCGTTGACGATCGACGCGCTGGCCTCCACGGCCGGCCACATCGTGGAACTGATCGGCGTGCTCATTCTGCTGGCCGGCGCCTTCATCGCAATCGTCGCCTGCCTGGTCCGCCTCCGACGGGGCGCGACCCTGGAAGATGCCTATCATGGGCTACGGGCCGACCTGGGACGGTCCATGTTGCTCGGCCTGGAGTTCCTGGTCATCGCCGACATCATCGGCACCGTGGCCATCGAACCCACCTTGCACAATCTGGCCGTGCTCGCAGTAATCGTGGCGATCCGCACCTTGCTGAGCTTCGCACTCGAACTCGAGGTCAGCGGCCGCTGGCCCTGGCAGAAGGGCGCCAAGTAGCCCGCGCCGCTTTTTGAAGCTTGCCGCGCCGGGACGGCCGGCATTCCGCATTCCTCGACGAGGCCGCGGCCAGGGGTCGGGCGGCGAACAACCAGTTCCTCGATCTGTCGGTGGGCACGTACAAAGGTGGGTGATCCCGGCTCAACAGGCCGTTGAATGAGTCGGAGTCGTGGCAAATAAACGAAACAAGCGAAATAAACGAAACAAATGAAGCGAATGTCGCGCCTCCTGAAACAGGAGGTTCTGGCACTCGATATTGTGCGCCTCCCGATTGGTGCCTCAGGATCTGGTTGATTCCCTCGATCTTGCCTCTCCTGACGGGAGGATTTTCAGGCATTCCGGCGCGGTCGCGTCTCCCGGGAGGTTCGACTCCTTCTGGGCACGCCATTTCTCTCTTGTCGAATCGGTGAAGCGGAATACCGTTCGATCGCGCGCCGGCGGAGAGGGCGCTGATCGATGCAAAAAACCTTCGTCAACCTGATGCGCGGCGATCCCGCGCCCCGGTTCCGGGCCGCGACCGAGAGCAACCCACAGTACATTTTCGACGCGGTGGCGGGCCGCTACGTCGTCCTCTGCTTTTTCGTGTCGGGTGGCACGCCGGGAGCCGCCGCGGCGCTCCAGGCCGTCGCCGCGAACCGGCACAGGTTCGACGACGAGCGCCTGTGCTTCTTCGGCGTCACCGTCGACCCGAACGACAGAGACAGTGGACGGATCCAGCAGAGCCTGCCCGGCGTGCGCTACTTCTGGGACTTCGACGGCAACGTTTCCCGAAGCTACGGCGCGGTGCCGCGCGAGGCTGTGGCCGGGGAGCCCGTCAACGCCCGGCAGTTCTCGGTCGTGCTCGATCCCACCCTGCGCGTGCTCGAGATCATTCCCTTCAAGCCTGAGGGGGCGGCATGCGCCGAGCTGTTCGCCTGTCTCGACGCGCTGCCGCCGCCGCACCTGCATGCCGGCCAGCCCCTGCAGGCGCCGGTCCTGGTCCTGCCCAACGTCTTCGAGCCCGCCTTCTGCCGGGACCTCATCGAGCTGCATGAGGCACGCGGCGGCCGCGACACGGGCTTCATGAACGACGTGGCCGGAAAGACCGTCGAACTGCTCGACCCCGGCCGCAAGCGTCGGCGCGACTTCATCGTCGAGGACGAGGGCGTCATCCTCGCGGTGCAACGGCGCATCCAGCGACGCATCGTGCCGGAGATCGCCCGCCTGTTCTTCTTCGACGCCACCCGCATCGAGCGCTATCTCGTCGGCTGCTATACGGCGGAGGACGGCGGCCACTTCGCCGCGCATCGCGACAACACGACCAAGGGCACGGCGCATCGGCGCTTCGCGGTCTCGATCAATCTCAACGACGATTTCGAGGGCGGCGAGGTGAGCTTCCCCGAATACGGCGCGCCGGGCTTCAAGCCGCCGGTGGGCGGCGCCGTCGTCTTCTCCTGCTCGTTGATGCATGCGGTCTCGGCCGTATCGCGCGGCCGCCGCTACGCCTTCCTGCCGTTCCTCTATGATGAGGCGGCAGCAAGGATCCGGGCGGCGAACAACCGGTTCCTCGATCCGTCGGTAGGCGCGTACAAGGGTGGCTGATTTACGCGCTTTCAGCCCTTGCGCCCCGCCGCATCCAGAAGCAACCGCCATGTTTCTCGATGCCATCGAAGTGCGAACCTTCGAAGATCTTCAACGTCGCGGGCATGAGTGCCGGGCTGCTCGAGACCAGGCCGTTGGGCAGCAGGATCTCGTCGGCTCCACCGCCGCCCATCAGATAGCTCATCAGTAGATACTGCTCGTTGAAGAACCGGCTGCGCCAAGCGTCAGGGTAGTCGCAAGGAAAGAAGATATCATGCAGGCCCCAGATTATACCGGGCGCGAGCACCGGCAGGATCTCCATGAAGAAGACCGTGACGTCAGAATTTTGGAAGGACCGGTGCGAGTTGTCGACGAACAGGATCGCGTCTCCGGGAAGATCTGCGAAGAACGACATCTCGACCTCCTCGCACGGATGGCGGATCACCTCGTCACAGATCGCATCGATGTCGCGTCGGGGGTGCGGATCGATCGAAACGATCCGGGTGTGCAAGCGATGGTCCTCGATCGCGCGTCGGGCAAACTTTGTCGAATTGCCCGACCCGACCTCGACATAGATCGAGGGGTTGTTCAGGGCGAGCAAACCATAGAGCGACACCGCGTCGAGACTGGGGAAGGAGCCGTTGATCCAGCGCGGCGTCGGGTCGTTCTCCGGGGCGCGAACCGGGATCTTCTCAAGCCACGGTCGGAAGCCCTCGAACCGGGCGAACAGAGCTTTGTAGGCATCAGCCGATTCATAGGCTTTGCGCGTCAACGCCAGGACGCCGGGCGATCTGCTCCAGTCCCGCTGCCGGGGAAGGTAGCCGTAGTCGAAAACCACGCGCCGGCGGCGGCCGGATCGTGCTGCGCCTAGCAACCACTGGAAGGGAGCCATGGCGCCTTATTGGCACAAAGCTCCAGCCTGTCCAAACGCCGTACGCCGGCCTAGACTCGCGGCGCGTGTCCAAATTCCTTCGCGTCGCCGGCCTCCTGGGCCTCCTCATCGTTGCCGGCGCAACGATTTGGCTCTTTCGGATCGATGAGCTGACGTACGCGGGGCCGCGGACCGACTATTTCCTCTATCTCGCGGCGCTTCTGGCGGTCGCGCTGCTGGTGGCGCGCTGGCCGCGTCTCTCGGGAACGCTCCTGGTGCTGGCCTGTGTCGAATTCGCCTGGGGCCTGGGATCGTGGGCCCTGGCGCCGCCCGGCTCACCCTCGCTGCTGCCGCCGGTCAGCGCCGAGCCGGCGCGCTTCCAGTGGCATCCGCTGCTGCAGGCCGTGCCGGCGCCCGGCCTCGCCTTCACCAGTGCGACGGGGCTCGCCATCCGGCATTCATCCCACGGCACGCGCGGCCGCGATCCCGATCCTGCGCGCCTGGCCAATGGCGGCGTGGTGGCGACCTTCGGCGGATCGGCGACCTACGATATCGGCAATGGCGAGGGTGATACCTGGCCCGACCGGCTGGACGAGGCGGTGCGGGGCGACGGGCTGGTCGTCGTCAATCACGGCGTGCCGGGCTACACGACGGCCGAGCATGTGCTGCAGACGGCCTTCTATCCCGAGAAGTTCGGCAAGGCGCCACGCTGCGCCGTCTACTTCGTGGGGTGGAACGACCTGCGCAACGCGCACATTCCCAACCTCGATGCCGGCTATGCCGACTTCCACATGCCAAGCCAGGTCGATTCTCTGAAGGTGCGGAGGGTCGGAGGCTCCAACGTCACGATCTCACCATTGCTCACCGTGCTGACGCGTCTCGTCTCCGCCGAAGTCGACACGGTGCGCTATGCCAAGGACCCTTACGCGCTGCCGCCGGTCGCCGGCCCCGATCTGGCGGCCGCGGCGATCTTCGAGCGCAACGTCCGCTCGATCTCCGCGCTCAACCGGGCGCGCGGCACGCCGACCATCTGGGTCGGGCAGGTCGTCAACCGCGAGCGGCTGAAGGGCGAGGGCCTCTACGGCTGGCTGCCGCGGGTGCGCGACCTTGATCTCCCGCGGTTGCTGAGGGAATCGAACGCCCTGCTGGAACGGACGGCCAAGGCGCTGGGCGACACCTACGTTGCCCTGCCCGATGAGGCGTTCGGTCCGGCCGACTTCGTCGACCAGGGACATTTCTCGGCGGCCGGCGCACGCCGCTTCGCAGCGCTGCTGGCCCCTGCTGTGCGCGAGGCTTGCCGCTAGGCGCGCGGGATTCTACTCCTGTGGCCATGGCTTCTCCGTCCCGCGTGATCCTCATCACCGGTGCCTCCTCGGGCATCGGCGCCGCAACCGCCCGCGCGCTGGCCGCGCCCGACACGGCGCTGGCCCTGCATGCGCGCCGCAACCGAACCGGTCTCGAGCGGGTCGCCGGCTTCGCCGCCGGGGCGGGCGCGCAAACGTTGATCCTCGAGGGCGATCTCGCCGAGTCCGGCACCGCGGCGCGCCTGGTCGACGACACGGTAAAGGCGTTCGGCCATCTCGACGTGATCGTGAGCAACGCGGGCTTTGCCAATCGCACGCAGGTCGGTGAACTCGACCGCGCGGCCTGGGACGCCAGCCAGAACGCCATGACGGCGGCCTTCTTCGAACTGGCGACGGCGGCCAAGCCTTGGCTGGTCAAGGCCGGACCGGCGGGACGCCTGGTCGGCGTCTCGTCCTTCGTCGCCCATGCCTTCGCGCGCGGCCTCATGACCTTTCCGGCCTCGGCCGCGGCCAAGGCCGGCGTCGAGGCCTTTGCCAAGGCCTTTGCCGTCGACATCGCCGGCTCGGGCGCCACGGTGAACTGCGTCGCGCCGGGCTTCATCGAGAAGGATCCCGACGCCCATGCCGCCGTGCCGCGCACCGGCATGGAGAAGGTGACCCAGTCGATCCCGATGGGCCGCTATGGCAAGCCCGCGGAAGTGGCGGCCCTGATCGCCTTCCTGTGCTCGCCGGCCGCGAGCTACATCACCGGCCAGACGGTGCACGTGAACGGCGGCGTCACTTTGTAGGGTCGGGATAGAGTAGGGTTCACATCCACAAACTCCGTCATCTCGACCGGAGCGCGAAGCGCGGAGTGGAGAGATCTCCTCTCCACGAATTGCCGGCTTTTGGTCGAGCGAAGGTCTCTCCGCTCCGCACCTTCGGTGCTCCGGTGGAGACGACGAATTTTTTTAGCAGTTTGGGAATTGTATCGCCCCGATCAGCCGATCGAGCGCACCAGCCGGATGATGTCGATGCCCCTGGTGTCGATGCCGAACCAGTCGAGGTAGAGCGGCACCTGGTGGTCGAGCATGTGCCGGCCATAATGGATGCGGCGCCCGTGGGTGCGGGCCCGCATCAGCAGCGGCGTTTCGACCGGGCTCATGATCACGTCGGCAACGACGACGTCGGGGTCGAGCGTCATCGGGTCGAAGGCCTGCGGGTCGCCGGCGCGCAGGCCGAGCGCCGTCGCGTTGATCGCAATGTGAATGCCCTTCGGAGGCATCCTGACTTCCGCGACGGGCACGTCGGGATAGTGGCTCAGCAACCGATCGATCGCCTTGCCGGCACGCGCTTCCTGGAGTTCGGTGACCAGCAGGCGGCCGACGCCGGCTTCGCACAAAGCGGCCGCGATGGCACCGCCGGCGCCGCCGAGGCCGACCAGCCAGACGCTGGCGCCCTTCACGCGATGGCCCTGCGCTTCCAGTCCCCGGACGAAGCCGAGGCCGTCGACATTGTCGCCCGCCAGCACCCCGTCGGGGTCGCGGCGCACCAGATTGACGCTGCCGGCCGCCATCGCGCGGGGCGTGGCGCGGCCCACCAGGTCGAGCATCGCGGTCTTGTGCGGGATGGTGACGGTGAAGCCGCCGAGGTTGCGCATCTTGGCCAGCGCGTCGAGCATCAGCGGCAGCAGATCGGGGCCGCCCTCGAAGGGCAGCCAGACGGCATTGACGCCCGTGGCGGCGAAAACCTGGGACATCACGCCGGTCATGCGCAGCTGCCGGATGGGATCGCCGATCGTGCCATAGAGGCGCGTGGCGCCGTTGACCTGGAACAGGCCGTCGAAGAGCTGCGGATCTGTCGGGTTCATGGCACCCCAAAAGAAAACGGCGGAGCCTGTGCTCCGCCGTCGATCTTGGCCGTGTGCGAGGCGCGGCGCTAGAGATTCTTGAGCACGTACTCGGCTGAGGACACCTCGAAGGCGCCGGGCTTCTCGACGAAGAGGTGCTTGATGGTGCCGTCCTCGACGACCATGGCGTAGCGCTGGCTGCGCGTGCCGAGGCCGAACTTCGAGCCGTCCATCGTCAGGCCCATCGCCTGGGTGAACTCGCCGTTGCCGTCACCCAGCATCATCACCAGGTCGCCAGCCTTCTGGTCCTTGCCCCAGGCGCCCATCACGAACGCGTCGTTCACGGAAATGCAGGCGATGGCGTCGACGCCCTTCGCCTTGAGAGCAGCGGCTTCGGCCACGAATCCGGGCACGTGCTTTGCTGAACAAGTGGGGGTGAAGGCGCCCGGTAGCGCGAAGGCGACGACCTTCTTGCCCGGCGCGAAGAGTTCTTCGGTGGTGACGGCCTTGGGGCCTTCCGGGCCCATCATGCGCAGCGTGGCGCTGGGGACTTTGTCTCCGACTTTCGCCATTATTAGCTCCTCAAATACGCCGCCCAACCGCGGCCTTTACGAACCGGCGGACCCTAGGCCGGGGCTGGGTTTTTGTCCATGCAAGGCCCGTCGCTGGAAATGCAGCGGGCCCCGGTCCTTGATCTTTGACCGGACAATCCCCATGGATATGGGAGAAAGTACGCCATGCCCGGGTCCAGCTCTCCCGCCGCCACGTTGGTTGGCCGCTTCCTGGTCGCCGCGCCGTCCATGCCGGACGAGCGCTTCCAGAAGAGCGTCGTCTTCATCTGCAAGCACGATGACGACGGTGCGCTCGGAATCATCGTGAACAACAAGGTCGACGACCTGCCGCTCGGCCAGGTCTACAAGCAGCTCGGCATCGAGGTGCCCAGGACGACCGCGGACTTGCCGGTGCTGTTCGGCGGCCCGGTCGAGACCTCGCGCGGGCTGGTGCTGCACTCGGCCGATTACAAGCGCGACGAGACCCTGCTGATCGACGGCGGCATGGCGCTCACCGCCTCGCTCGAAATCCTGAAGGACATGGCGGGGGGCACCGGGCCCAAGAATGCCTGGCTGGCGCTCGGGCATTCCGGCTGGGCGCCGGGCCAGCTCGACCGCGAGATGCAGGACAATGCCTGGCTGGTGGTCGATGCCGACGCGGAGCTGGTGTTCGATGCCGATTTCGCCGCCAAGTGGCAGCGTGCGCTCGACCGGCTGGGCCGCGGCCTGCCCGGAGGCAAGTTCGACCTCGCCTCCTTCTCTCCCCAGTCCGGTCGCGCCTGACGTTTTCGCCCTCGTGGGCTGCATGCAATGCGGTGTATCAGGTGTGCGTTTTCGCGCCAGGATTGTGCTTAACTTCCCCAGGCGAACGGGCCTATAGCCACAGATACGTCGACCGCCTGCCTCCCTTCGCGGACGACGGCGCGTAACCGGGACGTCCGCGTTCCTTCCCCAACCCCAATAGGGAATACGGGCGTCCCGTCCTCGCGTCGGCTGCCTTTTGCTCGGCGGCGCCTTACTCGGCCGCGATCGACTGGGCGGCCGGGCTCCTGTAGGCGGCGAGCAGCGACGCTTCGCGCTCCTTCGCGGCCTTCACGTTCTTCTCCTTCACGTGGCCGAAGCCGCGCATCGTTTCCGGCACCGACGCGATCTGGATCGCGACGGCGTGATTGTCCTGGCCGAGCGTGGCCAGCAGCGTCTCGATCGTCGTTTCATACTCGCCGATCAGGCGGCGCTCCATGCGACGCTCCTCGCTGTAGCCGAAGATGTCGAACCGGCCGCCGCGCAGGCGCTTCAGCGAGGCGAGGATACGGAAGGCCGGCATCATCCACGAACCGAACTCGCTCTTCTTCAGTTCGCCCGTCACCGGATCGCGGTCGGCGAACAGGGGCGGGGCGAGGTGGAAGGTGACCTTGTAGTCGCCGTCGAACTGCTGACGCAGCTTCTTCTGGAATTCGCCGTCGCTGTAGAGGCGGGCGACTTCGTACTCGTCCTTGTAGGCCATCAGCTTGTAGAGCGACTTGGCGACCGCTTCGGCGAGGCCGCGGCGGCCGGGCGCCTTGTCCTTCTCGACCTTGGCGACCTTGTCGACGAGCTTGCGATAGCGTTCGGCATAGGCCGCGTCCTGGTAGGCGGTGAGCAGCTCGACGCGCCTGGAGACGATCTCGGGCAGGGTGCGCGCGACCGGCTTCTCGACGCGAAGCGCCGGCTTGGCGGCCGCCTGTACGGCGGCGAGATTGTGTGCGGCGAGGCGGCCCCAGTCGAAGGTGCGCTTGCTGCTCTCGACGGCGACGCCGTTCAGCTCGATGGCCCGCATCAGCGCCTCGAACGACAGCGGCACCAGACCCTTCTGCCAGGCATGGCCCAGCATGAAGAGGTTGGTCGCGATCGAATCGCCCAGGATCGCGGTGGCAAGGCCGGTGCCGTCGATGAACGAGGTGGCCTCGTCGCCGGCGGCATCGCGGATCGCCTTCATCATCGATTCGGCGCCGAGGTCCATGTCGCCGTTCATGACGAAGGCGGCGACTGGCTGGACATAGCCGTTGATCACGGCCTTGGTCACGCCCTGCTCGATGCGCGACAGCGCGGCCGGCGAGGCGGCCACGACCATGTCGCAGCCCAGCACCAGGTTGGCGCCGCCGGCGGCGATGCGCACGGCATGGAGATCCTCGGGCTTGGGCGCCAGCCGCACGTGGCTCATCACCGCGCCGTTCTTCTGGGCGAGGCCGGTGAAGTCGAGCACCGTGCAGCCCTTGCCTTCGAGGTGGGCGGCCATGCCGATCAAAGCGCCGACGGTGATGACGCCGGTGCCGCCGATGCCGGTCACCAGGATGCCGTAGGCTTCGCTCAGCGGCCGCAGCGTCGGCATCGGCAGCGAGGCGAAGGGATCTTCCGCCACGACCTCAAGCTTTGGGCGGCGGGCCTTGGCGGGAATGCCGCCCCGCACCGACACGAAGCTCGGGCAGAAGCCGTTCACGCAGGAGAAGTCCTTGTTGCAATTGCTCTGGTCGATCTGGCGCTTGCGGCCGAGCTCGGTCTCGAGCGGCTTGACCGACACGCAGTTGCTCTTCTCCGAGCAATCGCCGCAGCCCTCGCAGACCGCGTCGTTGATGAACACGCGACGGTCGGGATCGGGGAAGGTGCCGCGCTTGCGGCGGCGGCGCTTCTCGGCGGCGCAGGTCTGGTCGTAGACGAGGACGGTGAGGCCGGGAATCTCGCGCAGCTCGCGCTGCACGGCGTCGAGCTCGTCGCGATGGCGGATCGTGACGCCGTGCGCGAAGCCGGCGTTCATCGGGTACTTGTCCGGCTCGTCGGTGACGACGATCACCTTCTTGGCGCCCTCGGCCTCGACCTGCCGCGTGATTTCCGGAACCGTGAGCGGCCCGTCGTGCGGCTGGCCGCCGGTCATCGCGACCGCGTCGTTGAACAGGATCTTGTAGGTGATGTTGACGCCGGCAGCGGCCGACTGGCGGATCGCCATCAGGCCCGAATGGTAATAGGTGCCGTCGCCCAGGTTCTGGAAGATGTGGTTGTCGGAATGGAACGGCGCCTGGCCGACCCAGCCCACGCCCTCGCCGCCCATGTGGGAGATCAGCGAGGTGCGGCGCTCGGGCATCCAGATCGCCATGCCGTGGCAGCCGATGCCGGCCATGGCGCGGCTGCCCTCGGGCACCTTGGTCGACGTGTTGTGCGGGCAGCCCGAGCAGAAGAACGGCGTGCGCGCGACCTTGGGCGGCGGCGCCGACAGCAGCTTCTCCTTGCCTTCGAGGCGGGCGAGGCGCTGGCGCAGCTCGGGTGATTCGCCCTCGTGCTTCATCAGGCGGCCGGCGATCACCATGGCGACGCCGGTCGGCGTGAGTTCGCCCTCGCTCGGCAGGATGATACGGCCGCTCTCGTCGGCCTTGCCGATCACCACCGGGCGGCGGTCGGCCGGCA
>CANIEC010000154.1 GCA_947466085.1 Rhodospirillales bacterium
AGGTGCGCGCCCGTACGGCCAGCGCCGCCGAGCGTGGCGCTCTGTGGAAGCAGGCCGTGGTCTTCTGGCCGCCCTACGACGACTACCAGCAGAAGGCGGCAGATCGCGAGATTCCGATCGTCGTCCTCGACCCGACCTAGATCCGTCGTCCCGAGCGCGGCGGCCTACGACAACTGCCGCTGCAGCTCGGCCCAGCGGTCGAGGATCGGCAGGATCCTGTCCTCCACCTCGGCGGGCAGGCTGAAGGGGACGCGATCGACGCCGATGTCGCGGCAGAACTTCAGCTGGCCCAGCACATCCGGCACCCGGAAGATCTTGATCGGCAGGCTGGCCGGGTCGCGGCCCGTCTGCTTCGCCATCGCCCGGAACTTCTCCAGGATGATGCCGATGCCGCACAGGAAACGACCGTTCGACAGCGGGTCGCCTCCTGGCCGGCGATCTGCTCGCCTACGGTCCCAAACCGATGGAGACCTTCCGGCAGACCGGCACCGTGGTGGCGAAGGTGCCGCAGGGCGCCCGCCCGGCCGACCGAGCGACCGCACCGCTGCGAACTGGCGATCGCCAGCGAACCGACGGGCGTCAGCCCGCAGCCTTCACCCACTGCTCCAGCTCCGGCAGGCGCTGGTCGATCTTCTCGGGACGCTGGCTGCCCAGCATGACGACCAGGCGATGCACGCCCAGCGCGGCATACTCTTTGACGGTCTCGGGCCCCGCGGTCATCGGCGGCGTGACGATCACCTGATAGTCGGGGCCGCGCTTCTTGCCGGCGCGGGTGAACGCCTCGTCGAGCTTGGCGAGCATGCCCTTGGTCCGGGCCGGGTCGAGGTTGAAGCCATACCAGCCGGCACCGAATCGGACGGCGCGGTTGAAGGCGGCATCAGCATAGCCGCCGACGACGATCGGGATGTGTGGCTTCTGGATCGGCTTGGGATCGAGGCGCAGCGTCTCGAACTTCACCCATTTGCCGGCGAAGTCGACCACCGGCTCGGTCCACAGGCGCCGCATCACCTCCAGGAACTCGTCGCAGCGCTTGCCGCGATCTTCCCAGCGATAGCCGCAGGCTTCGACCTCTTCCTTGTTCCAGCCGACGCCGATGCCGAAGTCGAGGCGGCCGTCCGACAGCCAGTCGAGCGTCACCATCTCCTTGGCCGTGTAGATCGGGTTGCGCTGCGGCACCAGCGCGACGCCGGTGCCGAAGCGCAGCGTCTTTGTCGAGGCCGCGAGGAAGCCGAAAGTCGCCGTGACGTCGAGCATGCCGCCGCCGTCGGGGACCGGGATGCGGCCGTCCTTCGATCCGGGATAGCCGTAGGTGTTGCGGTCGAACAGGGCGACGTGCTCGCCCATCCAGATCGAGTCGAGGCCGGCACCCTCGGCCCGCCGGCCGAAGTCGCCGATCATCTTCGGCGTTGCCAGCGGCGACATGAAGGTTGCGAATGTTCCGATCTTCATCTTTTCTTCCTCAGTTGAGCCGCGCGGCCTGCGCCATGACCTCGATCGCCTCGGGCTGGCGCGACCGCACGCTGATCGTGTCGGCGCCGCAGTCCTCCCACGCCCGGTAACGCTCGCGGATGCGGGCGGGTGGCCCGACCAGGGACTTCATGTCGACCCACTCGTCGGGCACCGCGGCGATGGCCTCGTCCTTGCGCTTGGCGAGGTAGAGTTCTTGGATGCGCTTGGCCGCGTCACCGAAGCCGCGCCGCACCATGATGTCGTTGTGGAAGTTCTTGGTCTCGTGGCCCATGCCGCCGACATACAGGGCGACCTCCGGCTTGAGTTTTGCCAGCGCCCCCTTGACGTCGTCGTCGACCTGGACGTGGACCGAGGCGACGACCGAGAAGTTCTTCAGGCTCTTGCCGTCGCCGGCCCGGCGGAAGCCCTCCTCGAGCCACGGCCGGTATTCCTCCATGGCGCCGGGCATGAAGCCCATGGGCAGCCAGCCGTCGGCGATCTCGGCTGTCAGCTTGACCATCGTCTCGGTGCCGGTCGCCAGATAGATCGGCAGGTCGGGGTTCATGTGCAGAATCGACTTCAGCGGCTTGCCGATGCCCATCGCGCCGGGACCGGCATAGGGCAGGGCGATCTCTTTGCCGTCATGGCTGACCGGCCCGTCGCGCCGGAGGATCTTGCGCATGATCGTCACGTAGTCGCGGACCCGCCAATACGGCTTGCCCCACGGCTGGCCGTACCAGCCCTCGACGATCTGCGGGCCCGACACGCCGAGACCGGCGATGAAGCGGCCGCCGCCGGCCATGGCGTCGACCGTTGCCGCCGACATCGCGGCGTTGGCCGGGGTCCGGGCGGCGAGCTGCATGATGCCGGTACCGAGCTTGATACGCTTCGTCACTGCGGCGAGGTAGGCGAGCGGCGTCACGGCGTCCGAGCCGTAGGCCTCGGCGGTCCACACCGAATCGTAGCCCAGCTCCTCGGCGCGCTGCACCAGCTTGACCGGGACATCGAGGTACGCCCCGGAGTAGCCGATCGACAGGCCCAATTTCATTGCTGTCTTCTCCCCTGTACGCGCAAACTATAACAAAAGGAAACGCGAGCGGGGAAACGATGCCGAAATTGGGATACCTGCTGCCGACGCGCGAGCGGGTCATGGAAGGGCGCGACGAGACGGGCTCACTGCTGGCTCTGGCCGAAAGGGCCGAGGGGCTTGGCTTCGACTCGCTGTGGGTCGGCGATTCCCTGCTGGCCCGGCCGCGCCACGATCCGCTTACCTTGCTGGCGGCGGTGGCAGCGCGCACGCGACGGGTGGAACTGGGGACCGCGGTGCTGCTGCCGGCGCTGCGCAACCCGGTGGTGCTGGCCCAGCAGGTGGCCACCCTCGACCGCATCGCCGAGGGCCGGCTCGTCCTCGGCGTCGGCATCGCGACCGACGTCCCCAACATCCGCGCCGAGTTCACCGCCGCCGGCGTGCCGTTCGACAAGCGCGTCGGGCGCATGGTCGAGGGCCTGGCCCTGTGCCGGGCGCTGTGGACCGGCAAGCCCGTGACCTGGCCGCGGCCCGGAACGGAAGGCCGCTGGACCATGACTGATGCCGTGCTCGGCCCGACGCCGCATCGGCCCGGCGGACCGCCGATCTGGATCGCGGGTGCCGTCCCCGTGTCGCGGGCGCGAGCCGGCCGGCGGTTCGACGGCTGGTTTCCCAACAGCGCCCAGCCGCAGGACTACCCGACGCAATTCGCCGAAGTGACGGCGGCGGCCCGCGACGCCGGCCGCGACCCCGCGGCGATTACGGCGGCGGCCTATCTGACGCTGTCGATCGACGACGATGCCGGTCGTGCCGACCAGCGCTTGAACGCCTATCTGCAGGGCTATTACGGCATGGACCCACGCGCGATGCGCAAGCGGCAGATGAGCTTCGCCGGCCCGGCCGCCGCCGCGGCCGAGTGGCTGGCCGCCTACGCGCAGGCAGGGGCGACGCATCTGGTGCTGCGCTTCGCCGGCGATCACGAGCGCCACCTCGAGGCGGTCTCCCAGCTGCGTCGAGAGCTGGGTTGGTGAGACGATGAAATTCTCCCTGCACTTTGCCAGCAACACCTTTCCGGACTTCGCCGGCGCGGCACGTGTCGCCCGGGCGGCCGAGGCGGCGGGTTTCGACTCGATCTTCGCGATCGATCACGTCGTTTATCCCGACGCCTACACCACGCCCTACCCCTATGCTGCGGGCGGCCGTCTGCCGATGACGCGGTCGAGCGCCTTTCCCGATCCGCTGATCTGGATCGCCAGCGCCGCGGCGGTGACCACCCGCCTGCGCTTCATGACCGGCGTGCTGATCCTGCCGCTGCGCGATCCGCTGGTGCTGGCCAAGCAGGTCGCCACGCTCGACGCGATGAGCGGCGGCCGCTTCGAGCTGGGCATCGGCGTCGGCTGGCTGCGCGAGGAATTCGAGGCGCTGGGGGCGCCGTTCGAACAGCGTGGCCGCCGCGCCGATGAGTACATCGCCGCCATGCGCGCGCTGTGGGCGTCGGACGGCGCCAGCTTCTCGGGCCGCTACGTGAAGTTCGAAGGTGTGAGCTGCAATCCCAAGCCGGTCGGCCGCGTCCCCATTGTCGTCGGCGGCCATTCCGAGGCGGCCGCGCGGCGGGCCGGGCGGCTGGGCGACGGCTTCTTCCCCTCGATCAGCGCCCAGGTCGACACCACGCCGCTGTTCGAGGTAGCGCGCCGCGCCGCGGTCGAGGCCGGGCGGGACCCGGCGGAGATCGAGATGCTGGCCGGTTGTCCGGATCTGTTGCCCGGGTCGACGGTCGAGCCGCGGGCGGCGATCGAGGAACGCCTGAACCTGGGCATCGGCCGCATCGTGGTCCCGGTCGGCTCCTTCTTGGCTGACCTCGAGGACAATCTCTCCCGCTTCGGCGATACGGTAATCCGCCCGTTTGCCGACCTCGCCTGACCTGCCCTGATCCGCAACCACTTCACCACCGTCGATGCCGCAACCCAAACCGCGCCGCTACCGACCGACAGCTGTCGCCGGCACCGACCGCTGCAACGACACCCCCACGCACGCCTTTGGAGTCTTTCCAAGGCGGATTGAAACTCGGGATTCGATATCAAACTCTTCCCCATTCAAATGCACGGCTGCCCGGGGAAAATGGCGCGCGATGTCAGTTAAGCGAAAGTTGTCATCCCGAGCGCAGCAAGGGATCCTTGTTCGGTAGCAGTTAAGGATCCCTTGCTGCGCTCGGGATGACAATGCGCGCAATATCAGAGCGGTCAAACACATCTGGTTGGGGAGGAAGGTGGTTCTGTCTCGCCCCGAAAAGACACGAGGGGGCGCTTCATCAGGCGAAGGCCTTGCGGATCCGCGCCCAGTCGGCCAGCGCGGCCTCCTGGCCGGGGACCAGCTGGATGGTGAACTGGGTATAGCCCGCGGCGCGCAGCGCCTCGATGCGGGCGCAGATCTCGGCCTCGGTCGCGGTGAAGGTCGTGTTGGCAATCAGCTCGGCGGTGACGAAGGGCCGTTCCCCCGGCTTGACGAACATGAGGTGGCCGCGGTGGTTCTCCAGCCATGGCGCGTCCTTGGGCTCGAAGGTGCGGGCCAGCGCGACGTAGTCCTGCAGCTCGCGCGCGCCCTTCGACACCATGGTCATGGTCGGTGCCAGGCCCATCAGCACTTCGTCGGCGGCGCGGTGCAGCGCCACCGCGGCGCGTGGCCCGGCCTGCGCCATGGCCCGCGCCGAATCGGCGGGTTCGCCCTCTTGCAGGACGCAGCCCAGCGCGAACGCCGTGGCCTGCAGGTCGCCCAGCGCGTGGCCGGCCTCGCTCCACGCCGCGCGCATCGCCTGCACTTCCTTGACGCCCGCCTCGACCTTGCCAACGAAATCGATCCAGCCGGCTTTCAGCTTGGCCGTCAGCGATCGGGTGCGTGGGCCGAACGCCGACAGGTGCAGCGCGATCGGGTCGGTGGTGTTGAACAGAGGTAGCTCGGGATTGAGGAAGCGGATCTTCTTTCTTTGCCCCTCCATCTCGAACTCGACGGTCTCGCGGCGCAGCAGGCCGTAGACCTGGCTGATGTAGGTCTCCATGTCCTTGACCTTGATGGCGCCGAAGCCCATCGCGCGCCGCGCCGTGAAGCCGGTGCCGACCCCGAAGTCTATGCGGCCCGGCGCCAGCTGGTTGAGCGTCGCCAGCGCGTTGGCCGTCACCGGGGCGATGCGGTTGGACGGCACCAGCACGCCGGTGCCCAGCCGGATCCGCTTCGTGTTGACCGCGGCGGCGCCCATCGCCACGAAGCAGTCGGCGCTCAGCATCTGGGTGTCGTAGAACCAGGCATGGCTGAAGCCGAGGTCCTCGGCCTCGCGCACCACGCGCCAGGAGTCCGCCGCCGTGGGCAGGGCGATGCCGAAATCCATGGTGTCCTCCGTCAGGTGTCGGCCAGCGCCGCCAGCATGCGGTCGCGCGCGGCGAAGTCTCCGTCGGCATGGACGGGTTGCAGGCAGACGTGGGTGGCGCCGGCGGCGAAGTGGGCGCGCAGGCCCTTCTTCACCGTCTCGGCGTCGCCCCACAGGCACATCGCGTCGATGAAGCGGTCGCTGCCACCGTTGGCCAGATCGGCCTCGCTGAAGCCGATGCGCAGCCAGTTGTTGCGGTAGTTCGGCAGCACCATGTAGCGCGCCAGTTCCTTGCGCCCGAGTTCGCGGGCCTTGATCGGGTCGGTCTCGATCGTGACCTTCTGCTCGACCGCCAGGATGCGGTTCGGGCCGAGGATCGCCGCTGCCCGCGCGGTGTGCTCGGGCGTGACGTTGTAGGGAACCGCGCCGCGCGACATCTCGGCGCTGAGCGCCAGCATCTTGGGTCCCAGCGCCGCGACGACGACCGGCAGGTCGTTGCCGCCGTCGCGCGCCAGGCCCTCGAGGTAGGCGCGCATCGCCGGGATCGGCTTGTCGTAGCGGTGGCCGCGGACCCCCTCGACCATCGGGATGTGGCTGACGCCGACGCCGAGGATGAAGCGGCCCCCGTGCCAGTCGTTGAGGGAGATGGTGGCGCGCCGGGCGGTGAAGGAGTCGCGGGCATAGATGTTGGCAATCGAACTGCCGATCGTCAGGCGGTCGCTCTTCGACAGCAGGTAGGCCGCCAGCGACATCGATTCGTAGCCGCGCGACTCGGGATACCAGAAGGCGGAATAGCCATTGCCCTCGACCGCGCGCACCAGGTCGGCGAGCTGCCCGCCGTTGAGTTTGTCCGTCGAGTACCAGACGCCGAGACGACCGAATGCCATTGACTCTCTCCTGTCGAAGGGCGGCAGCTTGGCATCGCCGAATTTGAGGCACCACCCGAAACTCGATAGGCTGCGCCGAGACTTTCGGGGGAAACGAACCGCAATGCAGATCGGTGTCATCGGCCTAGGACGGATGGGCGGCAATATCGTGCGCCGCCTCGCGCGCGCGGGCCATTCCTGCGTCGTCTATGACGCCGATCCGGCACCCGGCGCGGCACTGGCCAGGGAAGGCGCGACCGCGGCCGTCTCGGTCGAGGAGCTCGTCCGGACGCTCGCCGCACCGCGCACGGTCTGGGTCATGCTGCCGGCCGGTCGCATCACCGAACAGACGATCGTCGAGCTCGGCGGCCTGATGCAGGCCGGCGATGTCGTGATCGACGGCGGCAACACCAACTTCAAGGACGACGTGCGGCGGGCCCGCGAGCTGGCGCCCAAGGGCATCAAGTACCTGGATGTCGGCACCTCGGGGGGCGTCTGGGGCCTGCAGCGCGGCTACTGCCTGATGATCGGCGGCGACGCCGAGACCGTGACGCGGCTCGACCCGATCTTCTCGGCGCTGGCTCCGGGGCTCGGCAGCATCGAGCGCACCAAGGAGCGGGCCAGCCGCAAGCATGGCCAGGCGCTCGATCCGCGCGCCGAGCAGGGCTACATCCATGCCGGCCCGGTGGGGGCCGGCCACTTCGTCAAGATGATCCACAACGGCATTGAGTACGGCATGATGCAGGCCTTCGCCGAAGGCTTCGACATCATGCGCAACCGCGCCTCGGCCAAGCTGCCGGCCGACGAGCGCTATGATCTCAACCTTGCCGACATCGCCGAAGTCTGGCGGCGCGGCAGCGTCGTGACCTCGTGGCTGCTCGACCTCACGGCCAGCGCGCTGGCCCACGACGCGCATCTCGAGGGCTTCTCGGGCCACGTCGAGGACAGCGGCGAGGGTCGCTGGACCATCGAGGCGGCGATCGAGGAGGCGGTGCCGGCCGACGTTCTGGCGGCGTCGCTGTTCGTGCGCTTCCGCTCGCGGCAGGACCATACCTTCGCCGAGAAAGTGCTGTCGGCCATGCGACTGGGCTTCGGCGGCCACGTCGAGGCGCCCAAGAAGTAGCGTCGCGGCGTCTCGAGCAGGAACAACCAGGAGGAAGCCGCGATGCGGGTGGGCGTCTTTTACTTTCCGACCGACTACGGCATCGACATCGCCGAGCTGGCGCGGGCGCTCGAGGAGCGCGGCTTCGACTCGCTGTTCGTTCCCGAGCACACCCACATCCCGGCCAGCCGCAAGTCGCCGTTCCCCGGCGGCGGCGAGCTGCCGAAGCGCTACGCCCACACCCACGATCCGTTCGTCGCGCTGTCCTTCGCGGCGGCGGCGACGAAAACGCTGACGATCGGCACCGGCATCCTGCTCGTGCCGCAGCACGAGCCGCTGGTCACCGCCAAGGCGATCGCCTCTCTCGACCAGCTGTCGGGCGGGCGCTTCGTGTTCGGCATCGGCGGCGGCTGGAACGTTGAGGAGATGGAGAATCACGGCGCGCGCTACCAGACCCGGTTCAAGCAGATGCGCGAGCATGTGCTGGCCATGAAGGCGCTGTGGACGGAGGAGGAGGCGTCCTACGACGGCGAGTTCGTGAAGTTCGACCGCGTCTGGTCGTGGCCCAAGCCGCGGCAGTCGCCGCATCCGCCGATCATCCTGGGCGGCGAGAGCGATCACACGCTGCGCCGCGTCGTTGAGTACTGCGACGGCTGGTTCCCGCGCACCCGCGCCGGCTTCGACGCGCCGCAGGCGATCGCGCGGCTGGCCCGCATGGCCGAGCAGAAGGGACGCGATCCGAAGACGCTGAGCGTCACCGTGTTCGGCGCGCCCAACGACGCGGCGACGCTGGAAGGCTACGCCCGGGCCGGCATCCACAGCGCGCTGCTGGCGGTGCCGGACAAGAGCCGCGACGACATCCTAGCCTACCTCGACAGGGTGGCGCCGCTCGTCAAGGCCGCCGCCGCGTGACCGTCGCCATCGGCCTCGGGCTGATGGAGTTTCCGTTCGCCGGGGCCGGCGACTATTGGCGCTGGGTCGATCTCTGCGAGGCCGGTGGCGTCGATTCACTGTGGCAGACCGACCGTCTGGTCAGTCGCCAGCCGATCCTCGAGAGCCTGGCGACGATGGGCGCGCTGGCCGGGCGGACGCGGCGCCTGCGCTTCGGCATGAACGTGGTGTCCCTGGCGCTGCGCGATCCGGTGCTGCTGGCCAAGCAATGCGCCACTATCGACGTGCTGTCGGAGGGCCGCCTGCTGCCCGGCTTCGGCATCGGCAGCCCGCAGGGACCGGAATGGCAGGCGCTGGGCATAGACACCAGGACGCGTGGGCGGCGCACCGACGAGGCGCTGGAGATTATCGGCCGCCTGTGGCGCGAGGACGGCGTCACCTTCGAGGGCCGGCACTTCCGGTTGCGCGACGCCTCGATTTCGCCCCGACCGACGCGCGACGATCTGCCGATGTGGATTGGCGGCGGCACAGAGGCGGCGATCCGGCGCACGGCCCGCTACGGCACCGGCTGGCAGGCCGGCGCCGAGCTGCCGGCCGATGCCGGCCGCATCGTCGCCGCCATCAAGGCCGCCGCCGCCGAGATCGGCCGCACCATCGACGACGACCATTACGGCGCCGCCTTCCCCTTCTACTTCGGCGACAGGGAAAGCGCCGTGGTGAGCGGCGCCATGGCGGCCTACGCCAGGCGGACGGGCCGCGATCCGACGAACTACTTCGCGGTCGGCGATGCCGCGACCATGGTGTCGCGCATCGCCGAGTATGTCGCCGTCGGCGTCGAGAAGTTCATCCTGCGGCCGGTGGGGCCGGACGGCGAGACCGTGATCGCCCAGACGCGGCGGTTGATCGACGAAGTGCTGCCACAGGTGTCGGCGCGGTGGCCGAAAAGGGGGACGTCATGAAGATCGGCGCGGCGATGTTTTTCACCGACTACTCAATGATGCCGGGCGAACTGGCGCGGGCACTCGAAGAGCGGGGGTTCGACTCGGTATGGGCGCCCGAGCACTCGCACATCCCGCTCAGCCGCAAGACGCCGTTCCCGGGCGGCGGCGACCTGCCCAAGAAGTACTACGACGCCATGGACCCGTTCGTGACCCTGACTGCAGCGGCGGCGGCGACCACGACGCTGAAGATAGGCACCGGCGTCTGCCTCGTGAACCAGCGCGATCCGATCCAGACCGCCAAGGCGGTGGCCTCGCTCGACCTGCTATCGGGCGGGCGGTTCCTGTTCGGCATCGGCAACGGCTGGAACCAGGACGAGATGGAGAACCACGGCACGGTCTTCGCGACGCGCCACAAGCTGGTGCGCGAGCGCATCGAGGCGATGAAGGCGCTCTGGACAAAGTCGAAGGCCGAGTACCACGGAGAGATGGTGGCTTTTGATCCCGTTATGGCGTGGCCCAAGCCGGTGCAGAAGCCGCACCCGCCGATCCTGGTCGGCGGCGCGTTCCCGTGGGGGGCCCGCCGCGCCATCCGCTACGGCGACGCCTGGATGCCGTTGCGCCGCCGCGAGGTGCGCGAGGTGCTGCCGCAGTTCCGCGAGATGTGCCGCGCCGCCGGTCTCGCGCCGCTGCCGGTGTCGATCTGGGAAGCGCGGGAGGACCTCGACTCGCTGAAGCGCGACCGCGACGCCGGCGTGGACCGGGTGATCGTCAGCCTCGACTCGGCCAAGGCGGACGTCATCCTGCCGCTGCTCGACCGCTGGGCGACGCTGATCGGCGCGCTGTCCTAGATCTTCGGCAGCACTTCGCGGCGGAAACGCTGCATCTCGCCCAGCATCTCGTCGACCGAGCCGCCGGCGAAGCCGAAGTCGAGATGGCCGACGCCGAGATCGCGCAGGGTGCGGATGTCGGCGGCGATCTCGTCCGGCTGGCCAGAGAACAGACGCCGCTCGCCGTCGTCGGCCTTGGCCGGCGCGCCCTCGCCGAACACCGTGACGCGCAGCGCCAGCCCGACCGCGCCGGCCGGGCGGCCTTCCTTGGCCACCAGCGCGTGCAGCCGGGCGACCTGCGTGGCGAAGCGCTTGACGCTGTCAAGCGGGTTGGCCGGGTTGGTGCCGATCGGGTACCAAGCATCGCCCAGCCGCGCCGTGCGGCGCAACGCCGGTCCGCTCTCGCCACCGACCCAGATCGGCGGATGCGGCTTCTGCACCGGCTTGGGTTCGAGCAGGATGTTGTCGAAGCGCACGTGCCGGCCGGCGAAGCGCGGCCTGGGGTTGG
>CANIEC010000155.1 GCA_947466085.1 Rhodospirillales bacterium
CGCCGCCGCCAAGGCCGTGGACGGAGTCTCGCTCGACATCCGCTCCGGCGAATTCCTGACGCTGCTGGGCCCCAGCGGCTCGGGCAAGACCACGACCCTGATGATGATCGCCGGCTTCGAGACACCCACCGCCGGCGACATCGCGATCGACGGCAAGTCGGTCGTTGCCATGCCGCCCTACCGGCGCAACATCGGCATGGTGTTCCAGAACTACGCCCTGTTTCCTCACCTAACCGTCGAGGAGAATGTCGGCTTTCCCCTGAAGCAGCGCGGCGTTTCCAAGGCGGAGCGCGCGAAGCGGGTCGCGGAGGCGCTGGAACTGGTGCACCTTCCCGGCTACGGCGCGCGCTATCCGCGCCAGCTCTCCGGCGGCCAGCAGCAGCGCGTTGCAGTCGCTCGGGCGGTCGTGTTCAAGCCTCGCCTGCTGCTGATGGACGAGCCGCTGGGCGCGCTCGACAAGCAGCTCCGCGAAAACCTCCAGCTCGAGATGCGCCGGCTCCATGCCGATCTCGGCATCACCTTCATCTACGTGACGCACGACCAGGAAGAAGCGCTCACCATGTCCGACCGCATCGCCGTCATGAACGACGGCAAGGTGGCGCAGGTCGGAAGCCCCGAGGATCTCTACGACCGCCCAGACAACCGCTTCGTCGCGGGCTTCATCGGCGAATCGAATTTCCTGCCGGCAGTCGTGCGCGGCCTCGAGGACGATGTGGTCGTCGCGGAATGCGAAGGCACGCTGATCCGCGCGCTCTGCCCCGGCCGGCCGGCGAGCGGCGAAAAAGTAACGCTCACGACGCGGCCCGAACGGCTGCGTTTCGCCGACGCAAGCCAGGCCGGCACACACCCGCAGAACCGCCTGAGCGTCACCGTGACCGAGGCGGTCTTCGCGGGCGAGCGCTGCCGCTACATGCTCCGGGCCGGTGACGGCACGTCGATCGTGCTCAAGGAACCCTCCAGCGCCGCCATCCGCCGCCGCGCCGTCGGCGAGCGCGCGGAAATCGCCTGGTCCGTCGCGGATACGATTCTTGTCTGAGGTGGGTCTTGTCTGAGGTCGTGCAGCCCGCGTCGCTCGCCCTTGCGGTCAGCCGGCCGAAGACGGCGCCGTTCGACTGGCGTCGGGCGGTGCCCTTGCTTCTGGCGGCGCCCCTGCTGATCTACATGCTGGTCTTCTACGCGCTGCCCGTGGTCGCGATGCTGTTGCGCAGCGTGAACGATCCGACCTGGACGCTCTCGCATTACGCTACCCTGTTCGACGATGTCGTTTTCCAGAAGACGTTCTGGATCACGATCAACACTTCGGTGACGGTCACGCTGGGGTGCCTGATCCTGGGCTATCCGGTGGCGATGGGGCTGGTGCGCGCCAAGTCGATGGCGCCCTTCATCCTGGTGATCATCCTGCTGCCCTTCTGGACCAGCGTCCTGGTCCGCAGTTACGCCTGGATGGTGCTGCTCGGCCGGCACGGCCTGGTCAACGAGGGGTTGCTGGCGCTCGGCATGATCGACCGTCCGATCCGCATCCTGAACACGCCGCTCGCGACGCAGATCGCGATGATCCACATCCTCCTGCCCTACATGATCCTGCCCATCGCCAATGCGCTTCGGCAGATCGATCCATCGCTGATCCGCGCCGCCTCCGGCCTCGGCGCGACACCGTTCATGACCTTCCGTCAGGTCATCCTGCCGCTTTCCATGTCGGGCGTGGCGGCGGGCACCCTTCTCACCTTCGTCCTCGCGCTCGGCTTCTACATCACCCCGGCCATGGTCGGCGGGCCGCGCGACATCACGCTGTCGATGCTGATCGCCCAGCAGGTCGACCAGCTCAACTGGGCCTATGCCGCGACCCTCTCGGCGGTGCTGCTGGCCACGGCGCTGGCCATCCTCGCCGTGGCGCGCAAGCTTCCCGGCGTCGGCAATGCCTTCAAGACGAGCATGCGATGAGGCTGATGCGCATCCTTCCGGCGAGCGTCGTCGGCCTGATCCTGTTCTTCCTGGCCTTTCCCATCGTCGTGGTGGCGATCGTCTCCTTCTCCTCGGCGACCTATCTCACCTTTCCGCCGCCCGCCTTCGGCTTGCGCTGGTACGAGGCCTATTTCAGCAATCCCGACTGGCTGAAGCCGACCTGGGTGAGCATCTGGGTGGCCTGCGCCGTCGTCGTACTGGCAACCTTCCTGGGCACGCTGGCGGCCCTCGGCATTGCGCGCCTGCCCAAGGCACTGCGCGTCGTCGCGGCCGGCCTGATCCTGTCGCCGCTGATCGTGCCCGGCATCGTCGTGGCGATCGGCATCTACTATGCCTACTCGCGCTACGGGCTGGTCGGCACGCCCATCGCGATGGTGCTGGCGCACACCTGCCTCGCCGTGCCCTTCGTCGTCACCAGCGTGACCGCGAGCCTCTCGGGCATCGACCCACGGCTGGAACAGGCCGCGCTCAGCCTCGGCGCGACACCCGGTGCCACCTTCTTCCAGGTGACCTTGCCGCTGATCCAGCCCGGCGTGCTCGTGGGCGCGCTGTTCGCCTTCATCACCTCGTTCGACGAGCTGATCGTGGCGCTGTTCATCTCGGGAACTGGCGCGGTCACGCTGCCGCGCCGCATGTGGGACGATCTGCGGTTCCAGATCGATCCGACCATTGCCGCCGTCTCCACCCTCACGATCGTGCTGACGGCCGCGCTGATGGGCGCCGCGCACCTCCTGCGCAAGCGCGCCGAGCAGAACCGGATGGCTACTTCTTCTGCAGCGCCTTGACCGCCGCCATCGTGTTCTCGACATGCTTGTCGGGATTGCGGTCGGAGAAGGCGTAGACGATCTTGCCGTCCGGCGCGATCACGTAGGAGATGCGATCGGCGATGCCGACACTGCCGACCCGGATCAGCGCCGAATCATAGGCCTTGATGACCTTGAGATCGGGATCGGCGGCGACCGGGAACTTGCCCGAGCAGGCCTGCGTCGAGAATTTGTGCAGCGTGCCGATATCGTCGGCGGACATGCCGATCAGGGTTGCCCCCAACGCCTTGAACTGGTCCGCCGCCTCGGCGAATTCATGCGCCTCCGCCGTGCAGCCGGTCGTGAAGGCCTTGGGGAAGAAGTAGAGCACGACGGGCCCCGTCTTCAGCGCCTCCGCCAGCGAGAATGTGTAGTCCTTGCCGTCGAGCGCGGCCTGCGCCGTGAAGATCGGCGCGATATCGCCGGGCTTCAGCGCCGCCCAGACCGGTGTTGCCACGATACAGGCGAGCGCGAGGGCCGTTGCCGCAATCCGCTTCATGAGCTTCTCCAGTATTCGAGAGGCGAAGACCATAACGCGCCAAGGCAGCCGGCGGTGTCACGTCCGAGTGAGGCGTTGCCTCACTCGACGTTCAATCCCTTCATGTAGGTCGACGGCACGACCGACTTCACGGACTGTGCACGCTTGGCCAGCCAATAGGCCTGCGCCGGCGGCACCGAGGCGAATTTCGGGTCGACGCCCAGCTTCTGCGCCGCATCCATCGGCCAGTTCGGGTTGTAGAGGAGCTCGCGCGCCAGAGCGATCAGGTCGGCACGACCCTCCTGCAGGATCTTCTCCGCCTGGTCGGCATGGACGATCAGGCCGACCGCCATGCTGAGAATGCCGGCATCGTTCTTCAGCCGGTCTGCATAGGGAACCTGGTATCCGTAGGTCACAGGTCCCGCGCTCACAACCGGCGAGCCGCGCATGCCGCCCGAACTGCAGTCGATCACGTCGACGCCCTTGGGCTTCAGGATCTTCGCCAGCGCGACGCTCTGGTCCGGTCCCCAGCCGGAATCGTCCTCGACCGAGAGGCGTACGAACAGCGGCTTCGAGGCCGGCCAGTGCGCGCGCACGCTTTCCACGACCTCGATGGCGAAGCGCATGCGGTTGAGCTCGCTGCCGCCATACTGGTCGTTGCGCACATTGGAGAACGGCGAAAGGAACTGGTGGATCAGGTAGCCGTGCGCCATGTGGATATCGAGCACGTCGAACCCGGCCTCGTGCGCGCGCCGCGCCGCCTGTCCCCAGCGCTCGACCGCCTCCGGAATCTCCGCCAAGGTCAGCGCCCGCGGCGTCGGGTCGGTGTCGGGCGAGTTGATGCCGCTCGAGGAGACGAGCTCCCATTGATCCCAGTCGTCGATCTCCGGGGTTTGCTTCAACGGCGCCCCGCCCTCCCACGGCCGAGCGCGCCGGGCCTTGCGGCCGGAATGGCCGAGCTGGATGCCCGGCACGGAATTGTGCAGCCGGATGAAATCGACGCAGCGCTTGAGGCCGGGAATGAACGCGTCGTCCCACAAGCCAAGGTCGCCGACCGTACCGCAGCCGCGCCGCTCCACCTTGGTGGACTCCATGATGACCAGCCCGGCGCCGCCGGCGGCATAACGGCCGGCATTCACCAGGTGCCAGTCGGTCGCGAAGCCCTTCTCCGCCGCATACTGGTGCATCGGCGCCACGACGACCCGGTTCTTCAGGGTGACGTCGCGAATCGAAATCGGCTCGAACAGCATCGGACCAGCCATGTATAATCCCCCCATGCAAGCCGCCTTCAGCGACCGTTACGACGATCTGTACCTGCGCAAGATCCTGCGCGACACCCGGACCATCGCCATGGTCGGGGCCTCGGCCAACTGGAATCGGCCTTCCTATTTCGCCATGAAGTATCTGTTGGATCGTGGCTACAAGGTCATTCCGGTCAACCCCGCCGCCAAGGGCCAGGAAATCCTCGGCCAGAAGGTCTACGGCTCGCTCGACGAGCTGCCGGTGAAGGTCGACATGGTCGACATCTTCCGCAATTCCGAGGCCGCCGGCCCGATCACCGACGAGGCGATCAAACACGGCGCCAAGGTCGTGTGGATGCAGCTCGGCGTAGTCAACATGGAGGCGGCGGAACGCGCCGAGAAGGCCGGGCTCAAGGTGGTGATGAACCGCTGCCCCAAGATCGAGCATTCCCGCCTCGCCGGCACGATCGAATGGCACGGCATCGCCAGCGGCGTCATCTCCTCGAAGAAGCGCGCGCTGTGATCCAGCCCGCCTGCGTGAGCCGCTCGCCATTCACCCGACGGGTCGCCATCATGCTGGAGGCCTATGGCTCGGACGAACCCGCCTTCTGCTCGACCGAGCCTTGATGGTTTACGCCACGCAATGACGTGGCGTGCGAAAGGTCACGGCTGACGTAATCTGCCTAAAGCCGCCGGCTCACGTCGCGGCAATACTTGAAGCCGGGGGGAAACGACGATGAAGTTCGGCGTCTTCGACCATATGGACCGCGCCGGTCCCGACCTCAGACAGCAGTTCGACGAAAGGCTGAGGCTTATCGAGCTCTACGAGCGTGCTGGCTTTCATGCCTATCATCTGGCGGAACATCACGCGACGCCGCTCGGCATGGCTCCCTCGCCAAGCGTCTTTCTCGCCGCGGTCGCCCAGCGCACGAAGACGCTGCGCTTCGGTCCGCTGGTCTATACCGTCAACCTCTATCATCCCCTGCGCTTGATCGACGAGATCTGCATGCTCGACCAGATGAGCGGAGGCCGGCTGGAACTCGGCGTCGGTCGTGGCATCTCGCCTTACGAGGTCGGCTACTACGGCGTCGATCCCGCCACCGGCGCGGAGCGCTTCGCCGAGGCACTGGTGGTACTTCTGAAGGGGCTGACGCAGCGGCGGCTCCATCACGAGGGCAAATACTTCACCTTCAGGGACGTCCCGATGGAGATGCGACCGGTGCAGCAGCCGCACCCGCCGCTCTGGTACGGCGCCAACTCGCTCGAAAGCGCCGATCGGCTGGCACAACAGGGCTGCAACGCAGTGGTCGGCATGAGCGCCGAAGGCGTCGGGCAGTTCTCGAACCGCTACCGCGCCGCCTGGAAGGCGCTGGGCCGGGCTGACGCCGACATGCCGCTGATCGGGCTGAGCCGCCATGTCGTGGTGGGTGATACCGATCGGGCAGCGCAGTCCGCAGCCAAGCGTGCTTTCACCCTCTGGTACGACGCCCTCATCCACCTGTGGCGCGCCAATGGCGTCGGTCTCCCGCGCCAGATGATCCCCGCCGAATTCGAAAGCGCCTTGGAGGCCGGCTATATCGTGGCCGGCTCACCTACGACCGTGCGCGACCGCCTCAAGCGCGACAACGCTACCTCCGGCATCAACTACTGCCTTTTCCGCCTTGCATTCGGCGACTTGTCGTTCGAGGAGTCGGCTCGCTCGGTCGAGTTGCTCGCCAAGGAAGTGATGCCAGCCCTTCAAGCCGGCACCTGAAAGGGTCGGGAGATCCGCGGCACCGCCACACCAGGCCGCAGACCTCCCGCTCCCCCTCATGATCGCATCTTCCCGGTCTTCGCCGGGAATGACACGGCCCCCCTGAGAGAAATCGTCAGGTGTAAGAAAACCGGCGGCGGTGGGGCCGCCGCCGGCTCCTTACTGAGGTTCTGCTCGGCCACCCGGGGAGAGATAGCGGCTCCGCTTCGACCTCGAAGTCTGAAAGCAACGCTTGCAACGCTGGTCTGGAAGGCTTCGGCCGGAGCCCCAAGACTCCGGCCGATCGAGAGGTTTGCTAGGCCGCCCGGGGAGAGATAGCGACAAAGCGCGTCATCCCCTCTCGAAACACCTTCATCAGCACCGGCTTGCCGGTGGTCTTCGCTTCCTTGAGCTTCTCGGCAGCCATCTTCGGGCTGTCGACGACGTCCTTACCGACCTGCTGGAGCACGTCGCCGGCCTTGAGGCCCTGGTCGTCGGCCGGGCTGCCCGGCTCGACCGTGGCGACGACCACACCCTTCACGTCACCGTCGAGGCCGAGCTTCGTGCGCGCCTCCGGAGAGAGCGGCGCCAGCGAGACCCCGTAGGAGAGCGGCGCCGGCTTCGCGGCTCCGTCCTTGCCGTCGGCGCTGGCCTTGACGATCGCGTCGTCCTTCTGGCCGCCGACCTTGGCGGTGAGCGTCATCTCCTTGCCGTCGCGCCACACACCCAGCTTGACCGAGGTGCCCGGCTTGACCGCGGAGATCGAGCGGGTCAGCTCCTTGATGCCGTCGACCTTCTTGCCGTCGACGCTCACGATCACGTCGCCCGACTGGACACCGGCTGCGAGCGCCGCGCTGTGGGGCTGAACCACCGCCACCAGGGCGCCCTTCTCGCTCTTCAGCGACAGGCTCTCCGCGATCTCCTTCGAGACCGGCTGGATCTGGACACCGAGCAGGCCACGCTCGACCCGGCCACTGTCCTTGAGTTCCGCCACCACCGGCTGCGCCAGCGAGGACGGGATGGCAAAGCCCAGGCCGATGCTGCCGCCGGTCGGCGAGTAGATGGCCGTGTTGATGCCGATCACGTTGCCGTCCATGTCGAACAGCGGGCCACCCGAGTTGCCGCGGTTGATGGCGGCGTCGGTCTGGATGTAGTCGTCGAACGGGCCCGACTGGATGTCACGGCCGCGCGCCGACACGATGCCCGTGGTCACGGTGCCACCGAGGCCGAACGGGTTGCCGACCGCCATCACCGGCTGGCCGACGCGCACCTTGCTGGCGTCGCCGAACGAGACGTACGGCAGCGGCTTGTCGCTCTCGACCTTCAGCACGGCCAGGTCGGTCTTCTCGTCGCCGCCCATCAGCTTGGCCGGCAGCTTGGTGCCGTCCGCCATGGTGACGGTGATCGAGTCGGCCTTGCCGACCACGTGATAGTTGGTGACGATCACGCCCTTGGCGTCGATGATGAAGCCCGTGCCGACGGCCTGGGCCTTCTCCTTCGACTGCGGGCGGCCCTTGCCGTCCGGACGACCCGGCTGCATCGGCTGGCCGAAGCGCTCGGCGAAGCGCTTCATGAACTCTTCCATCTGCTTCTGCTGCGAGTCCGACATGCGGGTCTCGTCAGCGTCGTCCGCGCCGGCCTTCATGGTCACGGCGACATTGACAACCGCAGGGGTTACCTTGGCAGCCAGGTCCGAGAAGTCCTGAACGGGCATGGTCGTCTGGCCGGCGATGGCCGCGGGGGCGGTGAACATCGGGGCGATCAGCGCAGGCGCCGTCAGGGCGGTGGTGAGCGCCAGGGCGGTCAGGATACGGGACTTGGTCTTGGTCATGATCTACAGCCTCCTCCTTGGGGGGTGACCGGAATATGGGGGATGGCCTGTAGCGCCCGGATGGCCGCAGGATTGAATGTTTGTATAGTTGGGGAACGTTGCGCCGGAGGCCGGCGCCGGATAGACGGGCGCCGTGAAAATCCTCCTCGTCGAAGACGACAAGCAAACCGCCGACTACATCGCCAAGGGCCTGCGCGAGCACGGCCACGTGGTCGACCACGCCGACAACGGACGCGACGGCCTGTATCTCGCCACGGGCGAGAAATACGACGTACTGATCGTCGACCGCATGCTGCCGCAGATGGACGGGCTGTCGCTCGTCAAGGCGGCCCGCGCCACGGGCATGAAGGCGCCGGTCCTGTTCCTCACCACCATGGGCGGCGTCGACGACCGCGTCGCGGGGCTGGAGGCCGGCGGCGACGACTACCTCACCAAGCCCTTCGCCTTCGCCGAACTCAGGGCGCGCATCGGTGCCCTCTCCCGCCGCCCGCCGATCGTCGCCGCGACCTCCCTCGGCGTCGGCGATCTCGAAATGGACCTGCTGGCACGCACCGTGACGCGCGCGGGCAAGCGCATCGAGTTGCTCGCCCAGGAATTCAAGGTGCTCGAGTACCTGCTGCGCCATGCCGGCGAGGTGGTGACGCGCACCATGCTGCTCGAGAAGGTCTGGGACTTCCATTTCGATCCCAAGACCAACATCGTCGAGACGCATATCAGCCGGCTGCGCTCCAAGATCGACAAGGGCTTCGACAAGCCGCTGCTCCATACGATCAGGGGGGCAGGCTATGTCATCCGCGCGCCTGATTAGGATCCTGCGCTCGGCGAGCTTCCGCCTGCCGCTGCTCTATGCCGTCCTGTTCATCCTGTCGGCCGGCGTGCTGTTCGCCAGCGTCTACTGGACGGCGACCGCGGCGATGCAGAACGACATGGCCGCCGTGCTGCGCTCCGAGGCATATCAGCTCGCTGAAGTTCACCGCCGCAGCGGCTTGGCGGGCCTCGCCGAGCAGATCACGCGGCGCATCAACTTCCGCACCCGGGGCCCGATCTTCTACCTGCTGCAGGCGCCCAACCGGCGTGTCGTCGTGGGAAACCTGCCTGGCATGCCGCCGGTCAACGGCGCCATCGACTTCGAACCCGACCAGCCCCAGCCCGAAATCGATCCCGACCGCCCCGGTGAGAGACCCAAGCTGACGGGGTTCGGCCTCACCCTGCCCGACGGCTCGTTCCTGCTGGTGGCCCAGGACGCCAACCGGCTGGTTGACATGCAGAGCGCCATCATCCGCGCCTTCGTCTGGTCGGGCGGCCTCACTCTCCTGCTGGCGATCGCCGGCGGCGCGCTGCTCGGCAGCAATTTCCTGCGCCGCATCGACACGATCACGCGCACCAGCCGCGCCATCATGGAAGGCGATCTCTCGGCCCGGATTCCCGTGCGCGGGACGCACGACGAGATCGACCAGCTGGTGGCCAGCCTCAACGCCATGCTGGCGCGCATCCAGCAGCTCATGGACGGGCTGCGCCAGGTGTCGAGCGACATCGCCCACGACCTGCGCACGCCGCTCGGCCGCCTGCGCCATCGGCTGGAAGATGCCCGCGAGCGCGCGACCACGACCGCCGACTACAGCGCCGCCACCGACGCCGCCATCGAGGAAGCGGATGCCCTTCTAGAGACCTTCTCCGCCCTGCTGCGCATCGCCCAGGTCGAGGCCGGTGCGCAGAAGAGCGCTTTCGCTCCCTTCGACGTCTCCGCCCTGCTGAAGAGCCTAGGCGAGACCTACCAGCCCGTCGCCGAGGACCTGGATCGCGCCCTCGATGTGCAGATCGAGCCCGGCGCCACGCTGACCGGCGACCGCCAGCTGATGGCCCAGCTCGTGTCCAACCTGCTGGAAAACGCGCTGCGCCACACACCGGAAGGCACGAAGGTCCGCCTCGGCCTGTACCGGCAGGGCGACGGGTTCGAGATCGAGGTGGCCGACAACGGGCCCGGTATCCCGGCCTCAGAGCACGACAAGGTCTTCGACCGCTTCTACCGGCTCGACCGCAGCCGCTCGACCTCCGGCAGCGGCCTCGGCCTCGCGATGGTAAAGGCGATCGCCGGCCTGCATGGTCTGACGATCCGGCTCGAGGATGCGAAGCCCGGCCTGCGCGTCGTCCTTCAGACCGCCAGGTAGCGCTTCTTCACGTCGTCGTTGGCGCGCAACTCGTCGATCGAGCCGCGATAGACGATATGGCCCTTGTCGATCACCGCGACATGGCTCGCGATATCGAGGCAGAAATGCATGTTCTGCTCGGCCACGATCAGGGTCGTGCCCATGTCGCGCAAACGCTGGATCAGTTCGCCGATCTTCTCGACGATGATCGGCGCCAGGCCTTCGCTGGGCTCGTCGAGCAGCACGACGTCCGGATTTCCCATGAGCGTGCGCGCGATGGTGAGCATCTGCTGCTCGCCACCCGACAGCCTCCCGCCCATGCGGCCGCGCATCGAGGCCAGGATCGGAAAGACGTCGTAGATCTTCTCCAGGGTCCAGTCGACGCGGCCGCCGATGCCGGGCTTGATGGCGATCCTCAGATTGTCGTCGACCGAGTGCTCAGGGAAGATCTGCCGGTCCTCGGGCACGAAGCCCACGCCCTCGCGGGCGATGCGATCGGGCGTGAACTTCTGCACCGGCATGCCCCGCACGGAGACCCGGCCGCGCCTGGCCGGTGCGATGCCGATGATGGCCTTCATGGTCGTGCTCTTGCCCGCGCCGTTGCGGCCGAGCAGCGCCAGCGACTGACCCTTCTCCACCCCGAACGAGACCCCGAACAGGATCTGGCTGGCGCCGTA
>CANIEC010000156.1 GCA_947466085.1 Rhodospirillales bacterium
CACGTACAACGTGGCATCCTTCTCGCCGGCGGCGGGGGTGTCTATGGGATGTGAAGACGTCATAACTTCTCCGTAGGTTCGGTTCTCGCAACTCCAAACCTACCTCTCGACCTCTCGTCGCCACATAGAATCTGAGGAGCGCCGCGCAGCGGCGCGTCTCGAAGGATGGGTAACGGACGCGGTGTGTGTAGCCCATGCTTCGAGACGGCTGCTCCGCAGCCTCCTCAGCATGAGGTTACTCTTGGGCGTTGGGCAGGCGTTATTCCGCCGATCAGCGGAAGAGGCGTTGCTCGACCGAGACCGGGAGATCCGCCCGGTTGATGAGGATGATTGCCCAGGGCGAGGTCGGCTGACCGACGGGACGGGCGGCGGGCGGCGGCGGTGGGGCGAGAGAAGCGGTAGCGCCGGGCGAGGCAAATCCCGAGGCGCCCGGGGGGAGGGCGGAAGGAGCGCTCATGGCCGGACCTCCGGCTACGGGACGTGGCCCTGCCCCGCGCTGCGCCATCATCATTTCGGGAGGCATCCGCTCCTCGAAGACGACGACGATGCGATCGCGGCGGCGCGCCGTCGACAGGATGTTCACGGCGTATCCTTCGCCACCACGACGCCCGAGGAAGATCCCGACGGCGTTCATCCGGCCGGCCTCGAACATGTCGGGGGCGGGGGAGCCGACCCTGCTCCACAGGCTTCGCCACTCGGCGACCGTCGTGGCGACCACATGTTCCGGTTGTCTCGTGACGGCCGCTGCGCCCTGCCAATGACGGGCCTCCACGCTCTGCGCGAAGACGGGAGGGACCATCAACAAGCCGGTCAGGGCGGTGCCCATGAACAGCATTTGCCGACGAGGCAAAGGCTGGATGGAGAGGGCGACCGGCTTGTTACTGGACTGCACGATTGGTCTCTCGGGGACCCGGAAATTGCTTGTTCTTGGGAGCCTCAAAACACCATGACACTTTGGCTCAATTGAGGCCGGAGACCCAGCAGACACAGCCACTTTGGTGCGCCCGAGGGGTGCTTCGTCTCAATCGTGCGAGCATGTTGCAGGAAAGCCACAGGTCGGCAGGGGGCGCGCAGTTACCCGCCGCTAACTGCGCTTTACCTTGTCGGCGGCGTTGGTCGACTGGATCTGTTCGCGAATGCGAACCCAGTCCTGCTCGCTGTAGGACATCATGTGGGAGAAGGTGCCGTTGCCCATGATCCCCATGGCGCCGTCGATCGCGATGACCTCGCCGTTGATGTACTCGACTTCCTCGCTCATCAGGAAGGCCGCCATGTTCGCCAGCTCGCTGGGACGGCCGACGCGTCCCATCGGATTGCGCGTGTTGTAGCGGCTGTCATTGCCTTCCTGCATCGGGTTGAGGCGGGCCCACGCGCCCTCGGTGGGGAATGGACCCGGCGCGATCGCGTTGAGGCGGATGCCGTGGCGCGCCCACTCGACGGCGAGGCTCTGGGTCATGACGGCGACGCCGGCCTTCGACATGGCCGAAGGCACGACGAAGGGGCTGCCGGTCCACACCCAGGTCGTGAGGATGCTGAGGACACTCGCCTTGCGCTTCTCGGCGATCCAGCGCTTGCCGCAGGCATTGGTCATGTAGAACGTCCCGTGCAGCACGATGTTGGCGATCGCATCGAAGGCCCGGGGACTAAGGTCCTTGGTCTGCGAGATGAAGTTGCCGGCCGCGTTGTTCACGAGCCCGTCGAGCGGGCCGGTGGCCCAGATCTCTTCGATCATCTCCTCGACGGCTGTTGCGACGCGGATGTCGACGGCATGGAAGTCGACGCGGCGGCCGGGATACTTCTCCATGACCTGCTTGGCGGTCTCCTCGAGGACGCCGCCACGCCGGCCGCATATCACACAGTCTGCACCCAGTTCGACGAACTTCTCCATCATCATGCGGCCAAGGCCGGTGCCACCGCCGGTGATGAGGAAACGCTTGCCCTTGAACAGATCGGTCTTGAACATTTGTGGATCCTCCCGCGAACACTTCAGGTGATTCGTCTAGCGTGAGGATGCAACCCCGTACAAGGACTGTTGCTTATCCAACAAAGCATGTTTACGATTTCTGCATAACAACAACGGGATCGTTGAATGACGACCCATCTGGGAGAGACTAGCGGGGACGTCGGTACGGTTGAGCTGCGTGGTAAGGTCAAGTGGTTCAACGCTGTAAAAGGCTTTGGGTTCTTGGCCCTGGACAGCGACAATAGCGACGCGTTCCTGCATGTGACGACACTACGGGCGGCTGGGCATGAGGATCTCAAGCCCGGTGCAACCGTAGTCTGCGCCGGTGTCCGCGGCCCGAAAGGGTGGCAGGTCATGAAGGTGATCGACGTCGATCAATCGACCGTCGTCGCCACGACTTCTAAGCCGCCGCCGATTCCCGAAGGCATCGCCATGGGCGACTACATCGCCGCGCTGGTGAAATGGTACAATAATGAACGCGGCTACGGCTTCGTCACGCGTGAGACGACCGAGGGTGACATCTTCGTGCACGCCGCGGTGTTGCGGCGGCACGGCATGGATTCGCTGGCGCCGGGCCAGAAGGTGATGATCCGTATCGCCGAAGGCCAGAAGGGCCTGCAGGTCGTCGAGATCCGCGGCGCGTGAGTTCTCTCTATTTGATCTCGCGCACGTAGCTGTCGAGCGGCGGTGCCTGCTTGATCAGGCCGCGCTTCACGAGGAAATCCGCAAACGTCGTGTAGCGTGCACGGTCGAGCGCCGAAGGATCGGCGGCTAGCAGCGGCACGGTGTCTTTCCAGGCCAACCGATTGAGGTCGTTGTCGAGATCCTTGCCGTACCTGGAAAAGCTCGTCCACGCCTCGGCCGGATTTGCCGTCAGCCAGGCCGTGGCCTCGGCGAGGGCAGAGAGCAGCTTCTTCGTGCGGGGGATGTCGACGCTCTCGCGCTTGGCCAGGATAACGAGCTCGTCGTAGGCCGGGACGCCATGCTTCTCGACCAGCCAGATCCGTCCCTTAGCCTTGTTCAGTTCGAGGTCGTTCAGCTCGAAGTTGCGGAAGGCGCCGATTACGCCATCGACCTGCTTGCTCATCAGCGCGGTCGTGAGGGCGAAGTTGACGTTCACCAGCGTCACGTCCTTCAGGGTGAGGCCAGCGCTTTCCAACATGGCGCCGAGAACGGCTTCCTCGAAGCCCGAGACGGAGAAGCCGATCTTGCGGCCCTTGAAGTCGGCGATGCTCTTCACGGGCGAGTCTTCCAGCGCCACCAGCGAGTTGAGCGGCTGCGCCACCAGCACGCCGACCCGCACCAGCGGCAGGCCCTCGGCGACCAGCATCTGCAGGGTCGGCTGGTAGGAGAGCGCGTAGTCGGCCTGGCCGGCCGCGACCAGCTTGGGCGGGGCGTTGGGATCGGCGGGCGCAATCAGCTCGACGTCGAGGCCCTGCTTCTCGAACAGGCCACGCTGCTTGGCGATCACCAGCGCGGCATGGTCGGGGTTGACGAACCAGTCGAGCAGGATACGGACCTTGTCCTGCGCGGACGCGGGAAGGGCCAGGCAACTCAGCGCCAGCACGGCGATCAACCGGGTCATCATTTGCATCGTCAGTCTCCTTGATGGGATTGCCAGGGCACGAGGCGCCGCGCGAACCGGTCCGCCGCGGTATAGAGCGCGAGTCCGAGCAGGCAGAGGATGGTGAGGGCCGCGAAGGCGAGGGGCGTCTGGCCGCGGGCCAAAGACTGGGTCATCAGGAAGCCGAGACCTGCACTGGCGCCGACCCATTCGCCGATCACCGCGCCGATTGGCGCGACGGCCGCGGCAATGCGGACGCCCGAGGCAAAGGCGGGCAGGGCCGCAGGCAGCCTGATCTGCAGGAGCACGGCGCGCGGCGGGGCATTCATCGTACGGGCGAGTTCCAGCCAGCCCGGATCGGTCCGGCGCAGCCCGTCATAGAGGCTGCTCACCACGGGGAAGAAGATGACCAGCGCTGCCATGGCGACCTTGGAAGCCATGCCATAGCCGAGCCAGAGCACGAGAAGGGGCGCGATCGCGATCACCGGGATCGCTTGCGAGACGATCACCAGCGGCAATGCCCAGCGGCGCCAGGCGGCCGAGGCGGCGAAGATCACCGCGAGCGTCGCGCCGAGCACGAGTCCGAGCGCAAGCCCCAGGAGCATTTCGCTGGCCGTCCACGCGGCCTGTTCGACGAGGAGGTCGAACCGTTGGACCAGCACCACGGCGACGCGCGAGGGCGGCGGCAGGATGTAGGGTGGCAGGCCAGTCAGCCATACGAGCGCTTCCCAGGCGGCGATCAGGCCCAGCGCGGTGATGAGGGGTCTCACGCTCCACTCCGCAGTTCGCCGATGAGGCGGGCCTGAAGGGCGAGAAGCGTCGCATCGCTCGGGTCGCGCGGCACCGCGCCGGGCGGGGCAATGACGGGGCCCACGCTGAAGGGCATGCCCGACAGCACGCGGATTTCGTGGCCGAGCCGCAGTGCCTCCAGCGGATCGTGCGTGACCATCACGACCGTCCGGCCCTGCAGCAGGCGCGCCGCCAGGTCCTGAAGGTCGAGGCGCGTCACCGCGTCCAGATGCCCGAACGGCTCGTCCATCAGGACGATCCCGCGATCCTCGCAAAGCGTCCGCGCGAGGGCCGCCCGCTGGCGCATGCCGCCGGACAGGGTGTGTGGCAGGTCTTGAAGGCGGGCGCCCAGACCGACTTCCGCCAGCAGGGCGCGCGCACGGGGCTCGGCGGCCCGGCGCGCCGCCCCGTCGCGGCGCAGCCGGTACCCCAGCAGGACGTTCTCGAGCACGCTGAGCCAAGGCAGCAGCAGATCGCGCTGCGCCATGTAGGCGACAGGCCCCGCAGCTTCGGTGCCCGGCAGCAGGCCCGCGAGGTGGCGCAGCAGGGACGTCTTGCCGACACCGCTGCGGCCGAGCAGGCAGGTCGTGCGGCCACCGGCAAAATCTAGGGACAGGTTCTCGGCGACAACATGGCCGTCGAGGACGATATGTGCCGAACGCACCGAAAGAGCAGGCGAAGACGTCAACGAGCCACCAGTCCCTACGCCGGCATTAACCGGATCAGGTTCGGGGTCGTCCTTCCGGACCTCTCAGCCGCCAGGCGGCTCCCCCCGATGAGCGAGGGCCACTATGGGTTAGGTGCCTCCCGTCATGCAAGCGTCATCGGTTTGACGAAATCGCCGTCCACGCTCTATTCCATGGCCATGGCACAAGAAGTTTCCAAGCCGCCGCTCAGCCGGCGCCTGTTCCTCGCAGCACCTCTCGTGCTCGCCGGCGGGGTCGCCTGGGCGCAGCAGGGCGGCAACGACTTCCAGTTCAAGCGTTCGTCGCTGGTGGTGGTGTCCGGCGGCCGCGAGATCAAGTTCGATGTCGATCTGGCGCTGGACGATGTCCAGCGCGCGCGCGGGCTGATGTTCCGTGAGAAGCTCGGCCCCTACGAGGGCATGCTGTTCGACTTCTACAAGGAAGCGCCGGTCAGTTTCTGGATGAAGAACACGCTGATCCCGCTGGACATGGTCTTCATCGCCGCCGACGGCACGATCAAGTCGATCCATGCCAATGCCGTGCCGCATTCGACGGAGACCATCCCCAGCCAGTTTCCGGTGCGCGCCGTCCTCGAGATCAACGGTGGCAGCGCCAAGCTCCTGGGCATCAAGCCGGGCGACAAGGTCCTGCACCCGATCTTCGGCAACGCCTAGCGCTATGAGGGCCTAGCGTTTCAGCGCGCAGGTCATCCCGTCGCCGACGGCGAGAAGGACGAGGTCGATCCGTCGATCATCCTTCAGCCTGGCATTGAGGGCGCGCAACGCCTGCGTATCGTGATCGACGTCGGCGGGATCGGCGACCGCGCCACCCCACAGCACATTGTCGATCAGCACGAGGCCGCCGCGCCTCACCAGCTTGAGGCAGCGCTCGTAATAGGCGTCGTACTCGTCCTTGTTGGCGTCGATGAAAGCGAGATCCAGCTGTTCCGCCAGCCCCTGCGCCAGCAGCCAGTCGAGCGTGCCGAGGGCGGGGCCGATCGTGAGCTCGATGCGGCTTTCGACGCCGGCCTCCTTCCAGTAGCGGCGCGCGACCTTCGTGTAGTCGGGGCTGACGTCGCAACACCAGAGCTTGCCGTCTTCCGGCAGCGCCGCGGCGATGCACAGCGATGAATAGCCGGTGAAGGTGCCGACCTCGACGGCGCGCCGGGCGCCGATGGCCCGCGCCAGAAGTTCGATCTGCTGGCCCTGATGGGCGGAGATCTGCATGCCGGCGCGCGGCAGCGTTGCCGTTTCCTCGCGCAGTCGGCGGCGCAGCGGCGGTTCGCGAAGCCAGTTGGCGTCGACATAGTCGTTCAACGCACCGTCGATCCTGGGCCAGCTCTTCATGCTCTCTCCTGTTGGCTCGGTACGTCCGCCTCGCTAGGGTCGCGTCCTTGAAATGGCGGGTTTGGGAGTGGGTATGTCGGATATCGAGATCGCGCGGCGCGCAATCAAGAAGCCAATGAAGGAAGTCGCAGGCCGCCTCGGCATCCCGGAAGATGCGCTCGAGCCCTATGGTCGCGACAAGGCGAAGCTCGATGGCGACTATGTGAAGTCGCTCACCGGCCGCAAGCCGGGGCACCTGATCCTGGTGACGGCGATCAATCCCACCAAGGCGGGTGAGGGCAAGACCACCACGACGATCGGACTGGGCGACGCGCTCAGCCGCCTCGGCAAGAAGACCGCGATCGCGCTCAGGGAGCCGAGCCTCGGACCGTGCTTCGGTCAGAAGGGCGGCGCCACCGGGGGCGGCCAGGCGCAGATCGTGCCCATGGCCGACATCAACCTGCATTTTACCGGCGACTTTCACGCCATCACGACGGCGCACAACCTGCTGGCCGCGATGCTCGACAATCATATCTATTGGGGCAATGCGCTGGGTATCGATGCCCGCCGCGTGTTCTGGCCGCGCGTGCTCGACATGAACGATCGCGCGCTGCGCGACACGGTCGTGAGCCTGGGTGGTGTCGCCAACGGATTTCCGCGACAGGCGCGATTCGACATCACCACCGCGTCGGAAGTCATGGCCATCCTCTGCCTTGCCGCCGATCTCGAGGATCTCGAGCAGCGTCTGGCGCGGATCGTCGTGGCCGAGACGCGCGAGGGTAAGCCGGTGACGGCGGGTGATCTGAAGGCGGCCGGTGCGATGGCCGCGGTGCTCAAGGATGCGGCGAAGCCCAATCTCGTGCAGACGCTGGAGAACAATCCCGTGCTGATCCACGGCGGCCCGTTCGCCAACATCGCACACGGCTGCAATTCGGTGATCGCCACGCGCGCCGCCCTGGCGCTCGGCGACTATGTCGTGACGGAAGCGGGCTTCGGTGCCGACCTGGGCGCGGAAAAGTTCCTGGACATCAAGTGCCGGCAGGCTGGGCTGAAACCCGAGCTTGCCGTGGTCGTCGCGACCGTGCGGGCGCTCAAGCTCCATGGCGGTGGTGATGAGAAAGCACTGGAGAAGGAGGATGTCGGCGCGGTCGAGCGCGGCTTGCCCAACCTGCTGCGTCATGTCGAGAATCTGCGCAAGTTCGGTCTGCCGGTCCTGGTGGGCATCAATCGCTTCCTGACAGATTCGCCGGCCGAACTGGAACTGATCGAAGCCAAGTGTGCGGCAGCCGGTGCCAAGGCCTATCTCTGCGAGCACTGGGCCAAGGGCGGTGCGGGCGCGGAAGCGCTGGCGCGCGCGGCGGTCGCGACCATCGAGGAGGGCAAGGCGGCTTTCAAGCCGCTCTATGCCGACGACCTCCCACTCTCCCAGAAGATCGAGACCATCGCCCGCGAGATTTATCGCGCCTCAGGCGTGGCCATCGCCGGGCCGGCGCATCGGCGCCTCAAGGCGCTGGAGGCCGCGGGCTACGGCAAGCTGCCGGTCTGCATCGCCAAGACGCAGTACAGCTTCGCCGCCGATCCCGAGCTGCGCGGCGCTCCGACGGGCCACACGCTGCCGATCCGCGAGGTGCGCCTGTCGGCCGGGGCGGGCTTCGTGGTCGCGATGGCGGGCGAGATCATGAGCATGCCGGGCCTGCCGCGGGTGCCGGCGGCGGAAAACATCCGCCTTACGGCGGACGGTCAGGTGGACGGGATCTTCTGAGGCATGCGCACCTATCCGTTCGTGACGGTCGATGTCTTCACCGACCGGCGCTTCGGCGGAAATCCGCTCGCGGTCTTTCCGGATGCAACCGGCATGACCGACGCCGAAATGCAGTCGCTCGCCGCCGAGTTCAACCTGAGCGAAACGACCTTCGTGCTGCCGCCGGAGGATCCGGCGCACACGGCGCGGGTCCGCATCTTCACGCGCACGCGCGAGATGCCGTTCGCTGGCCATCCCAATGTCGGCACGGCCTACGTGCTGGCGCAGCAGGGCAGGGACAGCAACGGCAAGCTCCTGTTCGAGGAACTGGCGGGCCTCGTCGAGATCGACGTCGAGCGCGATGGATCGGGTGCGCCCATCGGGGCCACCATCGCCGCGCCGCAGCCGCTCTCGCTGGGCCCGGAGCTGCCGGTCGAGAGCATTGCCGCCTGCGCTTCGCTGACGCCTGCGGACATTCGCATGGGCGCGCACAGGCCCGTTGGCGCGTCGCTCGGCAATCCGTTCGTCATCGCCGAAGTCGGGCAGTCGGCGCTCGCGCGCGCGACACCGGATTTCCCGTCATTCCGCCGGACCGTGGAACAGACGCCTGCCCTGAACGGCCGCCTCGGATTGTATCTCTACGCCCACGCCGGGCAGGGGAGCGTTCAGGCCCGCATGTTCGCGCCCCTGGGCGGCACGATCGAAGACCCGGCGACCGGCAGCGCCGCGGGGCCGCTTGGCGCGCTGCTTCTGTCGCTGTCCGACGCGCCGGAGCTCCGTCTCGACATCCACCAGGGCGTCGTCATGGGACGGCCGAGCCTGCTGCGCGTGGTGGCGCGCCGCAGCGCCGACGGCATCCGGGCCACCATTGCCGGCCAGTGTGTACCGGTGCTGCGCGGCGTGGCCGAACTCTAGCGGGCTGTTGAAATAGGTCTTTCAGAAGCAGCAACGAGCAACATTGTTGCGCTGAAGGTCACCGCTCAAGGGGTGCGGCATTCATTTCATTTGTTTCGTTTATTTCGTCTATTTCGTTTACTCGCCGTGACTCCGACTTTTCCAACGGTCTGCCAGGTCAGTGCGGCCGGAAGGAATGTTGCTTCAGGTCGCCGAGCGACACGACGTGCAGGGTGACGGCGTGGGTGGCCTCCAGCACGACTTGCGGCGCGACATTCGCGTCGAAGGCTTCCTTCCAGCGGCTGGCGCACAGGCACCAGCGGTCGCCGGGCTTGAGCCCCGGGAAGCCGTATTGCGGCATCGGCGTGCTGAGATCGTTGCCGCGCGACTTCGAAAACAGGAGGAATTCGGCGGTCAGGACGACGCAAACCGTATGCAGGCCGATATCCTCGGCGCCGGTGTTGCAGCAGCCGTCGCGATAGAATCCGGTGACGGGGCGGGTGGAGCACGGTTCCAGGACGCCCCCAAGCACGTTTATGGACGGGGCGCGGCGGTCGGGGCGGCCCTGCTCGGGCGTCTGATCGAACATGGACCTATCGTAGCATCTGGAATTTGAGCTTTCGAGGCGGCGGGGCCGCTGGTAGAAACCCTCGCGTCAAAGAGGTGTATCGGCGGGGCGTAGCGCAGTCTGGTAGCGCGTCTGCCTTGGGCGCAGAAGGTCGTCGGTTCGAATCCGGCCGCCCCGACCACGCCCGAAAAGGAGTAGCGGAAGCCATGCAGGTTCGCATCTTCAAGCCGGCCAAGACGGCCATGCAGTCGGGAACGGGCAATACCCATGAGTGGGTGCTGGAACCGGAACCGTCGCGCAAGGAGATCGACCCGCTGATGGGCTGGACGAGCTCGCGCAACACGATGCAGCAGGTCCGCCTGTTCTTCCCGACGCTCGAGGAAGCCACGGCCCATGCCGAGAAGAACGGCTGGCAGTATACGGTCGAGCAGCCGCACAGCCGTCCGGTCAGGGCCAAGGCCTACGCAGACAACTTCGCCTACAACCGCGTAGGCCGCTGGACGCACTGACATGCCTGTTGGACGTAGGGTATTGGCACGGTATGCGCCCGTAGCTCAGTGGATAGAGCAACCGCCTTCTAAGCGGTAGGTCGTTGGTTCGAATCCAACCGGGCGCGCCATGTACCGTGGGTGGAAGCCAGCCACACCGCCACTGAGGCGGTGCCCGGGGGGCGAACGAAAGCCGTCGATGCTGTTGATCGATCGGTGGGGCGGCCGCATGATCTTGCCGTTGATCAGCCGCTTCATCACGTCCCGGGAGAATAGCCGCCGGCGCGCGGTCGGCATCAGGATTCCAGCCGTCTCCGTGGCCGCCACGGTGGCATTCGCCGTCAGCCCGCTCCAATTATAGGCGCGATGTCAGTGGTAGAACCCGTGTCTTCGAACCCGCCCTTCGTGGAGCCCGGTCCGCCGGGGCCGTCGCGCGAGCCGCTGTCGACTGCGGCCCGCGGGGGCATCCTGGCGCTGGTCATCTTCTTCCATGTGGGCGGAGGGTGGGCACTGACGCAGGTCGAGCCTGTGAAGCTGGTGGTGGGTGACATCGCGCCGATGGAGGTGCGGATGGTGCCGGCGGAGGAGCCGGGGCAGCCGGAAATCGAGAACGCTGAACCGCCGCCGCCGGTCGAGCTGAAGCCGCCGCCACCGGAACTGGCGACCATCGTCGAACCGCCGCCGCCCGACCTGCCGCCGCCGGAGTTCCCGCTGGCCAAGATCGAGCTGCCGCCGCCGGACGAACCGCCACCGCCGGAGATCCGGCCACCGGAGAAAAAGGTCGAGCCCAAGCCCAAACCGCCGGAGCCGAAGCCGGTGCAGAGGACGCCGCAGCCGGCACGGCC
>CANIEC010000157.1 GCA_947466085.1 Rhodospirillales bacterium
AGGATCCGATCGCCGGCACCTACTACGAGTTGCAGCGCCGCTGAGTCGACGCGCGACAATCTCTCCACATTGACGGCACGCCCGCCGGCCCGTATATCGGCCGCGGGCCACGCTCCCCCACCGGAGTGCATTTCTTCTGTAAGGGAGAATGACAATGACGAAGCCGTCTCTACGTCCTGCGCGTCCCGATTTTTCTTCGGGTCCCTGCGCCAAGCGTCCGGGTTGGACACCGGAAGTTCTCAAAGATGCCGCCGTCGGGCGGTCCCACAGGTCGAAGCTCGGCAAGAAGAAGATCGTCGAGGCGGTCGACCGCACGCGCGCGATCCTGGGCATTCCGGCCGATCATCGCATTGCCATCGTTCCCGCCTCCGATACCGGCGCGGTCGAGATGGCAATGTGGTCGCTGCTCGGCGCCCGCCCGGTCGACATGCTGACCTGGGAAAGCTTTGGCGAAGGCTGGGTCACCGACGTGGTGAAGCAGCTCAAGCTGAAGGACACCCGCACCCTCAAGGCGCCCTATGGCCAGATCGCCGATCTCAAGGCGGTCGACTGGACGCACGACGTCGTCTTCACCTGGAACGGCACGACCTCCGGCGTGAAGGTCCCCAACGGTGACTGGATCGCCGACGACCGCGAGGGCCTGGCGATCTGCGACGCCACCTCGGCCGTGTTCGCGATGGACCTGCCGTGGGCCAAGCTCGATGTCGTGACCTGGTCCTGGCAGAAGGTGATGGGCGGCGAGGGCGCGCACGGCATGCTCGTGCTGTCGCCGCGCGCCATCCAACGTCTCGAAAGCTACACGCCGGCCTGGCCGATGCCGAAGATCTTCCGCCTGACCTCGGGCGGCAAGTTCTCCGAAGCTATCTTCAAGGGCGACACGATCAACACGCCGTCGCTGCTCTGCATCGAGGACGCGATCGACGGCCTGAAGTGGGGCGAGGGCGTCGGTGGGCTCAAGGGACTGATGGCACGCTCCGAGGGCAATCTCGGCGTGCTCGAGACGTTCGTCGAGTCCCGTCCGTGGGCGGCCTTCCTGGCGCCCGACAAGGCGATCCGTTCCAACACCTCGGTGTGCCTGGTGATCAAGGCGCCGTGGTTCACGGCGCTGCCGGCCGACAAGCAGGCCGCGGCGGCCAAGAAGATGGGCGACCTGCTGGAGACCGAGAAGGCGGGCTACGATGTCGGCTCCTACCGTGACGCCCCGCCGGGCCTGCGCATCTGGTGCGGCGCCACCGTCGAGAAGAGCGATCTCGAAGCGCTGCTGCCGTGGCTCGACTGGGCCTACGGCGAGATCGAGCGCGAGTTTTCATAGCCGGGGGCGCGTCACTCCAGTGACGCGTCTTCCTCTTGAATCCTGATCGCGCCACTGGAGGGGCGCGTCCCCAGCACAAGATTGGAGTCATCCCATGGCAAAGCCCAAGGTTCTCATTTCCGATGAGCTGTCCCCTCGCGCCGTCGAAATCTTCTCGGAGCGCGGCTGCGACGTCGATTTCAAGCCGGGCCTGAAGCCCGCCGAGCTGCGCGAGATCATCGGCAACTACGAAGGCCTGGCGATCCGCTCGGCCACCAAGGTGACGGCCGAGGTTCTGGCCGTGGCCAAGAAGCTCAAGGTCGTGGGCCGCGCCGGCATCGGCGTCGACAACGTCGACATCAAGGCCGCGACCTCGCACGGCGTCGTCGTCATGAACACGCCCTTCGGCAATGCCATCACCACCGCCGAGCACGCCATCGCGCTGATGTTCGCCGTTGCCCGCCAGGTGCCGGAGGCCAATGCCAGCACCCAGGCCGGCAAGTGGGAAAAGAACAAGTTCATGGGTACCGAGCTCAGCTTCAAGACGCTGGGCCTGATCGGATGCGGCAATATCGGTTCGATCGTCGCCGAGCGCGCCATCGGCCTGAAGATGCGCGTCGTGGCGTACGACCCGTTCCTGAGCGACCAGCGGGCCGCCGAGCTCGGCGTCGAGAAGGCGACGCTGGAGCAGGTGCTGGCCCGCGCCGACTTCATCACGGTGCACACGCCGCTCACCGAGCAGACCAAGAACATCCTCTCCCGCGCCAACCTGATGAAGACCAAGAAAGGCGTGCGCATCGTCAACTGCGCGCGCGGCGGCCTGGTCGACGAGCTGGCGGTGCGCGACCTGCTGGTCTCCGGCCACATTGCGGGCGCGGGCTTCGACGTGTTCGTCGAGGAGCCGGCCAAGAGCAACGTCCTGTTCGGCGCGCCGAACCTTGTCTGCACGCCGCATCTCGGCGCCTCGACGGTGGAAGCCCAGGAGAACGTGGCCCTGCAGGTCGCCGAGCAGATGGCCGACTACCTGCTCACCGGTGCCGTCACCAACTCGCTCAACATGCCGAACGTCTCGGCCGAGGATGCGCCCAGGCTGGCGCCGTTCCTCGACCTCGCCGAGAAGCTGGGCTCGTTCGCGGGCCAGCTCACCGACACCGACATCAAGGCCGTCTCGATCGAGTACGAGGGCCAGGTGGCGAAGCTCAACGTCAAGCCGCTGACCCAGGTGGCGCTGATGGGCGTGCTGCGCCCGCAGCTCACGTCGGTCAACATGGTCAACGCGCCGGTCATCGCCCGCGAGCGCGGCATCGAGGTGGCCGAGGTCAAGCACGAGCGCGAGACCGACTACAATTCGATGATCCGCCTCTCGGTCACGACCGAGAAGTACACGCGCTCGGTCACCGGCACGCTGTTCGGCGGCAAGCATCCGCGCATCGTCGAGATCAAGGGCATCGAGATCGACGCCGAGTTCGCGCCGCACATGCTCTACATCACCAACGACGACAAGCCGGGCTTCATCGGCCGCCTCGGCACGCTGTTGGGCGAGGGCAAGGTCAACATCGCCACCTTCCATCTCGGCCGCGACACGCCGGGCGGATCGGCCATCGCGCTGGTCCAGGTCGACCAGCCGATCTCCGCCGACCTGATGGGCAGGATCAGCGGCATCGAAGGCGTGGTGCAGGCCAAGGCGCTGGGCTTCTGATCCGGCACGGCATCCGCGCACACCGCGTCGTACCGCACGGTGGCGGCCTTTCGTGCTAGCGCGAGGATCAGCGCCGGCACGATGGGCCGAAAAGTCGGAGTCATGGCGAATAAACGAAACAAACGAAATAAACGAAACAAATGAACGGAATGTCGCAGCCCCCGAATCCTGGGTCGCGGCGACCGTTGGCGCAACAATGTTGCTGGTCGGTGCTTCTGAGAGGCCTATTTCAACAGTCTGCTGGCGCGGTTTGGCCGTTGCCGTCGGCCCTTCGGCGACCTCATGCGGCTATGAGAAGATGTCCGTCGCGCCGCGACGGACCGGGCCGCTAATGTCTCCGCTCCTGCAACGAGGAGGCGAGTTTCATGCCCCGGGTCAGTGAAATCGAAGAGGACGGCGGCAATCCCGTCCTGAAGGCTGCTTTCGACCGGCAACGCGAGATGTTCGGCGGCCTGCTGAACCCCACCAAGGTCATGGCGCATTGCCCGCCGATCCTGAAGGCGGCGGGCCTGCTCGGCCAGTCGATCGAACAATCGGGACTGCTGCCGAAGGGGCTGCCGGCCCTTCTTTACGTGCGCGTCGCGACGATCAACGGCTGCCCGTTTTGAATTGATATCAATTCCAGCCGTGTGCTGGAGACGACGGAAGGCGGGATGGAGAAGCTGGCCGAGGTCACGACCTGGCGCGACAGCACGCTCTTCAGCGAGGCCGAGCGGCTGGCCCTCGAATATGCCGAACGCATCACCTACACTGATCGCAAGGTCGACGATGCGCTCGTCGACCAGCTCAAGAAGCACTACAGCGACGCGCAGATCGTCGAGCTGACGGCGGCGATCGCGATGGAGAACTTCCGCTCGAAGTTCAATCCTGCCCTGGGAATCGAGGCGCAGGGCTTTTGCATGGTGCCTAAACGGGGTTAGGCTGGCGGCAACAATAGAATCCGGTGGAAACGATGACCGAGACCGTCCGCTACATGGATCGCACGAGGGACTACTATCGTGCGCTCGGCTATCCGTCGGATTATGTCTGGTCGCGCTTCGACACGGTGCCGTTCGCGCCTCTCACCAAGCCCTTGTCCGAGGCGACAATCGGTCTCGTCACGACGGCTAGTCCGCCCGACCTCGGCAATCGCGATGCGTCCGGTAAGCGGCAGGTCTGGTCAGGCGCAGTCTCGCCGGCGCCGGCCAAACTCTTCACCGACAACCTCGCCTGGGACAAGGAATCGACCCATACCGACGACCGGTCGAGCTTCCTGCCGATCGAGGCTATCCAGCACTGGGCGGCAGAGGGCCTCGTCGGCGGCGTCGCGGCGCGTTTCCATGGCGTGCCCACCGAGTACAGTCAGCGCAAGACGATCGAGATCGACGCGCCGCAGGTTCTGGAGCGATTGCGCGCCGATTGTGCCGACGCGGCGCTGCTCTCGCCGCTTTGACCCGTCTGCCACCAAACCGTGAGTTTGGTCGCCCGCCATCTCGAAGCCAACGGAATGCCGACCGTCATCGTCGGCTCCGCCCTCGACATCGTCGAATACTGCGGCGTGCCGCGCTTCCTGTTCACGGATTTCCCGCTGGGCAATCCGTGTGGCCCGCCGTGGCGGCAGGACCTGCAGCGCACGATAGCGGGGCAGGCGCTGGCTCTGCTGCGCGATGCCGACGCGCCGAGCACCACATGGCGCTCGGATGTGCTCTGGCCGTCCGACGACGACTGGCGCCCGCGCTATGGGCGCGTGAAGCCTGAGGATGTCGAGCGCCTCAGGGCAGTGGGCGAGGAGAGGCGGCGCACACAGGCGCAGGCACGGACGCCAGAGTAGAGCGGTCCGCGACCGCTACTCCATCTGTACGTTGAGCTCGCGCAGCTTCTTGCCCCAGAAGGCGTGCTCTTCGCCGACGAACTTGGCGAACTGGGCGCGGGTGCGTTCGGGCGGCATCTCCAGCCCGTCGCGCGCCAGCGCCTCCTGCCACTTGGGATTCTTCATCGCTTCCTTGGTCGCCTTGTCGATCTTGTCGAGGAGGTCGGGCGGTGTCTTGGCCGGGGCGAACAGGCCCTGCCAGCTGGTGACGACGACGTCGATCCCCTGTTCCTTCAGGGTGGGTACGTCCGGCATGGAACTGACGCGCTTGTTGCCCGTCACCGCCAGCGCCTTGAGGTTGCCGCCCTTCACCTGGGAAACCGCCGGCGGCAGCGACGAGAAGTTCATGGTGATCTGGCCGCTGATCACGTCGGCCACCGCCGGTCCCGTGCCCTTGTAGGGCACGTGGGTGATCTTGATCCCGGCCGCTTCCGCGAACAGCGCACCGGCGAGGTGGTTGTTGCCGCCCACGCCCGACGACGAGAACGTGAGCTTCTCGGGATCCTTCTTGGCCATCGCCACCAGCTCGGCCGCATTCTTCACCGGAACCGAGTTACCCACGACCAGGACGTACTGGTAGTCCGTGATCTGGCAGACCGGCGCGAGGGTGGCGAGGGTGTCGATCATGCCCTTCTGGACGTGCGGGTTGATGATCACGTTGGTGCCCACGGCGACGAACAGGGTCTGGCCGTCGGGCTTGGCGTTCGCGACGGCGCGCAGGCCGATCGAGCCGGCGGCACCCCCTTTGTTGTCGATGATGATCTGCTGCCCGATGACCGGGGTCATGACGTGCGCCAGCTCGCGGGCATTGATGTCCGTGCTGCCGCCGGCGGCGTAGCCGACGACGAAGGTCACCGGACCTGCCGGCCAGTTGGCCTGGGCGCGCGCGGCGGTCGGCAGCAACAGCGACGAGCCGCCGAGGGCCAGGGCGTGACGACGGGTGATTGGGAACATGTATTTCCTCCTAGTGCCGCGCGCGGTTGTCCGCGTCGCGCATCCTCAGTTTGCAAAGACCTTGAAGCCAATTCCGCTCCGCAGCAAGCGGGCGCCCTAGTTTTTGCCCGCCACGTAGCGGCCGGCGCCATCGCCCGCGAGCTTGCCCAGCACCGCGCCGGAGACCAGGCCCGTGCCACCGGGATAGTTGTGGTAGAACAAGCCGCCGACCAGCTCCCCAGCGGCAAACAGGCCCGGGATCGCGTGGCCGTCGGTGTTCTCGACCTCGCCCTCGTTGCTGATCTTCAGCCCACCGAAGGTGAAGGTGAGGCCACAGGTCACGGCGTAGGCCTCGAACGGACCCTGGTCGATCGTGTTGGCCCAGTTCGTCTTCGGCACGGCGAGGCCACGCGTGCCGCGGCCGTCCTTGATCGCCGGGTTGAACGGCACCTCGGTCATGACGGCCGCGTTCCATTCCTTGATGGTCTTCAGGAACTGCTGCTCGTCGACGCCTTCCAGCTTCTTGGCCAGCTCCTCGATCGTGTCGGCGCGGACCTTGGTCATGCGCTTGATGCGGTATTCGTCACGCAGCTTGTCGAGCACCTTCGAATCGAAGATCTGCCACGCGAACTGCTGCGGCTGGGCCAGGATCACCGCGCCATACTTGGCGTAGGTGTAGTTGCGGAAGTCCGCGCCCTCGTCGACGAAGCGCAGCCCGTTGGCGTTCACCATGATGCCGAGCGGATAGGAGTGCTTCTGGAAATTGTCGCCGACATCGAGGTCGCCGAATTCTGGTGCGTTCATGTCCCAGCCGACGGCATGGCCGCCCGACCAGTTGCCGTGCGGCTTGGCGCCGATCGCCAGCGCCATGTTGATGCCGGCGCCTGTGTTGAAGCGGGTGCCGCGCACCTTCGCCAGATCCCAGGTCGGGCCGAGATAGCGGGTGCGCATCTCGGCATTGCTCTCGAAGCCGCCGCAGGCCAGCACGACCGCCTTGGCGCCGATCCGCACCTTGCGGCCCTTGTGGCGGGCGATGACGCCGCGCACGACGCCGTCTTCCTCGATCAGCGACACCGCCGCCGTCTCGTAGTGGATGGGGATGCCGGCCTTCACCGCGGCCTTGTGCTCGAGATCGACCAGGCCCGGTCCGCCGCCCCACGCTTCGACCGCGAGGCCGCCCCAGAACTTGTACTTGCCGTTCACCTTGAAGGCCTGGCGGCCATAGGAGGGCTGGAAGCGCACGCCCTTGGAGCGCATCCACTTCATGGTCTCGAAGGAGCGGCCGATCAGGATGTCCGTAAGCTCGGGGTCGCAGCGGTAGTTGGTCACCCGGCCCATGTCGTCGAGATACTCGTCCGCGGTGTAGCTGCCGAAATCGACGTCGCGCTTCTCGTCCTCGGTGAGGTCGTAGAGCTGCACCAGGTCGCCGACGCCGTGGAAGACCACGCGCATGGCGCCGGCTGTGTAGGTGCTGTTGCCGCCGCGCTCGGCCTCGGGAGCCGCCTCCAGCATGGCGACCGACGCGCCCGTCTCGCGCGCCGCCAGGGCTGCGCAGGCCGCCGCGTTGCCCGCACCTACAACCAGTACATCGACCTGAAAATCGTCCACGCCTCGCTCCTCACCTGACCTGGACCTCACCCTGAGGAGCGGCCCGGAAGGGCCGCGTCTCGAAGGGTGGGCGACAAGCGAAGTGCTCGTTCCCATGCTTCGAGACGCTCGCTGCGCTCGCTCCTCAGCATGAGGTCATTGGCGTTCGTATAGCGCGTTTTACCTTCGCCCGAACTGCTCTAGAATAAGCGCAATGGGTGATCGTTTCGACCGTCTTGCGGCCCGGCACGCAAATGTCGAGGTTCTGCTACGCCGTCCCGGCATCGGGCACAACAACGGGCCGACCTTCGACATGTCCTGGGAGGCCTGGGTGTGGCGCCGTGCCGCCGCCAAGGCCTGGAAGACACCCAAGCCCGAAGTCGCGATGATGCGCCTGAAGCGCGCCGAGCGGCTTGGGATCACCTATCGGGAACTCACCTCCGTGATCATGGACTCCGGCGCCCATCTCGGCGCCGCCGTGATCCCGCTGTCGCTGGCTGCCCGTGTCCGCCGCGGTCCGAAGGGCGAAATCATCGTCGAACCGCGCAATTCCGTGGCCGCCCTGGTGGCGAAGTTCCGGGGCCGCCTGTTCGTGCTGGGCGACGTCGACGCCGTGCCGGGCTTGTCGGACGAGGAGCGCGCCGACTTCCTGCAGATCCTCAACCGCGCCTTCGACGGCAAGGTCGAGGCGGTCGGTTGGGGCCATGACGGGCCGGCCATCCGCGCGATGCTCAAGGCCAATGCGCTGCCGCACCAGGAAGCCTTCATGGTCGGTGCTGGCGTGGGGCATCGTGTCCTCGCCGAAGCGGCCGGCCTGCCGCTCACCAAGGATATCGACACATGGCTCGCCCCGACGGGGTGAGGTATCTGATGGGGCATGACCTCATCGTTTGAACCGCCTCTCAAGGGCGTCCGCGTCGTCGAACTCACCCACACCATCCTGGGACCGTCCTGCGGCATGATCCTGGCCGACCTCGGTGCCGAGGTAATCAAGGTCGAGCCGGTCGATGGCGACCGCACGCGCAGGCTGCGCGGCTTCGGCGCCGGCTTCTTCGGTTACTTCAACCGCAACAAGAAGAGCCTGGCGCTCGATGCCGATTCGGTCGAGGGGCGCAAGGTGCTGGTGAAGCTGCTCGAGAAGGCCGACGTGCTGATCGAGAACTTCGCGCCGGGTTCGATGGCGAAGCGCAAGCTCGGGCCGGCAGACCTCGAGAAGATCAACCCGCGCCTGGTCTATTGCGCGCTCAAGGGTTTCCTGCCGGGACCCTACGAGAAGCGGCCAGCGCTCGACGAGGTCGTGCAGATGATGGGCGGGCTCGCCTACATGACCGGCCCCAGCGGTCGGCCGCTGCGCGCCGGCACCTCGGTGATCGACATCGTGGGCGGGATGTTCGGCGCCTTCGGGACCGTGCTGGCGCTGAAGCAGCGCGATCGAACGGGGAAGGGCGGCCTGGTCGAGAGCGCGCTGTTCGAATCGGTCGTCTTCCTGATGGGCCAGCATCTCGCGATCACGGCGATCAACGGCGCCGCGCCGCCACCGATGCCGGAGAGGGTGAGCTCGTGGGCGGTCTACGAGATCTTCAACACCGCCGACGACCTGCAGGTCTTCATCGGCATCACCAGCGACGGCCAGTGGAAGCGCTTCTGCGAGTTCTTCAAGCAGCCCGAGCTGGCTGCAGATCCCAAGCTCGCGACCAACAATCTGCGCATCGAAGCGCGGCCGTGGCTGGTGCCGAAGGTCGCCGCGGTGTTCAAGGCCTATACCAAGGAGGCGCTCGAGCAGATGTGCCTGGAGGCCGACATCTCCTTCGCGCCCGTCGCCCGGCCGCAGGACCTGTTCGACCATCCGCACCTTCTGGCCAACGGTTCGCTGGCGCCGACGACCCTGCCGGGCGGCGTGCAGACCCGCCTGCCGCTGCTGCCCTTCCAGATGATGGGCTGGCGGCCGCCGCTGGTCTCCAATCCGCCGGAGATCGGCCAGCACAATGACGAGGTGCTGTCCGAGATCGGCTACGACCCTGCGGGCATCGCCGGGCTCAAGGCGGGCGGGCTGCTCGGGCCCAGATAGACGGCGGCGTGCGCACGTTCAGCCGGAATGAAATCGCCGGCCAGCTGCTTGCGCTGGGCGTGACGGCCGATCTTTTCTGGCGGCAATCGGGTGTCGTGCGCTCCGATCATCTGCAGGCCTTCGCCGCAGTCGGGCCGCACGCCGAGGCGCTCGTCAGGACGCCGCTGCCGCTGCCACTGCCACCCCACGTTCCGGACAGTCCGGTGGGGCGGGTGCATGACCTCGATGGCCAGATCCTGCTGCTGGGGGTCGGGCACGAGGCTGACACCTTGCTGCATCTCGCCGAACTCATCGCGAAGGTGCCGTATGGCATTCCACGGCACTGCATGGTGATGCGGGACGGGAGGCGCGTGCGGGTCGACTATGTCGAGAATGATCATTGCTGCCAGCGCTTTGCCCTGGCCGACGGCTGGCTGCGGGCGAGGGGACTGCAGGCGGAAGGGCTCGTGGGGCACGCCACCGCGCGGCTCGCCCGCGCCCGCGATGTCGTCGGCCTTGCGGTTGCAGCGATGCGGCGGCGGCTCACGATCTTCCTGCACCGGCCGGAGGAAGGCTGCGTTGAATGCGACGCGGCGCGCTGCGGGGCATGAGAGAAACTGTCCCGAAGCGAGGATAACCCACAGGGAACGTATCTAGAACTTGTGTCAAGAACATTAGTTTTATCAGAGGGTTATTTGTTTCATTGCCTGGTGGAACAAAATGGGTACATTGGCGCCATCAGACATTCGAACCTGAGGCGGACTTATCCGCATTGCCGCTCCTGACAGGGGCATGGGAAGAAGGAGAAAGCCAATGTCGGCGATGCTCAAGGTGGTCGAAAAAGAAGGCATGGAAAGCAAGAACAAGGCGCTGGACGCCGCTCTCGCCCAGATCGAGCGCGCTTTCGGCAAGGGTTCCATCATGAAGCTGGGCCAGCGCGAGGCGCTGGAAATCGAATCGATCTCGACCGGCTCGCTGGGGCTCGACATCGCGCTGGGCATCGGCGGCCTGCCCAAGGGGCGCATCGTCGAGATCTACGGTCCGGAAAGCTCGGGCAAGACCACGCTCGCCCTGCATGTCATCGCGGAAGCGCAGAAGAAGAGCGGCTCCTGCGCCTTCATCGACGCCGAGCATGCGCTCGATCCGGGCTATGCCAAGAAGCTGGGCGTCGACATCGGCAACCTGCTGATCTCGCAGCCCGACGCTGGCGAGCAGGCGCTCGAAATTGCCGACACGCTGGTGCGCTCCGGCGCCATCGACGTGCTGGTGATCGACTCGGTGGCCGCGCTGGTGCCGCGCGCCGAACTCGAAGGAGAGATGGGTGATTCCCTGCCGGGCCTGCATGCCCGTCTGATGAGCCAGGCGCTGCGCAAGCTCACCGCCTCGATCTCCAAGTCGA
>CANIEC010000158.1 GCA_947466085.1 Rhodospirillales bacterium
ATGAGCCGCCCATTCGCGATGGCGCGGCAGGATCTCCTTGTCGAAGAAACCTTCGACGGCAGCCAGCAGGTCCGCGGTCATTTCATCTGTTTGGTGAGAAGGGCCGCGACGCCGCCCTGGTCCTTGCCGTACTTCAGCAGCGCGGAGCGTCCCCCCGCGGCATAGGCGGCGACGGCGCCGAGCAGGCGCTTGAGCTGATCGGGGCTCGACCGGTCGAACTTGCAGTAGGCGCCGCGCGTCAGCTTCGCGATCTGGGGAAACAGCCGCGACGCTGCTCGATCCTCCCCCTCCTGGAACACAAAGACGGGCAGGCCGAGCAACCCGAGCTGGCCCGCCTCGTGGCCGATAGCGTCGACATCCTCTTCGCAGCAGTCACCCACGAAGACCACGGCATCGAGCCGGCTCTCGCGGCGCTGCTCACCGGCGTAGCGCAACAGCCGTGCGATCTGGGTGCGGCCGGCCGCGCACCGCACCGCACTCATCAGACGTGCGAGTTCGCGACCGTCGGACGTCCACTTGCTGACCTTGAACTCCTCGAAGCCGCGATAGAAGGCGAGCCGCACATCGAGGCCGCCCAGCGCATCCGCCGCCACGAACATTTCGCCCTGAATGGCGCAGGCATGATCCCAGGTCGGTTCGCGGCTCGCCGTCGCGTCCATGGCGAACAGCAACCGGCCACGTCCACCCGGCGCGCGATCGACCGGCAGCCTGCCGACTTCGCGCACGAACGCATCCACGGCATTCGCACCTGCGGTAGACGGGACGTTGCGATTCCGATCCTCGGCCATGTCCTTTGACCCTCTGCCATGCGTTCAATATGGTGCAGCCGCGCGTTCGCGCCAACATTGAAGCATGACCGGAAACGCCCCCACCTTCGCCACACTGCTGCTGCGCGTCTTCGTTCCGTTCGCGCTCGCCTATTTCCTGTCGTACATCTTCCGCGGCGTGAACGCGGTGATCTTCCCGTACCTCGAACGGGATGTCGGCATCAGCGCGGGCGACCTCGGCCTCCTCACCTCGGCCTTCTTCCTGTTCTTCGCCGGATGCCAGCCGATCCTCGGCGTCATGCTGGACCGCTACGGTCCGCGACGCGTGCAGGCGGTGCTGCTGGCGATGGCGGCGATCGGCTCGGCCCTCTTCGGGCTGAGCCTCTCGCTCGGCGAGCTGATCGTGGCCCGCGTGCTGATCGGATTGGGCTTCGCCGGCGGGCTGATGGCCGCCATCAAGGCGATCACGCTCTGGTATCCCCCCGAGCGATGGGGGCTCATCACCGGCTTCCACATGATGGCGGGCGGGCTGGGTGCGATGGCCGCGACCCTGCCGATCCAGTGGTCGCTCTCCGTCATCAGCTGGCAGGGCCTGTTCTTCTGGCTGGCCGGGGTCTGCCTCGTCGTCTCCGCGATCCTGTTCACCGTGGTGCCGGAACGTGGCACGCCGCCAGCCTCGGGGACACTGCGCGACCAGTTCCGCATCACCGGCATCGTGCTAACCAACGGCTTCTTCTGGCGCATCCAACCGCTGCTGACCTTCCAGCAGATGGCGTTCATCGCCGCGATCACCCTGTGGATCGGCCCCTGGCTGCGCGATGTCGGCGGCTTCGCCAGCACCGAGACCCGCGCCGATATCCAACTCTACACCACGGCGGTGATGACCGCGGGCTTCGCGTTGAGCGGCGTGCTGGCCGGCGCCTTTCGCCGCGTCGGCGTCAGCGACTTCGCCTCCGCCAACTTCATCAGCACCCTGTTCGCGCTGGTCTGCGCCTGGCTGGCCTTCCTGCCGTCCTTCTATCCCGTCGTGGCCTGGCTGCTGTTCGGCTTCCTCGGCGCCTATCCGATCCAGTACATGCCGCTGCTGGCGCGATCGTTCCCGCCACAATATGCCGGCCGGGTCAGCACCAGCTGCAATCTTGTGGTTTTCACCGTGATCTTCGGCGGCCAATGGGCGATCGGAAAGGTCGTCGACCTGTGGCCGCGCACCGCGACGGGCTACGCGCCGGACGGCTACGCCTGGTCGTTCGGCCTGCTCTTCATTCTGCAGGCGGCGGGGCTTCTGTGGCTTCTTCTGTCACGGGCACGTCCACTTCTGCAGGAGCGACCCCCGGCAGGTTGAGCGACGCGACCAGATCGCGGACTTCCTGGCGCGCCGCGACATGGCTCAGGGTCAAGGAGGGCCCACCGCCGCCGCCGCGCTTCAGGTCGAGCAGCGTGAGACCACTCAGGAAAAGCTCCTTGTAGATCACGCGCTCGCTGAGGCCCGCGGCGACCCGGAAGCCGATCCGCTTGGCCAGCGCCTCGATCACGTTGCCCATGTCGCGCTTGTTGCGCGCCGCCAGCGACGACAGGCGATTGCGCATCACGATCCAGTCGACCGGGCGGCCACCCTCCACGGCGCGAATCTGGCGCTGCTTCCAGACGGCTTCGGCATAGATCGAAGGCCGCACGATCTTCAGTGTCTCGGGATCGACGCGCGCCAGCAGGTCGAGGTCGATGAAGCTGTCGTTCAGCGGCGTCAGCAGCGTATCGGCCCAGGTATGGGCCAGCCGGCTGAGGTGGGTGTCGCTGCCCGGCGTGTCGACGATCACGAAATCGGCCGCCCCGACCGCGGGCTCCAGCGCCGCCGCCAGCCGCGCACGCTCATCGACCTCGGCCTCCCGGCGATCGTTCAGCGTCGAGATCATCACCGGCGTGTGCAGCGGCATCGGCAGATCGATGCCCTTCTTCTTCATATAGGCGGCGCGGTTCTCGATGTATCGGCTGAGGGTTCCCTGCCGGGCGTCGAGGTCGAGCGTCGCGACCCGCGCACCGTCCCTCATCAGCGACACGGCGATGTGCAGCGCCGTAGTCGACTTGCCCGAGCCGCCCTTCTCGTTGCCGATCACGAGGACGTGGCCGCGGCCCTCGATCCGAGGGGCCTGTGTCTGGGCGATGCTCGGATTGGGCGCTGGTTGGAATCCCTCGCTCACGCGACCTTGCGGATCCAGACGGCGGTGTCGTGGAACACCGCACCACCATTGGGCCAGCCGGGATCGGCGGAGGTCAGCGCATTGATGCCGATGCCGGTCTCGAAGTTGCGGTTGGGCCAGATGCCCTCGACGACCACCACGCCCTTCTGCTGGCCATCGCGCGGCTTGGCATTGACGACGGTCTTGCCGCGCTCGTTGCCGATCTCCAGCCGCTCGCCCTCGACGATGCCCATGGCGAGGCAGTCGTCGGGATTCATCAGCGCCGTCGGCCGAACCTCGCGCTTCTGCGAGCTGGGCGTCTCGGTGAAGGTCGAGTTGAGGAAGGTGCGCGCCGGCGCCGCGACCAGCCGGAACGGCTTGTCGTCGCTGGCATTGTCGATCACATCGAAATGGTCGGGCAACACCGGCATTTCCTTGCCGCGCGGTCCATAGGCCGCCCAGTCGGGCTTGAAGCGGAACTTCTTGTCGGGCCAGGCGAAGCCGTCGAGGAAGTGCGACGTCTCGAAGCCCAGGTGGAAATCCTGGCCGCCCTTCTGCCAGTTGGACTCGGCATCCCACATGCCCGAGACCTTGAGCGTCTCGTCCATGATCTCCCACGGGGTCATGTCGAAGCCGCGATGCTTGGCACCCAGGCGCTTTGCGAGTTCGGAAATCACGAAGTGGTTCTCGCGACACTCGCCCGGCGCGTCAATCACCGCCTTGGCAACCTGGAAGAAAGTGTGGCCGCTGGCTGTGTAGAAGTCGTCGTGTTCCAGGAACATGGTGGCCGGCAGCACGATGTCGGCGAAGGCCGCCGTCTCGGTCATGAACTGCTCGTGCACACAGGTGAACAGGTCTTCGCGCTTGAAGCCCTTGTGGACCAGCTCGAGCTCCGGACAGACCATCGCCGGATTGGTGTTCTGGATCAGCAGGCCGGTGACCGGCGGGCCGTTCTTCAGCGCCTCCGGATCGTTGGTCAGAACCGGCCCCAGGCGCGACTGGTCGAGATCGCGGATCGACGGATCGACCATGTCGAGCCCTTCGATCAACGTCTTGTTGATCGGGTACATGCCGGTATGGCCGTAGAGGGCGCCGCCGCCCTTGTACTGCCACGCGCCGGTCACCGCCGGCAGGCAGGTCACGGCATGCATGTTGGCCGCGCCGTTGCGGCTGCGGCTGAAGCCGTGGTGACAGCGGATGAACGACGCCTTGCTCTGCCCGTAGAGGCGCGCGAAGGACACGATCTCCTCGACGGACAGGCCGGTGATCTTCGAGGCCCATTCCGGCGTGCGCGTCGCCACATGCGCGGCCAGTTCGTCCGGCGCATCGGTGTACTTCCGCAGGTAATCCCAGTCGGCATAGCCCTCCTTGAAGAGGACGTGCATCACGCCGACCGCCAGTGCGCCATCCGTGCCCGGACGCACCGCGAGATGGATGTCGGCCTGGTCGGCGGTGCCCGTGCGATAGGGATCGACCACGACGAGCTTGGCGCCGCGCTTCTTCGCCTTCATCGCGTGGGTCATCACGTTGACCTGGGTGCTCACGGGATTGCCACCCCAGATCACCACCAGCTCGGCATGCTCGTCGATCTCGCGAACGTCGGCGCCGCGCTTGGCGCCGACGCCGGCGATCCAGCCGGTGTCGGACAGGGTCACGCAGATGGTCGAGAAATAGCGCGAATACTTCATCGCGTTGCGCAGGCGGTTGATGCCGTCGCGCTGCACCAGGCCCATCGTGCCGGCATAGTAGTAAGGCCAGATCGTCTCGCTGCCGTGCTGGCGCGCCTTGGCGATGAACTGCTCGGCCACGATGTCGAGCGCATCCGTCCACGAGATTTCGGCGAACTGCTTCGAGCCCTTCGGGCCGACCCGGCGCAGCGGCTTCATCAGCCGGTCGGGGTGGTGGATGCGTTCCGCGTAGCGTGCGACCTTCTCGCAGATCACGCCGGCGGTGTAGTCATTGCGCATCGAGCCACGGACGCGGCCGATCCGGGAGTTGCTCAGCCGCTCGACGTCGAGCGCGCAGGTGCTCGTGCAGTCATGCGGGCAGACCGACGGCACGGTGGTCGCGCCGATCTCCCCACTCCTGGTGCGGGCGATCGGCGGGTAGGCATGATCGTCGGGGGACATCTGGACGCTCCACGAGAAGTGCCGCAGCATACAGACCGCTCATCGGCCATGAAAGCCGCCTCAGGGAGTGGAAAGTCAGCGTGTTTTCTCAGGATCGGGTCTCCGTGGGCGCCGTGCGGCGTGCCAGCGCTGCCGATGCCGAGGGCATCGCCCGACTTTTCCCCAGCCTCCCGCCCCTCGCCTCGACGAGCGATACACGCGCGATCTTCCTGATCGACGGCGAAACCGCGCCGCTGGGCGCCGTCCTGCTGGAGCAGGCGGCCGGTCATCTGGCCATCGGTCCCCTGGTAACGGCGTCCGATGGCGAACGTACCGAAGTTGCGCGCGCGCTGATCGCCTTCGCCGAGATGGCGGCGCGCTCGATCGGCCTGCGCGAGGTGCGGCTCGCCGACGGCGGCGTGTCCCCCGATCTCGCCGCCTCGCTCGGCTACCGCAACGGCGTGAAGCGCATCCGCACCGGCAAGCTTGCCCGGATGATCGACCATCTCGAGGCGCTGGGCGTGCCGCTCTGGCGCGACGGTGCGGCGCCGTTCGATCTCACGCTCTACTATCGCGGCGTCTGGGCGGCGATGGCGTTGCTGGTCGGGTTCGGCAGCATCACGCTCGCCGTGTTCGGTCCCGGCCAGGTGACCCTGCTGCATGTGGTCGGCCCGGCCCTGCTCTGCCTCAGCGCCTCCGCCTTCGCCTTCGTGCAGGTCTGCCTGATTGCGATCGCCGCGCGACGGCGAGCCCCCGTCCCGCTCGCCCTCGGCATCTTCGCCGCCTCGGCCCTGTCGATCGCCGGCATCGGCGGCCTGTTCTACGAACGCGCCATTCCTTCGATCGGCGAACTATGGGCGATCTATAACGGCGACGAGGCGCTCGACACGCTTGCCGTCACGGTGAGTCCCGACGGCACGGCGCTCAACCTCGAGGGCGCCTACGGCACCGGCAGCGCCGACGCCGTGCGGCGTGCGCTGGACAAGCATCCCTCGGTGCGTCGCGTCGTCCTTGCCGGCCCGGGCGGGCGCATCGGCACCGCCTTCGAGATCAACCGCATGATCCGCAACCGCCGGCTGGCGACGCGCGTCGAGACCGGCTGCGCGTCGGCCTGCACGATCGCCTTCCTCGGCGGCAACGATCGCTCGATCTCAGCCAGCGGACGACTGGGCTTCCACCAGGGCAGCTTCCCCGGCCTCGGTCCGAACGACCTGTACGAAAGCAACCGCGACATGCGGCGCTTCCTGGTCGCCAGCGGCGTGACGCCCGAGTTCGCGCAGCGCGTGATCGACACGCCACACGACGAAATCTGGACGCCGACGCCGCAGGAACTGCTGGCCGGCCGCGTCGTGCAACGCGTCACTCGCTAACGAAGGTTCTACGGGCATGATCCCTCGCGGTCTCAGCTACGACGACGCCATGCGACAGTTCCGCTGGCCCACACCTCAGCGCTTCAACATCGGCCGCGCCGTCTGCGAACGCCATGCGCCCGACACGCTGGCGATGATCGTCGAGAATGCCGACGGGTCGGTGCGCAACTGGACCTTCGGCCAGCTCCTGGCCGCAAGTTCGCGGCTAGCCAACGCGCTGGTATCGCGCGGCATCGCCAAAGGCGACCGTGTTGCCGTTTTCCTCAGCCAGGGCGCCGAACTCACGATCTGCCACCTCGCCGGCTACCGCATGGGCGCCGTCGTGCTGCCGCTGTTCACGCTGTTCGGCGAAGAAGCGATTGAGTACCGGCTGTCCAATGCCGGGGCCTCGGCCATCATCACCGACATGAGCCAGCTGCCCAAGCTGCTGGCCGTGCGCGACCGGCTGCCCCACCTGAAGACGGTGATCGTGATCGGCGCCGGGGCGCATGGCAGCGCCTTCCTCGACTGGGACAGGCTGCTCGGCGCCGCCTCCGACCGCTTCGCCACGGTCGACACGGCTGCCGAGGATCCGGCGCTGCTGATCTACACCTCGGGCACGACGGGCCAACCCAAGGGCGCGCTGCACGCCCATCGCATGATGCTGGGCTGCATCCCCGCCGTGGAACAGTGGCTCGGCCACTGGCCGCGCGGCAACGAGGTGATGTGGACCCCTGCCGAATGGGCCTGGATCGCCGGCCTGTACGACGCGCTGTTCCCCGCCTGGTACTACGGCACGCCGGTGCTGGCCCACCGCTTCTCCAAGTTCGACCCGGAACGGGCCTTCGCCATGCTGGCGAAGCACCGCGTCGGCGTGAGCTTCATCCCGCCGACCGCGCTCAAGATGATGCGTCAGGTCCGCAGACCGCGCGACCGCTGGACCTACGAGATCCGCGCGATCAGCACCGGCGGCGAGGCCATGGGCGAGGAGCTGCTGAGCTGGGGCCGCGACACGTTCGGCACGACCATCTCCGAGGGCTACGGCCAGACCGAGATGAACCTGATGCTGCTCAACTCGCCCGACTGGTTCGAGGTCCGCCCCGGCTCCTGCGGCCGCGCCTGCCCCGGGCGCAAGGTGGCGGTCGTCGATGGCGAGGGCAACGTCCTGCCGCCCGGCGAGGAAGGCCAGATCGCCGGCTGGCGGCATGATCCGATCGTCATGCTGGAATACTGGCGCAACCCCGAGGCCACGGAGCGCAAATATGCCGGCGACTGGCTGCTGACCGGCGACCTCGGCACCATCGACGAGGACGGCTACGTCTTCTTCAAGAGCCGCGACGACGACGTCATCACCTCGGGCGGCTACCGCATCGGCCCCGGCGAGATCGAGGAGTGCCTGATGAAGCATCCCGCCGTGGCGATGGTCGGGGTCGTGGGCGTGCCCGACCGGGTGCGGACCGAGATCGTGAAGGCGTTCGTCCAGCTCAGGCCCGAGATCGCGCCCACCGACTCGCTCAAGGCCGACCTGGCGGGCTTCGTGAAGACGCGCCTCGCCGCCCACGAATATCCGCGCGAGGTCGAGTTCGTCCCGGAACTACCGCTGACGACGACCGGCAAGATCCTGCGCCGCGAACTGAGGCGCCTCGATGCCGAACGGAAGGCGGCGAAACGACCGTAGGCGTGCAGGCTTTACTTCTCGCCCGACACGGGAATCCTGGCGCCGGAGCGCTTCGGCCTGGCCGCGGGAATCCACCGTACCGCGCCCTGCTCGAGACACTCGTTCATGAACAGAACGGTCTGCTGGATGCCGCGCACGTAGGCGGCCTGCCAGTCCGGTTGCTGCAGGACGCCCGGCTTCATCACATAGCGCGAGCGTCCCTTCTCCACGATGACGCCCTCCTTGAGCAAACGCTTCAGCTTGCGGCGGACGGTCTCGCGCGGAATGCCCGAGGCGCTGGCGATCGACGTCGCATTGACGGCGCGCTGGCCTTCCAGGCCGATGATACTGTCCAGAATCCGGTACCGTTCGCGGAAGGCAGCATCGCGCATGCCCGGTTCGGTGACGGCAATTCCGATGACTTCCGCCACCACCGCCAGTTCGAGATCCCCGTGGTAGCGGGTGCGACGCTCGCGTTCGATGCGGTGCAGGTAGTTGCCGATCAGGGAGATGAAAATCCGCGAAATCCCGTCGCTGTCCGCGAGGACCAGCCGGCCGCCGGGGGCAACCGCCGCGGCGCGGGGCCGGGACGCTCTGGTTTCGGTGCTGCCCTTCTTCGACGTCGATGGAGCACGACTTCTGGCCACGACACCCTCCGGAATTCCTGTGACGGTCGGCTGATCGCCCAATTTGGGCAGTCACCTCGTTGAATACCAATGGCTCGCCACTAGAATTTCGGAAATACGCGCGTGATGTCGATTCGATCTTTTCCGGAGATGGGTGCAGCGATGTGGGGGAGTTGCCTTCTGCCGCCGGCAATCTACATTGCATCCGAAGTGCGTTTTTATTTCCAGTCAGGGCAGGTGCTGAAGAATCGCCGGCTTCTTTTTGCCGGCACGGCGTTGTTCGCCGGTGCGGTCGCCGCCAGCGCCCCGGCTCGGGCGCAGAGCTGGAACCTGTACGGCAACTACACCAGTCTTCCCACCATTCCGTTTGCCGGCGGCCCCATGAGCACGAGCAATGGCGCCAGCGTCTATCTCTCGATGACGGGCTCGAGCCCGACACAATTCGTCATGGATACGGGATCGACGGGCATTCTCGTCTCGCCGGACATTTTCAAGCCGGGACCGAACGATGTGGCCGTCGGAACGGGAAGCCAGTTCTACAGCAGCAGCGGCCAGCTTGCGACCGGCACCTTCTACGAGACGAACGTCGTCATCAACCAGACACCCGCGCCCGGCGGCCTCCCCACCCCCTTGGCAACGTCGAAAGTGACGGTCCTGCTGGTGACCAACCAGACCTGCATCATCCCTGGCAGGACCTGCACGCCGACGCCTCCCGGCGAAACCCCAACCGGCATCGCCTACATGGGTGTCGGCTTCGATCGCGGGGCGAGTTCGATCAATCCGCCCGCCCCCAACAACAATACCAACCCCTTCATCAACATTGTTTCGATCGCTCCGGGCGTCAACGCCTCGATGAACACCCTGCGACAGGGCTACCTGATCACCAATAGCGGCGTCACCCTGGGTCTCAGCAATACGACCGACATCAACAACAACAATCCCGGCACCAACTTCGCCTTCGTGAAGCTGACACCGAACACGCCGAACTCGGGACAGCCATCGCCCGCCTGGCAGCAGGCCCCCATGACGATCACGGTGGGCGGCGCGACCGGCAGCGGCCAGATCCTGCCCGACGCCGGCATCGGATACTCATTCCTCACGCCGCCGCCGGGCGCGACGCTCGCCACCTCTCCCTGCCCCAATCCGCCGGGCGGCGGCAGTTGCATCACGCCCTCCAGCGGCGCGCAGGTCCAGGTCTTCCTGCCGGGCCAAAGCACGTTGCAGCCGGCCAGCTACAGCTACACGCTGACGTCCGGCGCCAGCAGCAATCCACTCAATCCCAACAACACTGTCGAAGTGATCTCCAACGGGCCGTCGATCTTCCTGAACACCGGTCGCCAGTTCTTCCAGGGCTTCGACTATCTCTACGACCCGATCGGCGGCTTTGTCGGCTACGCCTGGGCCAACGCAGCCGGCACCATCGACCAGGGCCAGGTAACGCCGAGCCTCGCGTTGATCGGCGACGTCAGCCTGCAGGATGGCTTTACAAACGGCCTTCCCACGTTCCTGATGGGCGCAACGACGCTGATGCAGAGCGGCAGCGGGACGATTTCCAGCGTGATCTCAGGCTCTGGCGGTCTCACGATCGGGAGCGGCCAGGTCACTCTCACCGGCAACAATACCTATTCCGGCGGCACGACGGTGAGCGGCGGCGGTATCCTCGCCATCGATTCGAACGCCCGGCTGGGCAACCCGGCGGACGGTCTCACGCTGAACGGCGGAACGCTCCTGCCCGCCGCCTCCTTCAGCACCCTGTCGCGGGCGGTCACCCTGGGCTCAGGCGGCGGCACCTTCAACACCAACGGCTTCGACCTCACCCTCGGCTCGGCGGTGACCGGTCCGGGCAGCCTCACCAAGAACGGCATCGGCACCCTCATCCTCTCAGGCGCCAATAGCTACGCCGGCGGCACTGTCGTGAACCAGGGAATCCTGCAGCTGGCGTCGGGCGCTTCTCTGCCCACGACCGGCGCCCTCGCCGTCAACGGCGGCATTGTCGACCTCAACGGCAACAGCCTCGCGATCGGGTCACTTTCGGGCCTCGGCGGCAGGATCGAACTGGGCAGCAGCACGCTCACTGTCGCCGAACAGGGCAACACGAGCTTCGCCGGCAT
>CANIEC010000159.1 GCA_947466085.1 Rhodospirillales bacterium
GATGTGCGCCAACGTCGCCATGATGAGCATGGCGCGCGTGCGCAAGGCGAGCGACGTCGCGCCGGTCATGCTCGACTGGCTGCCATGGAACCATACGATGGGCGGCAACGCGACCTTCCAGGGGAACCTGAACGAGGGCGGCACGACCTATATCGACGACGGCAAGCCATTGCCCGGCCTGTTCGAGGAGACGCTGCGCAACCTGCGCGAGGTCTCGCCGACGTCGTTCTCCAACGTGCCGGCCGGCTACGCGATGCTCGCCACGGCGCTGGAGAAGGACGAGGCCCTGGCCCGGCGCTTCTTCGCCAACATCAGCGTGCTCTCCTATGGCGGCGCGACCCTGCCGGGTGACCTCTACGAACGCATGGAGGCGCTGGCGGTGAAGCACACCGGCTATCGCATTCCCTTCGTCACCGGCTGGGGCTCGACCGAAACCGCACCGACCGCGACCAGCGTGCACTGGGCCTCGGAGCGCGTCGGCCTGGTGGGCCTTCCGTATCCCGGCGTGCAGCTGAAGATGGTGCCGACCGGTGCGGCGGGGCGCTACGAGTTGCGGCTGAAGAGCGTGATCGTGACGCCAGGCTACTACAAGCAGCCCGACCTCACGGCCCAGATGTTCGACGAGGAGGGCTTCTACAGGATCGGCGATGCGGGTCGCTTCGTCGATCCGGAGGATGCGAGCCAGGGCATCATCTTCGACGGCCGCGTCGTCGAGGATTTCAAGCTGACCAGCGGCACCTTCGTTCTGGTCGGCACCCTGCGCACGACCGCCATCGCGGCGGCCTCGCCGGTGCTGCAGGACGCCGTGGTCTGCGGCCAGGACCGCGAGTATGTCGGCCTGCTGGGCTTCCCCAACGTGGCGGCCTGCCGCCAGCTCGCGGGCGACACTGGTGCGCAGCTTCCGCTGCCTGAGCTTTTGGCCCATCCCGCCGTCGTCGGCACGCTGAGGGAGGGCCTCGCGAAGATGAACGCCGAGGGCCGCGGCTCGTCGATGCGGGTGAAGCGCGTCCTGCTGATGACCGAGCCGCCGCAGGTCGACGGCCAGGAGATCACCGACAAGGGCTACATCAACCAGCGCGCCACCCTGGAACGCCGCAAGGCGCTGGTCGAGAAACTCTATGCCGGCGGCGAGGGCGTCATCGAAGTGGCCTAGACCGTGCTTGGGTCTCGGGACAGGAGTGAAGGGCAGTCCATGGACCAGTTCGAAACGCCCAACAGGGAAGCGGCCAAGAAGGACGTGCCGCTGCGCTACGACACGAGGCTTCTCGGGCGCATTCTCGGCGAGACGGTGCGCGACCAGGAAGGCGACGACGTGTTCGACCTGGTCGAGCACATCCGCCGCACCGGGGTGCTGTTCCACCGCGATGCCGACGAGGCGGCGCGGCAGGAACTGCAGGCCACGATGACCAGCCTGCCGATGGATCGGGCTGTTCGCATCATCCGCGCCTTCGGGCACTTCTCGCATCTGGCCAACATCGCCGAGGATCAGCACCACATCCGCCGCACGCGAGCCCTCGCCATCGCCAAGGCGCCGCCGCAGCCGGGCACGATGGCCTATGCGCTCGGCCGCGCCGCGAAGGCCGGCATTTCCCGTGAGCGGCTGCAATCTTTCTTCACGCGAGCGCTTTGCAGCGCCGTCCTGACGGCGCACCCGACCGAAATCCGCCGCAAGAGTTCGATCGACCGCGAAATGGAGATCGCGCGGCTGCTGGACGAGCGCGACCGGGTCGAGTTCACGCCGGAGGAGCTGCGGGCCAATCGCCAGGCGCTGCGACGCGCCGTGCTAACCTTGTGGCAGACCAGCATCCTGCGCGACACGCGCCTGCGGGTGATCGACGAGGTCGCCAACGGGCTCGCCTATTACGATCATACCTTCCTGCGCGGGCTGCCGATCTTCTATGCCGACCTCGAGGACCGGCTGGGCGGCATCGAGGCGTCCTGGCAGGACATCGACGTGCCGTCCTTCCTGCGCATGGGCAGCTGGATCGGCGGCGACCGCGACGGCAATCCCTACGTCACCGCCGATGTCACGCGCCAGACGCTCACCCTGCAAAGCCAGCGGGCGCTGCGCTTCCATCTTGAGGAATTGCACAGGCTGGGCAGCGAGCTGTCGCTCGACGGGCGCATCGTGCAGGTCTCGGAGGGATTGCGCAGACTGGTCGAAAGCTCGGCCGATCGCGCGCCGGAGCGCAAGGACGAGCCCTACCGGCGCGCCATCGTCGGCATCTATGCGCGGCTGGCTGCAACCGCCTGGTCGCTCGACGCGCTTGAGCCGCCGCAGCCGCCGGTCGGGCCGGCACCGGCGTACGAGAAGGCGGAAGACCTGCGGGCGGACCTCGACACGCTCTACCGGTCGCTCGCGGAGAACGGCTCGGCGGACCTGGCGCGGGGGCGCCTGCGCTCGCTGCGGCGAGCCGTCGATGTCTTCGGCTTCCACCTGGCATCGCTCGACCTGCGGCAGAACTCCGACGTACATGCGCGCGTCGTGGCCGAGCTCGTGGCGGCGACCGGGACCGGCATCGACTATGCCGCGCTCGACGAGGCAGCGCGCGTCGCTTTTCTCACCGCCGAACTGGGCAACATGCGGCCACTGGCATCGCCCTATCATTCCTATGGCGACGAAGCGGCCGCGGAACTGGACCTCGTGCACGTGGCGGCCGATGCGCATCGACGCTACGGCCGGGCTGCCCTTCCCAACTACGTGATCTCCAAGGCTGACAGCGTCTCCGACATCCTCGAAGTGGCCGTGCTGCTCAAGGAGGGCGGACTGCTCGATCCGCGTGAGGGTCGGCTGGACGTCGACATCGTGCCGTTGTTCGAGACCATCGGCGATCTGCAGCGCTGCGGGCGGATCATGGACGATCTGCTCGCCCTGCCGGCCTATCGCCGCCTGCTGGCGTCGCGCGGCGAGGCGCAGGAAGTCATGCTGGGTTACTCCGACAGCAACAAGGACGGCGGCTACCTGACCTCGACCTGGGAGCTGTACAAGGCGGAGCTGGTCCTGATTGAGACCTTCAAGCGCCATCAGGTCGGGCTGCGCCTGTTCCATGGTCGCGGCGGCTCGGTGGGCCGCGGTGGCGGGCCGAGCTATGAGGCGATCCTGGCGCAGCCGCCGGGCGCGGTGCAGGGCGCCATCCGCATCACCGAACAGGGCGAGGTGATCGCCGGCAAATACTCCAATGCCGAGGTCGGACGGCGCAATCTCGAAACCCTGGCCGCCGCCACCCTGGAAGCCTCGCTGCTCGACGCCGCCCGGCCGCCGCCGCCCGCCGATTATCTCGCGGTTATGGAGGAGCTGTCGGCGCACGCCTTCCGCGCCTATCGCGACCTGGTCTACGAGACCGAGGGCTTCGACCGGTACTTCCGCGAATCGACCGTGCTGGACGAGATCGCCTCGCTCAACATCGGCAGCCGCCCGGCGTCGCGCTCGAAGAAGCAGGGCATCGAGGATCTGCGCGCGATCCCCTGGGTGTTCAGCTGGGCCCAGTGCCGCCTGATGCTGCCGGGCTGGTACGGGTTCGGCGCCGCAATCGAGGCCTGGACCGCCGCGCGGCCGGGCGACGGCATGGCGATGCTGCAGGAGATGCACGACAACTGGCCGTTCTTCCGCACCATCCTGTCGAACATGGACATGGTGCTGGCCAAGAGCGACATCGCCATTGCCTCGCGCTATTCCGAGCTGGTGACCGATGCGGCTTTGCGGGAGCAGGTTTTCGCCCGCGTGAAGCGGGAGTGGCAGGCGTCGATCGACGCGGTCTGTGCCATCACGCGGCAGGAGACGCTGCTGGAACTCAACCCGCTGCTGGCGCGCTCGATCCGCAACCGCTTCCCCTACATCGATCCGCTGAACCATGTGCAGATCGAACTGCTGCGGCGTCACCGCGCCGGCGATCCCGATCCTGCGGTGGTGCAGGGCATCCACCTCAGCATCAACGGCATCGCGGCCGGCCTGCGCAACAGCGGTTAGGGAAATGCTAGACTTGCCTCGCGATGCCAGCGACACCACCATGGCATCGGAGGAGCGGAGCAGCATGAATCGACTGGCGGGCAAGGTGGCCATCGTCACGGGGGGCGCGAGCGGCATGGGCCGCGCGACCGTCATGCGCTTCCTTGCCGAGGGCGCGAAGGTGCTGGTGGCCGACCTCAACGAGGCCAATGGCGCGGAGACGCTGGTGGTCGCCAGGGCACAGGGCTTTGGCGACAGCGTCGGCTTCGTGCGTTGCGACGTTTCGAAGGAGACCGATGTCGCTTCCATGGTCGCCGAGGCCAAGCGCCATTTCGGCCGTCTCGACATCGCCTATCTCAATGCCGGCGTCGGCGGCGCCTTCGGGCCGATCGCCGAAACGAGTGTCGAGGACTGGGACTATACGTTCGCGGTACTGACGCGCTCGGTGTTCCTCGGGATGAAGCACGCCTCGCAGGCGATGAAGGAACATGGGGGCGGCGGCGTGATCCTGGTGACGGCCTCGATCGCCGGCATGGTGGGCGGCGGCGGGAGCCATGCCTATTCGGCGGCGAAGGCCGCGTGCATCAGCCTGATCGAGAACGTGGCGGCCGAGCTGGGCCCCGATCGCATCCGCGTGGTCGGCATCGCGCCGGGCGTCATCTCGACGCCGCTGGTCCATCGCGGCCGGCCCGACAAGTACGAGAAGCAATTCGGCCAGCAGCCCTGGCCGGACCGCGGCGAGCCCGAGCATATCGCCGACGTCGCGACCTTCCTCGCCTCCGACGAGGCGCGTTTCATCACCGGCGAGACGGTGAAGGTGGATGGCGGCCTGCTGGCCCAGGGCGTGGCGCTCTGGGGCACCGGCGCCGACAACACCTTCATGAAGAGCGCCGGCGTCAACCGCGGCACGACCGGCGAAGCCATGGTCGTCCGCACTTTGCAAACCGAAGGACTGAAGAAATGACCAGCGAAGCCGAGCGTCTGCACGGGCACCTCATCGGACAGCAGGGCTCGCGCGGCTCGCTCAACACGCCGGCCCTGGTGCTTGACCTCGACATGCTCGACCGCAACATCGCGGAGATGGCGTCGTTTGCGAAGGCGCATAACGTGAAGCTGCGGCCGCATTCCAAGACCCACAAGTCGGCCGACATCGCGCGCCGCCAGATGGCGGCGGGGGCGCTCGGCGTCTGCTGCGCCAAGCTGGGCGAAGCCGAGGCGCTGGGCGAGGCCGGCATCCAGAGCCTGCACATCACCTCGCCGGTGGTGACGCCGCAGGCGATCCAGCGCCTGGTGGAACTCAACGCCAAGGTCTCCGACCTGATGCTGGTGGTCGACCATCCCGCCAATGCCGAGGCGCTTGCCGCTGCAGCCGCAAAGGCCGGCAAGCCGCTCACCGTGATCGTCGACATCGATCCCGGCATCCACCGCACCGGCACGGCCTCGCCCGAGGCCACGGTCGAGCTGGTGCAGAAGATCGCCAATTTCCGGTCGCTGACCTATGCCGGCGTCCAGTTCTACTGCGGCCGCCACCAGCACATCGTCGACTTCAAGCAGCGCACCGCCGAGATCAAGGAGCGCACGGAATATCTCCAGGGCATCCTGGCGAAGCTGGAAGAGGCGGGGCTGAAGCCCGGCATCGTCACCGGCTCGGGCACCGGCACGCATTACATCGACGCCAAGCTCGGCGTCTTCACCGAGCTGCAGGTCGGGTCCTACGTGTTCATGGACCACGACTACAACGTCTGCGACCTGCGCGGCCTCGACAAGCCGACCTTCGAGCAGGCGCTGCAGATCGACGCGCGCGTGGTCAGCGCCAACAAGCCGGGCATGGTGACGGTCGATGCCGGGCTGAAGGCGATGGCCACGGAGAAGGGTCCGCCGATGATCCTGAAGGGCGCCGTGGAAGGCTCGACGACGCGCTTCATGGGCGACGAGCATCTCGCGGTGATCGCGCCGGAGGGCGGCGAGGCGCCCAAGCTGGGCGACCAGGTCGTGCTGTTCCCGCCGCACTGCGACCCGACCGTGAACCTCTACGAGAGCTTTCACGTGGTGAAGGGCGACACGCTGGTCGAGATCTGGCCGGTCACGGCCCGCGGCCGGTCGCGGTAGTTATGCCGGCTTCGGCTGCCCCACCAGCAGCCCGCCGTTCCAGGTGCGCGCGAGCAGAAGCAGGGCGCACAGGCCGAGGGCGCTGACGACGGTCATGGCGAGAAACGCGTGCTGGCCATACTGGGAATAAAGGATGCCGGAGAACTGGTAGACCACCGCCTGCGTCGCGCCGGTGCCCAGCGCGTAATAGAGGCTCTGGCCGATCGCGGCGCCGTGCGCCGGCAGGGCGCGCTGCAGGAAGGCCATGGCGCCGAGATGGCAGGCGGCGAAGGTGCAGGAGTGCAGCGCCTGCAGCAGGACCAGCGCCCACAGTTCGGTCGTGAAGGCCATGGCCGTCCAGCGCACCAGGCCGGCGGTGAGGCCGAGCGCGATCAGGCCGCAGACGCCAAGCCTTGCCAGAAGCCAGCCGCCGAACAGCATCAGCACGATCTCGATGGCGACGCTCTCGGCCCAGAGCGCGCTGATGGTGACGTCGTCGATGCCGGCGCCGCGCCAGGTCAGGGTGCCGAAACTGTAGAGCACCGAGTGGCTGGCCTGGCAGAGACCGCAGGCCAGCAGGAACAGGAGGAACGGCGGCTGCCGCAGCAGCTCGGACACGCGGAACGGCGCATGGTCGTGGCCGGTGGTGGCGGCGCGCGGCGGCGTGGCCGGCAGGAGCAGGGCGAAGGGCGCCAGCAGCACGATGCTCGCCATCCCGACATAGAGCACCCAGGGTGGGCCGTAGCGGTCGACGGCGATGCCGGCGAGGAAGGTGCCGAAGATGAAGGCGACCGAGCTCCACATGCGCACGCGCGCATAATCGAGCCCGTGCTTCTTGGTCTCCGTCACCAGCACGCCGTCATAGAGCGGCATGGGCGGCGACCAGAGGAATCCCCAGATCATCGTCACGATGAAGATGGCGAGGAAGGAATAGGAAAACTGGTAAGCGACCATCATCACGATGGCGCCGATCCCCAGCGCCACGATGACGCCGCGCGGGCCGCCCAGGCGGTGGACGATCCAGCCCACCGAGAGGGTGGCGATGACGGTGATGATCTGGCGCGACATGAACAGCGTGCCGATCTCGGTATCGGTGACGCCGCGGTCGCGCAGCCAGACCGGCCAGTAGCTCATGAAGGCGCCGGCGGCGAAGAAATAGGCGCCGCCATAGGCCGCGAGCTTAAGGCCCGTCAGCCATTTGGGCATCAGGCGGCGAACTCCTTGCGGATCTGCTCGCTGTGCTGGCCGAGGGTCGGCACGTCGCCCAGCCGCTCGGGCTCGCCGGTGTAGGAGGCGGCCAGCGCCGGGATCGAGACATCCTCGCCGCCGATCGAGTTGAAGCCGGTGCGGCGAAGCTGCGGATGGGTCGTCAGGTCCTTGACGCTGCTCACCCGCGCCCAGGCTATCTGCGCGGCTTCGAGGCGGGCCGAGAGATCGGCGAAGGTCTGTACGGCGAAGCTCCTGGCCACGATGGCGTTGGTCTCGTCGCGCCGTGCGTTGCGCGCCTTGCCGGTCGCGTAGTCCGGATCCTTCTCGAGGCCGGGCCGGTCGATGACGCCATGGCACAGGCGTTCGAACTCGCGATCGTTCTGGATCGAGATCAGCACCGGCACCTTGTCCGAGGTCGGATAGACGCCGTAGGGCGCGATGAACGGATGGGTGAGGCCCAGCCGCGGCCATTCGTAGTTGGAGTATTCCATGCCGAGCAGCGGCACGGTCATCCACTCGGCCATCGACGAGAAGAGCGACACCGAGATGGCGCGGCCCTCGCCGGTCCGGCCGCGCGCGATCAGCGCCTCCAGCACGGCGGCATGGGCATACATGCCGGTGCCGATGTCGGTGGCGGAGATGCCGACCCGGCCCGGTGCATGCTCGGTGCCGGTGATCGAGGCCAGCCCGCTCTCGGCCTGGACCAAGAGGTCGTAGGCGCGGCGGTTCCTGTAGGGGCCGTGATCGCCATAGCCCGAGATGTCGACGGTGATCAGCTTCTTGTGCGCCGCTCGCATGGCGGCGGAGCCGAAGCCCGCGCGTTCGGCCGCGCCCGGCGCCAGGTTCTGGATCAGCACGTCGGCCTTGCCGATCAGCCGGTGCAGCAAAGCGAGGTCGTCCTTGGCCTTGAAGTCGAGGGTGAGGGACTGCTTGCCGCGGTTCAGCCAGACGAAGTAGCTCGACTGGCCGTGCACATAGCCATCGTAGCCGCGGGCGAAATCGCCCTCGGGCCGCTCGATCTTGATGACCCGGGCGCCGGCGTCCGCCAGCCGGGCCGCGCAATAGGGCGCGGCCACCGCCTGCTCGACACTCACCACCAGCAGACCTTCCAGCGCTCCAGCCATGCGAAACCCCAATTTCCGGAAATGCCCTTGTGCACCTCGCACCGCGATGCGCCTCGGGGCGAGGTGTTACTGTAGGACTACCATTTCGCAAAGGGCGATGGCACGGTTCCGACAAGATCAAAAATTCATAGCGGGGACGAGGAAATGCCGGGACCATTGCAGGGCGTGCGTGTGATCGATCTGACGGCGGTTCTGCTGGGGCCGTTCGCCACGCAGCATCTGGCCGACATGGGCGCCGACGTGATCAAGGTCGAGCCGCCGGAAGGCGACCTGCTGCGCGCCTCGGGCGGCAGCCTCGGCAACGCGCCGGCCATGGGCCCGATCTACATGGCGGCCAACCGCAACAAGCGCTCGCTCTGCCTCGACCTCAAGAAGCCGGCCGCCTGCGCCGTCCTGAAGGACATGATCAAGGACGCCGATCTGTTCATCCACAACAGCCGGCCGCAGGCGATCGAGCGGCTGGGCCTGGGCTACGAGGACCTTAAGAAGATCAACCCCTCGATCATCTATGCCTATTCGCTGGGCTATGCGCGCAAGGGGCCCTACGGCCACAAGCCGGCTTTCGACGACCTGGTGCAGGGCGTCTCGGGCGCGGCCTCGCTGCAGAGCCGGGTCGACGGGCTGCCACCGCGCTTCATGCCGAGCCTGATCGCCGACAAGACGACCGGGCTGCATCTCTGCATCGCCGTGCTGGGCGCGCTCTACCACCGCAAGTGCACGGGCGAGGGGCAGATGATCGAGGTGCCCATGCTCGAGACCTTGGCCTCGTTCTGGCTGACCGAGCATCTGTTCGGGGCCACCTGGAGCCCTGAGCGCGCGCCCATGGGCTACGACCGCATCATCAACAAGTTCCGCCATCCCTTCCCGACGAAGGACGGCTACATCTGCGCGCTGCCCTATACCGACGCGCATTGGGTCAAGTTCTTCGAACTGGCGGAGCGGCCCGATCTTGCCAAGGAGAAGAGGTTCGTCGACCGCAACGAGCGCGCCAAGCATTTCAGCGAGCTCTACCAGGTGCTGGGCGAACTGCTGAAGCATCGCCCGACCGAGGAATGGCTGGAGATGTTCGACAAGGCCGACATCCCCGCCATGCCGGTGCGCACGCTGGAAGAGCTGAAGGACGATCCGCACCTCAAGGCCACCGGCTTCTTCACCGAGCGGGAGCACCCGACCGAGGGCCCGATCACCACCTTCGCCAGCCCGCTCGACTTCGAGAAGACCAAGGTCGAATTCCGCCGCCACGCCCCGCAGATCGGTGGTGATGGCGTCGAGGTCCTGCGCGAGGCCGGCCTGAGCGACGAGACGATCGAGAAGCTCAAGGCGGATAAGGTGCTGATCGTGCCGGCGGAACGCTAGAGTCTTTCCATCTCGAATTGACCAATCCGCCTCACCCTGAGAGCCTGTGAATCTTTGAGCAAGGCATGGAGAGACGTCACTTTGGAGACGTTTTCGAATCCTGACCGCCTTCTCGCGATTCCATTTCGTTCGTCCCCCGTGGATCGCGAGAATCAAAGTTGCGCGGTTGTTGGGCTTACGTTTTGCAGTCGAATAGATTCACAAATTCTGAGGAGCTCCGCCCCTCGAATACCTCGGGGTAAACTCCGGGCGCGTCTCGAAGGATGGGCAACAGGCAAGGTGCGCGTTCCCACCCTTCGAGATGCATCGCTGTGCGATGCTCCTCAGGGTGAGGTTATCGGGGCTGTTCACAGCCTCTTGTTTTGGCTGCATTCATTTCGAGTCAGACTCTCTGGGTGGTGCGATGACACGGGTGCGCAATGCGCGAGCCGGTGAGGCGGCAAGCCTCACCGCGCTCTGTCTGCGTTCGAACGCGCATTGGGGCTACGACGCGGCGTTCATGCGGCTCTGTGTGCCCTCGCTCACGCTCAAGGAAGAAGCAATCGCCGAGGGTCGCGTGCTGGTGGCGACGGACGGGTCCGGCTGGGCGGTCGGCACCGTCAGCGTCGGCCGCGACGGCGACGATGCCGAACTCGCCCTGATGTTCGTCGAGCCATCGGCCATCGGCGGCGGGACGGGACGCCTGCTGTTCGAGGCCGCGGTCGCGTTGGCGCGAAAGCTGGGATACCGGCGCATGACCATTCTCGCCGACGTGAATGCCGCTCCGTTCTACGAGCGCCTGGGCGCCCGCTTCCTGCGAAACGAGCCGTCGGATGCGATTCCCGGTCGCGTCCTGCCGTTCTATGAATACGACCTCACGTCAGGAGCTTCGCCATGACCACGCTCACGCCCCCCGCCACCATCGCTTTCATCGGCCTCGGCATGATGGGCCGTCCGATGGCGAAACGCCTCGTCGAAGCCGGCTTCACGTTGCGCGTGTTCGATGTCTCGCAGAAGGCGGTCTCCGATTTCGTCGGCGCCC
>CANIEC010000160.1 GCA_947466085.1 Rhodospirillales bacterium
GTCGCCAACCGGACCCGATGTTGCCGGCTCTTGGATAGAGGCCGGTCGAGGGGGCGTCGTGGGTCCGGGGGTTCGTTTGGAAAGGGGTGCGGAGGCCGGCGAGGGGCTGCCGGCCTCCGCTGCGACGCGGCCACCACCACCGGGCAAAGTCGACGAGGGGACGTCGTTGCCCGTTCGTGGGGGGGAAGGAGGTGGTGGATCGCGCCGCGGGGGGACAGATTCGGGTTTGAGTTGATCGAGTCGGACGACCTGCTTGATGGAGGCCGACTCGAGCTTGAGATGCTTCTGCGCGAGCGCTTCGATGCGCTCGGATTCGTTCAGGTGAGCCCATTCGACCCGCAGGATGTGCGTTGCCTGCTGGCTCTCGATGATCTTCTGGTTGGTGCGGTCGATGCGCTCCTCGAGGTCCTGCACCTTGTACTTGACGGTGAACAGGCCCACGGCCGTGGCGACGGCGACGACCGACCAGAACAGGAGCCCGCGATGGATCATGCGGCGCCTCCCGCGCCGAGCTTCTCGGCGACGCGCAGCCGGGCGGAGCGGGCCCGCGGATTGGCCGCGACCTCTTCGTCGGACGGCAGCACCGGCTTGCGCGAAAGATCGCGCAGGGTAGCGGTCCGCGCACCGGCGCCCGGCGGCGCGTGGCGCGACGGGCCCGGTGTGCGACCGGCACGGGCGCGCACGAATTCCTTCACGGCACGGTCTTCCAGAGAATGGAACGACACGACCGCGAGACGGCCGCCCGGCGCCAGCACCTGCTCGGCGGCCGCAAGGCCGCGCTCGAGTTCGCCCAGCTCGTCGTTCACGGCAATGCGCAGCGCCTGAAAGGTGCGCGTCGCGGGATCGCTCTCGTCCCTGCCCTGCGGACCGACGGCGCGCCGCACGATCTCGGCCAGTTCGCCGGTGGTTTCGATGCGCCTGGTGCGGCGCGTCTCGACGATGCTGCGCGCGACGCGGCGGCTGCGGCGCTCCTCGCCGTAGCGCCAGATGATGTCGGCGAGTTCCGTTTCGTTTGTTTCGTTTACGAGATCCGCCGCCGACGGACCGCTCTTCTCCATCCGCATGTCGAGTGGACCGGAAGCCCTGAAAGAGAAGCCTCGATCGGCCTGATCGAACTGCATCGACGAGACGCCGAGATCGAGCGCCACGCCGTCCACATCAACGACACCTTCGGCCGACAGCAGCTCCGCCATGTCGCCGAAACGGCCTTCGATCAGGCGCAGGCGCGGCGCATAGCGCTCGGCCAGCGCCCGGCCGGCGGCGATGGCATCGGGGTCGCGATCGATGGCGATGACCTGGCAATCGGCGCGATCGAGCATGGCGGCGGTATAGCCGCCGGCGCCGAATGTGCCGTCGAGATAGCGGCCACCGTCGCGCGGCTGCAGCGCGTCGACGACTTCGCGCGCCATCACCGGAACATGGCGGGCGCCGATCATGCGTCGCCTCCGCCGAGGTTGCGCACGAATGCCGCCATCTTCTCGCGCTCGGCCTCGCGGCGCGCCTGCCAGCGCCCGGGATTCCAGAGCTGGAACTTGTCGACCTTGCCGACCAGCATCACGCCGTCGCCGGCATCGAGCGTCTGGGCGAACTCGGCGGGCATCGTGAACCGGCCATCGGGCTCCAGCGAGATGGTGCGGGCTCCGGCCGAGAGATAGCCCGCCGGATCGAAGGCGTCGTCGTCGAGCGCGACCTTCAGCGAACCCTTGGGACCCAGCGCTTCGGCGCGCAGGCGGTCGAGCATGGCATCGAAGCCCGCACGGGAGTTGCCGTTCACGAGTCCCGGGATGGTGGGGGAATGATAGAGGACGAACGCACCGCGATCTTCCGCAGGCAGTTCGTCGCGAAAAGCCGCGGGCAACAGAACCCGGCCTTTCTTGTCCAGCTTGATCAGGATTTCGGACCGGAATGCCACGGCCCATCTCCCCTCTAGACCCGCTGCAGGTGCCCCACGCTCCTGCGTCGTCTGTTACACGGGATACAATGGGATATCATGGGAAAGACCGGGATGCAATTATCAAAGAGGAGAATCCACAAGGAATCTGAACGACTTAGACACAACATGTATTGTGTGCCTGCTGTATGCAAGCACAAGGGGTTGTAGACGCGGACTCGTCTTGCGGAATCGAAACGGGTCAGACGGCCTGTAAGCCGGGTTCTGTCCTCGCCCGAAAGCGATGGATGGCCATTCCTCTGGGACGCCCGTTACCGAACGCCTCGCGCGACCGACCCGGGCGACGACGCGGAAACACCGCTGCCGGTTGCCCGGCGTGTCGCCCCTATTTGGTCTTGCTCCCGGTGGGGTTTGCCATGCCGCTTCCGTTGCCGGTCGCGCGGTGGGCTCTTACCCCACCGTTTCACCCTTGCCGTCCTGGCGAGCCAGGCAGGCGGTTTGTTTTCTGTGGCACTTTCCCTGGGGTCGCCCCCGCCGGACGTTATCCGGCACCGTGTCTCCGTGGAGCCCGGACTTTCCTCACCCGTGCGGTTGCCCGCCCGAGTGCAGCCATCCAGCCGTCTGACCCGGCGCCTGACTAGGCCGCCCGTCCCAGCGGGTCAAGCAGACCGGCGAGCAGCGCCTTCGTTTCCGGGTCGATCATGCCGTCCACCTGGGACGGCCGGTAATGGCGCTGGAAGGCCTTGACGATCTCCTTCGGCGGCACGGCAAGCGGCGGCGCATAGCCAAAACGCTGAAGCGCCTTGTGGAAGTCGCCATCGAGTGGCCGCGTGCCGGCCCTGGGCCACAGCCCGATCCCCTGCTCCGCCAGCACCTTCCAGGGAAAGCGACGACCTGGATCGACCTTGCGCTGGGGCGCGATGTCGGAATGGCCCACGACGTTGCGCGGTTCGATCGCCGGATGGCGCGCAAGGATGCCGCGGCACAGCTCGATCAGCGCCTCGACCTGCGGGGCCGGATAATCGTGGCGATCTCCGTGCAGGTTCACAATCTCGATGCCGATCGACGTGGCGTTCAAGCCCTCGCGACCGCGCCACCATGATTTGCCAGCATGCCAGGCGGTGCGATCCTCCGGGACCAGCCGATACACGGTGCCGTCGAGATCGAGCACGTAGTGCGAACTCACCCTGTGCTCGCGCGTCCCGTCGCGCAGGATGTCGAGCGACTCCTGCAGCGGAAGCTCGGTGTAGTGCAGCACCAGGATGTCGACGGACGTGCCGTCGGGCCTCGGCGCATGATTGGGCGACGGCTGGTCGATGAAGTTCACGCTCAGGCCGGCACGAGACCGCGCTGCCTGCGCAGCCGGTCATAGGCATCATTGATCAGGGCGAGCTTGCGATTGGCCATGGCGATCGCCTCCTCTGGCAGGCCTTGCGCCATGAGCTTGTCGGGATGATTGGCACGAACCTGACGCAGCCAAGCTTCGCGGATCTGCTCGTCAGTGGCCATCGGATCGATGCCCAGCACCACGCACGGCTCGCATTCCACGACGCCCAGTGCCGCGGCTTTCGCACGCTCAAATCGCGAACTCGGCAGCCCGAAGATGCTCGCCACCTTCGCGAGATAGTCGGCCTCTGGCGCACCGACCCGGCCATCGGCCTGCGCTATGCTGAACAGGCCCTCGATCACGTTCTCGAGGATTTCCGGCGCGTCGGGAAACAGGGCCGCGACCTGACGCGCATAGGTCTCGAAACCACCGGCGTCGCGCTTGGCCAGATCGAAGAAGCGCTGGACGTTGGCCTCCTCTCCCGGCGGCACCTGGAAGAAATCCCGGAAGGCCGCGACCTCGGATTCCGAGACGTCGCCATCGACGCGCGCCATCTTGGCGCCCAGCGCGATGACCCCGATGGTGAAGCCGATCTGCCGCAGGCCGGGATGCCCGCCATCGTCGGCCGGCGGCGAGGACAGGCCCAGCAGCTCGGCGATGCCGAGGCTGTTCATGCCCTCCACGATTTTGTCCCAGATCCTCATGCTGTGTCCTTATACCAGCAGGGAGCCGATGGCGACGCAGACCAGCAGGCCGAGCGCAAGGCGGCGATAGAACGTCTCGCTGGCCAGCGGGAACAGCCGCTCGCCGACCACGCCGCCCAGCATCACGGCCGGTGCCAGGAACAGCCCCTGGACACCGGTGCTCCAGCCGATCAGGTCGCGCGACGCGAAAGAAGCCAGGGCGATCAAATCGACGAAGACGAAGTAGGTCGTGAGATTGGCCCGAACGCGCGCCGCCGGCTCGTTGCCCGCCAGATAGTAGAAGGCGATCGGCGGGCCGGCCATGCCCGAGAGTCCGTTCAGGAAGCCGCTGGTCGCACCGGCGGCGAAGGTCGTCGCCACATTCGGCCGCCCGGGGAAGCGCCAGCCGCTGGCCAGCAGGGTGACCGCAGCAAGAATGATGGCGGAGATCGCCCAGCGCATCGACTCGGGCTCGACTCCGGTCAGCGTGTGGGTGCCGAGCGGAACGGCGAGGGCCGCCGCCACGAGCAGCAGTCCGATGCGCCGCCAGTCGACCAGCCGCACCACGCCCGGGACGAGCGGCAGGGCGACGGCGATTTCCAGCAGGAGGCAGAGCGCAATCCCGACCGCGGGCCCGTAAAGGGCCGAAAAGATCGGCGTCATCAGCATCGCGGCACCGAAACCGGCGAAGCCGCGCACCATGCCTGCAATGCAGGCAACGACGGCGGAAACAAGGAACGGAGCACTCAACAGATCGGGCATCGCGGGCGGGACGCTAGCATTGCCGGAGCGCGGGGCGCGCATCATATAATGGAGGTCATGCCCTCAAAGAATCTCGCGGTTCCGGCTGCTCCCCTCCTGATGCCGTACATCCAGCGGCGGCCGGAGCTTGAAGGCATAACGCCGAAGCCCTTCAAGCTCGTCTCCGACTATACGCCCGCCGGCGACCAGCCCGGGGCGATCAAGCAGCTCATCGCCGGCGTCGAAGGCGGCGAACGCGACCAGGTCCTGCTGGGCGTCACCGGCTCGGGCAAGACCTTCACGATGGCCAACGTGATCGCGAGCCAGGGGCGGCCGGCGCTGGTGATGGCGCCCAACAAGACGCTGGCCGCGCAGCTCTATTCCGAGATGAAGGGCTTCTTCCCGGAAAACGCCGTCGAGTATTTCGTCTCGTACTACGACTACTACCAGCCCGAAGCTTACGTCCCCCGCACCGACACCTTCATCGAGAAGGATTCGTCGATCAACGAACAGATCGACCGCATGCGCCACTCCGCGACGCGCGCGCTGATGGAGCGCGATGACGTCATCATCGTGGCCTCGGTCTCCTGCATCTACGGCATCGGTCCGCTGGAGAACTACCAGGCGATGACCTTCCGCCTGCACAAGGGCCAGAAGATCGACCGCTCGACCCTGCTCCGCCGCTTCGTCGAGCAGCAGTACAAGCGCAACGACAATGCCTTCCAGCGCGGCGCCTTCCGGGTGCGCGGCGACACGATCGACCTGTTCCCGGCCCACTACGAGGACAAGGCCTGGCGCTTCGAGATGTTCGGCGACGAGATCGACTCGATCACCGAGTTCGACCCGCTGACCGGCGACAAGACGATCTCGCTGAACGACATCATCGTCTACGCCAACAGCCACTATGTGACGCCGAAGCCGACGATGCAGAAGGCGATCGACCAGATAAAGGTCGACCTGAAGCAGCGGCTGGAGGAATTCAACCGCGCCGGCCGGCTGCTCGAGGCGCAGCGGCTGGAGCAGCGCACGCTGTTCGACATCGAGATGCTGGAAACCACCGGCGCCTGCGCCGGCATCGAGAACTATTCGCGCTATCTCACCGGCCGCAAGCCGGGCGAGCCGCCGCCCACCCTGTTCGAGTATTTCCCCAAGAATTCGCTGCTGATCTGCGACGAGAGCCACGTCACGGTGCCGCAGATCGGCGGCATGTTCCGCGGCGACTTCAACCGCAAGAGCGTGCTGGCCGAGTTCGGCTTCCGCCTGCCTTCGGCGATCGACAATCGGCCGCTGAAATTCGAGGAATGGGACGCGCTGCGGCCGCAGACGACCTATGTCAGCGCGACGCCGGGCAACTGGGAGATGGAGCGCACGCAAGGCACCTTCATCGAGCAGGTGATCCGTCCGACCGGCCTGATCGATCCGACCGTCCTGATCCGGCCGGTCGAGAAGCAGGTCGACGACCTGATCGCCGAGTGCAAGGACTGCGCGAAGAAGAGCCAGCGCGTGCTGGTCACCGTGCTCACCAAGCGCATGGCCGAGGATCTCGTCGAGTACATGCACGAGTCCGGCATCCGCTGCCGCTATCTGCATTCCGACATCGACACCCTGGAGCGCATCGAGATCATCCGAGACCTGCGGCTTGGCGCCTTCGACGTGCTGGTCGGCATCAACCTGCTGCGCGAGGGCCTCGACATCCCCGAGTGCGCGCTGGTCGCCATCCTCGACGCCGACAAGGAAGGCTTCCTGCGCTCGCCGACCTCGCTGGTGCAAACGATCGGCCGCGCCGCGCGCAACGTCGAGGGCCGCGTCATCCTCTATGCCGACAAGATGACGGACTCGATCAAGTACGCCATTTCGGAGACCGACCGTCGGCGCGCCAAGCAGACCGCCTACAACAAGGAGCACGGCATCACGCCGGCCTCGGTCAAACGCAACATCGCGGAGATCCTGCAATCGACCGCCGAGCGCGACCACTACACGGTCGACACCGGTGTGTCGGGCGACGTGCATCTGGTCGGGCACAATCTGCGCACCCACATAGCCGAGCTCGAAAAGCGGATGCGCGCTGCCGCCGCCGACCTCGAGTTCGAGGAGGCCGGCCGCCTGCGCGACGAGATCCGCCGCCTCGAAGCGCACGAGCTCGAGCTGCCGGGCCAGGCCGCCAGCGCCAATGTCGGCGTCCATCTCGGCAAGATGCAACACTCCCGTGTCTTTCGCGGCGTGCGCACGGGATCCGGCGGAGGCGGCAAGCCGGCGCGGCGCAGCGGGCGCTAGGAGATCATGATGCGCTTTGGTCCAATTGCAGTTCTTCTCTTCTTCATCTGCATCGGGCCACTGGCCGCACAGGATCGCGAGCAGGTGGTCCGCGTGCCCGGCCCGGGCGGGTCGACCCTGGTCACCACGGTGATACGACCGCCGGGCGAAGCGAGAAGCCCGCTGGTCGTCATCAATCACGGCTCGCCCGCGGACGGCTCGCAGCGTGGCAAGATGGAGCGCCCGCGCTACACGGCCCTGTCGTCGTTCTTCCTGTCGCGCGGCTATGTCGTGGCTCTGCCGCTGCGCCGCGGCTACGGCGAGAGCGGCGGCAGTTGGGCCGAAGGCTACGGTTCGTGCGACCTGCCCGACTACTTCAATGCCGGCCTGCAAGGCGCCGCCGACATCCAGGCCACCATCGACTTCATGCGTGCACAGCCCTACGTCGCGCCCGACCGTACCATCGTGGTCGGTCAGTCGGCCGGCGGCTGGGCGACCATCGCCCTGTCGAGCCGCAACCCGCCAGGCGTAGCGGCCATGATCAACTTCGCCGGCGGGCGCGGCGGACATCAGAAGCTGGCGGGCGGCGGCATCGGCAACTGCACGCCTCGAGCGCTGGTCGACGCCGCCGCCAGATACGGCGCGACCGCCCGGGTCCCGATGCTCTGGATCTATGCCGAGAACGACAGCTTCTTCGAGCCGTCTCTCGCCAAGCGAATGGTCGAGGCCTATGACGGCGCCGGCGGCAAGGCCACTTACCGGCCGGTCGGCGCCTTCGGCCGCGATGGGCACAGTCTTGCGGGATCGAGCAACGGCAATTCCGTCTGGTCGCCTCTCGTCGAGAGTTTCCTCGCCGGCCCCCGGTAGGCCGCTAGGGCTGCATCGATGCGCGGGCAGACCATGAGCAAGAACAAGCGGCGGTCCACATTGTCTGTCGCGGCCGCGATCCTGACCCTGTCCTTCGCGGCACCTGTAAATGCCGTCATCGACTGGATGGGACCCGAGGTGCCAGCCGAAGGTCTTCGCGTCGGCTCGGAACTGCTCGAGTGGGGCAGCAACGAGGGCATTCCAACGCTCATGCACAAGGGCCAACCCGTCATTCGCTCGACCAACAGCTATGCGAAGCCGACGTTTACCGCTCTCGATACGTGGATCAGCACCGAGACGAGCGCCGTCATCCTCCAGGCTGGCACGACGGCGACCAAGGATTGTTCGGTCATCTATGTTGTCGAGAGTCGGCAGCCAGGTCTCGTGTCAGCACACGGCCTCGGCGAAATCTGCGTCGCGTTCAGCATGCCCATTGTCGAGCGAAACGAGCAAGGTTTCCTCTTTTCCAATCCTCCAAGTCCGATGAACGAGGCGACGGCCAGACAATGGCATGCCCGAACGGGAGAAGTATTAGCAAGCAGGGTCAGGTTTCAGCCTGAGTCGCATTCAACCATGACGAAGCTCGTCTCGATAGACCGCCCCGAACTCGTGGAGCCGCTCCGGAATGAGGAATTCTTCGCCTCTGTGTCCCGCCTGCCGGCGCTCCAACGCGATCAAGTCCTGACAGCCCTATGGGAGGTCACCGCGGGATGCAATGGCTGCAGCGGCAACGCCGACCAGGCCCTCTATGGCGTCGCCATCGACGAACGGACAGCCACCTACTCAGGATGCGGCTGGTACATGGATGGTGCAAGGGTCAACTGTAGGAGCAGCGATGCTCTTGCCGTCTGGGATCGCCAACGGGGCACCTTCTATTTTGCGACTGACGAGCATCGAAGAGACGGCAGGCATGACGATCCTGCCGCCCTGACGGTCTGGCCGCCTTCGCAAGATTGGTCGCCAGCTGCACAGGAAAGATTTGAGGCCTGGAAAGAGGGACGGGCCTTACTGACGACGAACCGAAAATGAATGCGCAGCGTTTCGCTATGACGATCGCCGGTTGAGAGTTTTGTCGCCCGCCTGAATCCGGTCGCTATAGTCCCGGCGTATGCCCGCCGCGCCGACCCACCTTCGTCGCTATCTTGCCGCCCTCGCCTCGCTGACCCTGATGCAGGTCATCGCGACGATGGTCTTCAATCAGGCGTCGGTGCTGGCGCCGGCCGCCGCCGCAGAATTCGGCGTCGCGGCCGCCGACGTCGCCTACTATGTGTCGATCGTCTATCTCGCGGCGATGATCTCGACCGTTGGCGGCGGCCCGCTCACCCGCAGGCTGGGACCGATCCGCTTCATCCAGACCGGGCTCACGATCGCTGCACTGGGCTCCTTCGTCTTCGCGACGGGCGGCGTCGCGATGGCCGCGCTTTCGGCCTTCATCGTGGGCCTGGGCTCGGGCCCGCTCACCATCGCCAGCTCGCACATCCTGGCGCGCGTGTCGCCGCCACGCCTCGCAAACGTCACCTTTTCGCTCAAGCAGAGCGGCGTGCCCGTCGGCTTCGCGATTTGCGGCGCCGTGCTGCCGACCCTCGCGCTGGATTTCGGCTGGCGCTGGGCCGCGGCCTCTGTCGGCCTCCTCTCGATCGTCGCCGCCATCGCCATTCAGCCGCTGCGCGCCCTGTACGACGACGAGCGCAGCGGCGGTTCAGCGCGCCTGCCGACGCTGGCGGAGATCTTCGAGCCGCTGCAGCTCGCCTGGCGCGACCCGATCCTTCGGCCGATGTGCTTCATCGGCATGCTGTTCTCCGCCACGCAGGCGATCGTCGTGAACTTCACCGTCGTCTATGCCGTCGATGGCCTGCAGATGTCCTACGTGCTGGCCGGCGCGCTCCTGTCGGCGGCAACGGTCGCCGGCGCTTTCGGCCGCATTTTCTGGGGCGCGCTCGCCGACCTTCTGCGAAAGCCGTCGGCGGTGCTGGCGGGCATCGGCACCATCATCGCGGTCGCCGCGACCGTGATGGCCTTCTCGACGCCCGCCTGGCCTACCACCGCCGTCTACATCGTCTGCACGATCCTGGGCGGCACCGCCGTCGGCTGGAACGGCGTGTTCATCGCCGAGAGCGCGTCGCGGGCGCCGCCGGGACGGGCGGCGGAGTTCACCGGCGCGACCCAGCTGTTCGTCTTCTGCGGCGCACTTCTGTCGCCGCTCCTCTTCCGCACTGTGCTGGCCGTCACCGGCGTCTATGAGGCGGCCTATCTCCTGCTGGCCGCCGGCGTGGCGACTGCGTCGTTCTTCCTCGGCAGGGCGGCGATGCGCCGGTCCTGACTCACTCTTCCTTGAGCGCGCTTTCGTGCCAGCGGCGCAGCAGCAGGTGCGAGGCCAGCGACAGCAACATGTAGATCGCGATGCCCGCCGCCGAGATCAGAACCAGGGCCGCGAACATGCGCGGGATCTTGAGCTGGTAGCCCGATTCGAGGATGCGGTAGGCGAGGCCCGACTCGCGGCCCCCAGAGCCCGCCACGAACTCCGCGACGACGGCGCCGATCAGCGCCAGCCCACCCGAGATGCGCAGGCCCCCCAGGAAGTAGGGCAGCGCCGCCGGCAGACGCAGGTCGAGCAGCGTGCGCCATCGGCTCGCGCCATAGAGTTCGAACAGGTCGAGCAGGTTGCGGTCGACCGAGCGCAGCCCCAGCACCGTGTTCGACAGGATGGGGAAGAAGGCTACCAGCCAGGCGCAGATCAGCAGCGAGACATTGACGTCGTCGACCCAGGCGATGATCAGCGGCGCGATGGCCACGATCGGCGTCACCTGCAGGATGATGGCGTAGGGAAAGAGCGACAGCTCGATCCAGCGCGACAGCGAGAACAGCAGCGCCAGCAGCACGCCGACCAGTACCGCGGCCAGCAACGCCTGCAGGGTGATCGTGAGCGTCACCACCAGCGCCGGCCACAGCGTGCCCCAGTCCGA
>CANIEC010000161.1 GCA_947466085.1 Rhodospirillales bacterium
GTGACGGGCGGCCGGGTTGCAGAAGTCTGCGGAATTCCCGCGTCGGTCCACGATGGCATGGGCGACATCGACTATGGCGCCTGGCAGATGCGCACCCACGCGGAGATCGAGACGGAGTCGCCGGAGGCCTATCGCCTGTGGCGACGGGCGCCGCATCTCATGCGCTTTCCCGGCGGCGAGTCGCTGCAGGACGTGGTGGCGCGGACCTCGAACGCCCTTCGCCTGGTGCTGGAGCGGCATGCCGACGAGACGGTCGTCCTGGTCGGCCATGACAGCGTCAACCGCGCCTTGCTGTTGCAGCTCCTCGACCAGCCCCTGTCGGCCTATTGGAAGCTGGCCCAGGACCCGTGCACGCTGAACGAGGTCGAGGTCTTCGCGGCAGGTGATGTGAGGGTGGGGTTCATCAACGACACCAGCCATCTCGACCATCTGGACCGGGGCTGACCGGAGGCGTAAATGGCCCGGCATGCGGGCCTTCTCATATGATGTGATCGTGGTGGGCGGCGGCCATGCCGGCTGTGAAGCTGCGGCTGCGTCGGCGCGCCTCGGCGCACGCACCCTGCTCCTCACCCACCGGATCGAGACGATTGGCGAGATGTCCTGCAACCCGGCGATCGGCGGGTTGGGCAAGGGCCACCTCGTCCGCGAGATCGATGCGCTCGACGGGATCATGGGCCGGGCCATCGACCGTGGCGGGATCCAGTTCCGGACCCTCAATCTCTCCAAGGGGCCGGCGGTCCGCGGACCGCGGGCGCAGGCCGATCGCAAGCTCTACCGGCAGGCCATCCAGGCGTTGCTGGCCGAGCAGGCAAATCTCGAGATCCGTGCCGACGCGGTTGCGGATATTCTCATAGAGACAACTGGTGCGTGTGCGGGAGTCATCACCGAGTCCGGGGCCGAGATCGGCGCCGGGCGGGTGATCCTGACGACGGGCACGTTCCTGCGCGGCCTGATCCATATGGGCGAGACCAAGATCCCGGCCGGGCGCGTGCGGGGCGATGGGGTCGAGGAGCCGTCGACGGCGCTTGCCCAGACATTGCATCGACTTGGATTCAAGTTGGGACGCCTCAAGACCGGGACGCCGGCACGGCTGGACGGTCGGACGATCGACTACGCTTCGCTGGAGCGGCAGGACGGCGACGACCCGCCCCGGCCATTCTCCTACCTGACCGAGCGCATCACGACGCCCCAGGTTCCCTGCCATATCACGACGACGACGGCGGCAACGCACGAGATCATCCGCGCCAACCTGCACCGGGCGCCGATGTATTCGGGCCAGATCGAGAGTGTCGGCCCTCGCTATTGTCCGTCGATCGAGGACAAGGTCGTACGGTTTGGCCAGCGCGACCGTCACCAGATCTTCCTGGAACCGGAGGGTCTCGACGACTTCACCGTCTACCCGAACGGAATCTCGACCTCGCTGCCGAAGGACGTCCAGCTGGCGATGCTTCAGACAATTCCCGGTCTGGAGCGTGCCGAGATGCTGCGGCCGGGCTACGCCATCGAGTACGACCACATCGATCCGCGGGAGCTCCACGCGACGCTGGAAACCCGCCGGGTTCCGGGGCTCTACATGGCCGGCCAGATCAATGGCACGACGGGCTACGAGGAAGCGGCCGCCCAGGGTCTCATCGCCGGGCTGAATGCGGTGCTGGCAAAGCCCTTCATCGTGGATCGCGCCGACGGCTATCTGGGGGTCCTGATCGACGACCTCGTCTCGCTCGGTGTGACCGAGCCCTACCGGATGTTCACCTCGCGCGCCGAGTATCGTCTCTGGCTCCGGGCCGACAATGCCGACCAGCGCCTCACCCAAAGGGGCATCGAGATCGGCTGCGTTGGGCCCGAGCGGTCAGAGATGTTTCACGTGAAACATCAGGTGCTCGAAGCGGCTCGCTCCCTGGCCGGCGGATTGAAGATCAGTCCCTCCGCCCTGGCCAAGCGCGGGATCCCAATCAATCAGGACGGGGTCGCGCGGTCGGCCCTCGATCTGCTGGCCTATCCTGAGATCGACTGGACCCGTCTCGTTGGCCTATGGCCCGAGCTCGGAACGGTATCTGCCGAGGTGGCGGAACAGTTGACGATCGACTCCCGTTACGAGGGGTACCTGAGCCGCCAACGGGGTGACATTGCTGCTTACCGTCGGGACGAGGCCTTGGCCCTTCCCGCCGACCTGGACTATGCCGCGATCGGCAGTCTGTCGACCGAGGTCCGCCAGAAACTCGAAGCGAACCGGCCGGCCACTTTGGGTCAGGCGGCGCGGATTTCGGGGGTCACACCGGCGGCGCTGGTCGCCTTGCTGAAGCATGTCCGCCGTAAGGCAGCGTGACATGGCCGACCCGCTCGCCGATGTTTCACGTGAAACACGCCGTCAGTTGGAAGTTCTCGTGGAGACCCTGGAACGGTGGCAGAAGGCCATCAATCTGGTCGGCAAGACGACTTTGGATGGCGCCTGGAAGCGGCATATCCTCGACTCCGCCCAAGTCGTTCCCCTCATACCAGCTGAGGCGAAAACGCTGGCCGACCTGGGCAGCGGTGGCGGGTTCCCCGGGCTTGTCATTGCAGCGATGCGGCCGGATCTGGAGATTACGCTGATCGAGTCCGATGCCCGGAAAGCAGCGTTTCTGGGCGAAGCCGGCCGGAAGATGGGGTTGGCCCGTCAGCCAAAGCTCGTGATCAAGCGGATCGAGGCGGCGCCGCCGGCCCACGCCGAAGTGGTGACCGCCAGGGCCTTGGCGCCGCTGAGCCAGTTGCTGGAATGGTCCGACCGCCACAGGATGGATACCGCTATTTGTCTTTTCCACAAGGGGAAAGACTGGCAGGCAGAGGTGGACGAGGCCAAGAAGACGTGGGACTTTTCCCCGGAAGCATTTGCGAGCGTAACCGATCGTGACGCCGTCCTCCTCAGAATCGGCCCCTACACCGCCGCAGATCTTCGCGATCGCCAACCAGAAGGGCGGCGTCGGTAAGACCACGACGGCGATCAACCTCGCGACCGCTCTGGCAGCCGTCGGCGAGAAGGTCCTTTTGATAGACCTTGATCCGCAGGGAAACGCCTCCACAGGTCTAGGGGTAGCGAGAAATGAGCGCTCACCCGGTTCCTATGAGTTCCTGCTGGGCCTGAATCCACTCGATGCCTCCGTTCGGGCCACCCAGATCCCCGGCCTGGACGTGATGCCGGCTGCGGGCCAGCTGGCCGGTGCCGAGATCGAACTGATCGACCTGGAGCGTCGAGAGCACCGGCTGGCCGAGGCGCTGGCCGCGCCGGGCAACGACGCCCGGCAGCGCTGGACGATCGTCCTGATCGACTGCCCGCCCTCGCTCGGCCTCGTCACCCTGAACGCCCTGGTCGCTGTCGACGCCGTCCTGGTTCCGCTGCAGGCGGAGTTTCTGGCGCTCGAAGGCATCGGGGCGCTCGGCAACACGATCGACCGGGTCCGGAAGAGACTCAATCCAAGGTTGCATATCTTCGGGGTCGTCCTGACGATGGTGGACCGCCGCATGACGCTCAGCCAGCAGGTCGTGGCCGACGTGCGCGCACACTACGGCGAGCTGGTCTTCGGAACGACCATCCCGCGCAACGTCCGCATCGCCGAGGCGCCGTCCCACGGCATGCCCGTGCTGATCTACGACAATGCCTGCGCCGGGTCGCAGGCCTACATCCTGCTGGCGAGCGAATTCATCCGCCGCCGGCGCCTAGCCGCAGAACAGGCGATTTCCCATGAGCCAGCCCCCTAAACCACGCGGCCTCGGCCGCGGACTGTCCGCCTTGCTGGGTGACGACGAAGTCGCCTCTGCCGTGACGCCGGCGGCATCCGCCGTTTCGCCGACGCCACCGCCGGCTGTTGCGCAGGCCGGGTCGGTCGAGGCGGAAGCCGCGCGCCCCGCGCCAGGCAAGCTGCCGCCGCTCACCTTGCCGATCGGTCAGCTCAAACCGGGCAAGATGCAGCCGCGCACCAGCTTCGAGGGCATCGAGATGCTGGTCGAATCGGTCAGGGAATACGGTCTTCTGCAACCTATACTTGTACGCCCTCTGCGCGACGCGGCCGACACCTACGAGATCATCGCCGGCGAACGGCGTTGGCGGGCGGCCCAAAAGGCCCAGCTGCACGACGTGCCGGTCGTCATCCGGACCATCGACGACAGGGACGCGCTGCAGATCGGCCTGGTCGAGAACCTGCAGCGTTCCGACCTGACCGCGATCGACGAGGCGCAGGGCTACAAGCGGCTGGTCGAGGATTACAGCCACACCCAGGAGGACCTGGCGCGCATGATGGGCCGCAGCCGGCCGCATATCGCCAACACACTGCGCCTGCTCGACCTGCCGCCGCCGGTTCAGGAGATGGTGCGGGACGGCGCACTTTCCGCCGGCCAGGCGCGTACACTGATCGGTGTACCTGACCCCCTGGCGATGGCGCAGCGGGCCATCGCCGAGAAGCTGACCGTGCGCGATCTCGAGCGCCTTGCCGGCGAGACCAAGACGAAGGCCAAGCCAGGCGGCGCCGGAAAAACCAGGGCCGGCGGTGCCGCCGCCGGCGCGGCCAAGAGTGCCGACACGAAGGCGCTGGAAAAGCGCCTCGAGGAAGCGCTCGGTCTCAAGGTCGATCTCAGCTTGCGCGGCCTCGGCGAGCAGAGCGTGCTGACCCTGGAAATCCGCGACTTCGATCAGCTCGACACGGTGGTCGACAAGCTCACGCGGCGCTAAGATCTTTCCGGGCGAAGTTGCATCACCTTCCTCCCCATTCAAATGGGGGAGGTGTCGTCGTCACACGACGACGGAGGGGTCAAAATGGGCTTTGCGGCCGAGCATGACCCCATCGCCCCGTATGACGGGCCACTTCCCCATTTGAATGGGGAAGCGAATGATTCCGAACTCTGGCGGTTCAATACGCGTCGGAAACACTCCAACTGGTAAACGATCTGGTCAGGTTTTTGCTGGGCTCCGTGAAGCATCACGGAAGGTCCCATGGAAACCGGTCCAAAGCCCGTCAGCTACTTCTCGCCCGACGATCCCGAAGCGCGCCGGCTCGAGGCGCGACCCGAGCCGATGCTGATCAAGCCGTCGGAAACCGCGCTGATCATCGTCGACATGCAGAACGCCTATGCCTCGCGCGGCGGCTATCTCGATCTCGCGGGCTTCGACATTTCGGGCGCCGCTCCGGCGATCGAGAAGATCCGCGAGGCCGCCGCGGCGGCGCGCGCTGCCGGCATTCCCGTGATCTATTTCCAGAACGGCTGGGATCCCGACTATGTCGAGGCCGGTGGGCCGGGCTCGCCCAACTGGCACAAGTCGAACGCCATGAAGACGATGCGCGCGCGCCCCGAACTGCAGGGCAAGCTCCTGGCCAAGGGTGGTTGGGACTACGAGCTGGTCGACGCGCTGCCGCCGCAGAAGGGCGACATCGTCATCTCCAAGCCGCGCTACAGCGCCTTCTACAACACCAATCTCGACAGCGTGCTGCGGGCCCGCGGCATCCGCTCGCTGGTCTTCACCGGCGTCGCCACCAACGTCTGCGTGGAGTCGACCCTGCGCGACGGCTTCTTCCTCGAGTATTTCGGCATCGTCCTGCACGACGCCACGCATCATGCCGGGCCCGACTACATCCAGAAGGCGTCGCTGTTCAACATCGAGAGCTTCTTCGGTTGGGTCTCGTCGGTCGAGGCGTTCCGCAACGCCCTGCAGGCCAATGCCCATCCTGGCCTCACCACGGAAGGACGAGACTGATGCCCATGAAGCCCGTGATCCCGCCCGGCACCGGCAAGACGCTGGCGCCCTATTCGCCCGGCGTGGTCGCCGACGGAATCGTCTACGTCTCCGGCACCCTGCCGCTCGATGCCGACACCAACGTGGTGCATGTCGGCGATCCGACCGCGCAGACGCATCATGTGCTGAAGACCATCCAGTCGGTGATCGAAGCCGCCGGCGGCACCATGGCCGACGTCACCTTCAACTCGATCTTTCTCACGGACTGGGCGCACTACGCCGCCATCAACGCCGTCTATGCGGAGTACTTCCCGGGCGACAAGCCGGCGCGCTACTGCATCCAGTGCGGCCTGGTGAAGAAGGACGCGCTGATCGAGATCGCGACCGTCGCGCATATCGGCAAGTGATCATCGGCAAGTGATCTTCGACGTTCACCAAAGCGGTCGGCCCGGGGCGGCGACGGTCCTGCTGTCGGCCGGCCTCGGCGGCGCGGCCGGCTACTGGACGCCGCAGCTTGCTGCTCTCACGGCGCGCTATCGGGTGATCACCTACGATCAGAGCGGCACCGGCCGGGCGCGCGAGACCCGGCTTCCGGCGGGCTACGCCATCTCGGACATGGCCGACGAGGTCCTCGAGATCCTCGATGCGACGTCGATGAAGAGCTGCCACTTCGTCGGTCACGCGCTGGGTGGCCTCGCGGGCGTCGACCTGGCGCTGCGCCATCCGGACCGCGTGCGGTCCCTCACAATCGTCAACGGCTGGGCGACGGCCGATGCCCATACGCGACGCTGCTTCGAGATCCGCGTCGCGCTGTTGAAGGCCGCCGGTCCTGAAGCCTACGTCCGGGCCCAGCCAATCTTCCTCTATCCCGCGACCTGGCTGGCGGCGAATGCCGAGCGCATGGCGGCGGAGGATACCCATGCGCTCTCCGGTTTCCAGGGCAGCGACAACCTGCTGCGTCGCATCGAGGCCCTGCTGAGCTTCGACGCCACAGCGCAGCTCGACGCGCTGAAACTGCCGGTTCTGCTGTCGGCCGCCCGCGACGACGTGCTGGTGTCGTGCAGCCAGTCGGAGGCGCTGGCGGCGCGCCTGCCCGACGCCACTCTCGACGTGGCACCCTTCGGCGGGCACGGGCTCAATGTCACCGAGCCTGCGGCCTTCAATGAGTTGTTGCTGGGCTTCCTCGACCGCCAGGCCTGATCGCTTCAGCGGCCTGACGCGATCGCGCGGTTGCCGTCGGTCACGCCGGCGCGGCCCTTGTCGGCCGACACTTCCGTCGCCGTGCATCGCGGATTGAGCGGCAGGCCCGGCCAGACGTCGACTTCGAGGAAGCGCGTCTCCCCCGGCGCGATATCGACGGTGGCCGCCTGGGCCGGCGTCTGGGTGAGCGGCGCGTAGCTGGGCGCGTTGCAGGTGATGACGTGCTGCCCAGGCGCGACCTCGATGCGGATCCAGGTCTTGTTGGCCAGGGAGCCGATCGGCTGTTGATTGTCGGCCAGCGAGAACACCACCTCCGACCCTAGAACCGAACGGCGATACAGATATAGGGCGGCCTGACCCGGCGGTGGCAGGTCGAACCGCTTCCCCTCCATGTCCGCGGCGGGCCCTGCCATGGGCACGGTTGCGCAGGCGCTCAACAGGAACGACGTCGCTACAAAGAAGTACAAAGCGCGCACGTCCCTCTCCACAGTAATTGAACCGATTGCGTCGCAACGGGACCGGCGCGACGTCGTTCCCCCGGCGCCGTGTCGACCGTCATTGACTGTGGAACCTGGCGCGGAATGTAACGTTGCTGCGCCATGGCTAGTGAAACGCTGCACGAAGACCCGGCCAAGCTTGGCCCCGAGGTCATGGATCGCCATCGCGCGATCGTTTCCCTCATGGAAGAGTTGGAGGCCGTGGACTGGTATGACCAGCGCGCCAAGGCCACCGCCAATGCCGAGTTGCGGTCCATCCTCGAACACAACCGCGACGAGGAAAAGGAACATGCCGCGATGGCCCTTGAGTGGCTGCGGCGCAACGATCCGAAGATGGACGAGCATCTCCGCACGTTCCTGTTCAAGGAAGGTCCGATCTCGGAGATCGAGGCCGACATGAAGGGCAGCGGCGACAGCGGCGAAGCCAACACCGCATCCGATGGCAGCCTCGGCATCGGCAGCCTGCGCAACAAGTCCGATCGGTAGAGAAAATGAAGAACCATCTGTTCCGTGATCGCGCGCCCATTACCGAAGCCGGCTGGGAAGAGATCGAGAAGGAAGCCAAACGCACCCTGCGCACCCTGCTGGCGGCGCGTCGCGTCGTCGATTTCCGGGGGCCGCTGGGTTGGGGCGCCTCCGATGTCGAGTTGGGCCGTGCCGATCCCATCGCGTCGCCGCCGGGCGCCAGCAACGTGCGGGCCCTGCTGCGCCGTATCCAGCCGCTGGTCGAGTTGCGCATTCCCTTCGAAGTGAGCCGCGCCGAGCTCGATGCGATCGACCGCGGTGCGCGCGATCCCGACCTCGACAGCGTGACGTCCGCGGCGCGCGAGATCGCCATCGCCGAAGATCGTGCCATCTTCCACGGCTACGAGGCGGCACAGATCACCGGCATCTGCGAGGCGCAGAAGGGCCAGTCCGTGGCGCTCGGCACCAGCCACGCCGACTATCCCGACGCGGTCGCCGCCGCGCTGAAGAAGCTGCGCGACGAGGGCATCGAGGGTCCCTTTGCCGTCGTGCTGAGCGAGCAGCTCTACAAGGATCTGACGTCACGCACCGACGGGGGCTATCCGATCCTGAGCCACGTCCAGCGCCTGATCGACGGGGAGGTCTACGCCGCCCCCGGCCTCGAGGGTGGCCTGGTGATCTCGCTGCGCGGTGGCGACTTCGAGTTGACGGTCGGCCAGGATTTCTCGATCGGCTATCTCGAGCACGACACCGAGCGCGTGCGGCTCTACATCGAGGAAAGCTTCACCTTCCTCGTGCTGTCGCCTCAGGCAGCGATCCCGCTGACACCGACGGGCAAATAGAAGCTTAACGTCGCGCTTTCGCCGAACGCGCGGCCTGGCTCAGCCGCAGACAGAGGCGACGCGCGATCGCCTCGTCCGGTAAGCCCGTTCGCTTGCACTCGATTTCCGCTTCCAGGATGGTCGTCAGGGCGAGGCTCAGGCGCGGCAGCGGCCATATGCGCACGTGGCGCTCGAAGCGCTGGCGCACCGGACCGCCTCGGGGCAGCCCGCGCGCCTTGAACATCGCGCCTTCGAGATTGCCGCCCTTGGCCGCGTGACCGGAAACGAGATGCAGCTGGTCGGCGTGCCGCTGCAGCAAACGCACGAGCTGGACCGGGTTGCCGCCCTCGGCGAAGACGCGGTCGAGGGCTCGATCGAGGGCCACGAGTTCGCCATCGAAGGTCGCGGCGATCACGTCGTCGATTCCGATCGAGGCCGTGTCGCCCAGCACGGCCATGGCATCTTCGAGGGTGACGGACTTGCCGTCGTCGGTGCCCTTGTAGAGCAGCAGCTTGTCGATCTCGCCACGCGTCTGGCCGCGATCGCCTCCCAGCCGTTCCACGATCCATTCCAGCGCATCGGGCTCGACGTTCATTCCCTGCGCACGGGCGGCGCTCTCGACCAGGCCTTCGAGTGCCGACTCGTTGTCCATGTAGCAGGGCAAGGCGGCGAGGGTGGCCTCGGTCTCGGCCAGGGTGCGCAGGTTGGAGCGCGGCGTGAGGTTGCCGGCCTCGACGATGATCAGCGCGTCGCCGGCGACCGCCTCGACGAGGTTCTCAAGCGCGGCGACGGATTCCTCGCCGGCCGGGCGAACCCGGATCACGCGGCGGCCGCCCATCATCGACAGGGCGCCGAACTCGTCGGCCAGCCGGGCTGGATCCTGCTTCAGGGCGTCGCCCGAGATGTCGACGACCCGGAACGGATCCTTGAGGTCCTCGCAGATCGTCCTGGCCAACGCGACGGCGCGCTCGGCGACAAGCCCGTCGTCGTTGCCGTAGATCACCACGCCCCGGACCCTGGGATCCGGTTTCTTCAGGAAGGCTTCGACCTGGCGCGCTTCGATCTTCACCGGGATTCCATAGCACGACCGGCGCTTGGCGGCGTTCAGCTCTTGTCGGCTGGCGGCTCTGCCCCGTCCGTCGGGGCGTCGCCGCCCTCTTCAGCCTTGGCGCGCTCGCGGGCGGCGCGCTTGGCTTCAGCCTTCTCGGCAACCTTGATGGCCTTCAAGCGCTCGCGTTCGCGACGCTCGAAATCGTAGTTCGGCTTGCGTGCCATGTTTCTGGCCCTTCCTGGCTCTGCGGCCCTACACCACGACGTTTACGATACGATTCGGCACGACGATCACCCGCTTGGGTGTCTTGCCGTCGAGGCCACGGACGAGTTCGGGCAGCGCCAGCGCGGCGGCTTCCGCCACGTCCTTGGGCGCATCCTTGGCGAGTGCGAGGGTGCCGCGCAGCTTGCCGTTCAGTTGTACCGCAACGGTGACGGTGTCGTCGACCAGCAGCGCGTCCTCGGGCAATGGCCACGGCGCGTCGGCCAGCAGGCTCGTGTGACCGAGCGAATGCCAGAGCTCCTCGGCGAGATGCGGCGTCATCGGGCCGATCAGGCGCACGAAGATCTCCAGCGCCTCGCGGAGCGCCCATCGAGTCGACTCGTCCTTGGAATCGACCGAATCGATGGTGTTGGCGAACTCGTAGAGCCGCGCCACCGCCTTGTTGAAGTGGAAGGCCTCGATGTCGGCCGAGAGACCGGCGATCGACTTGTGTGCGGCGCGGCGGAGCGCGACGGCCGCGTCCGAGAAGGTCGCGGGCCGGGCGGTGCCGATCGCCGGCAGCGTCTCGATCGCCTGGGAGGCGATGCGGAACAGCCGCTGCTGGAAGCGCCAGGCGCCGGTGACGCCGGCCTCGGTCCATTCGAGGTCGCGCTCCGGCGGGCTGTCGGACAGCATGAACCAGCGCGCGGTGTCGGCGCCGTAGTCGCGGATGATCTCGTCCGGGTCGACGACGTTCTTCTTCGA
>CANIEC010000162.1 GCA_947466085.1 Rhodospirillales bacterium
CTGCGGCCGCGCCTCCTTGCGCGTGATGATCTGGCCGGCCAGCCCGTCGATCTCGTCGCGCTGGGCCGTAGTCCACCGGCAGAGATTGTCGAAGCCCTTCAGCAGGCCAAGCCGGAGGAGCTGCGTGTTCTCCCCCAGCGCGACGAGCGTCGCCGAGTTCCTGCCCACGGTGACCGAATCGCCGGTGCCCAGTTCAAAGCCCTTGCCGGCCGCATCCTTGAATTCGGCGGTCCCGCGAATGACGCGATAGACCACGACCTCGCCCTTCTCGAGCTCCACACTTGCCGTGGGCGACGCGCTTTTCGGCAGCAGCGACTGGCCGCGCGGATCGGTGGCGATGATGTGCCCGGTGACGAGGTGGCCGCTCGGCGCCTCGATGCCGAGATCCCGGACATGGACGGGCATGGGCGACTTCACCGTCCCGGCCGCCAGCGGTCGGTAGAGCGCGTCGAGCGCCAGGGGATCCTGGTACCAGAAGCCGGCCTCCCGCGGCCGGTCGTGGAACGGATGGCTCCAGGCCAGACGCGGCGTCTCGGCCTCGTCGATTTCATCCGAGTGCACCACCGTCGGATTGGGGAAGGTCGTGGGCTCCGTGATGAACGCCTCGATGAATTTGCCCGAGTAGCCCATGGAGAGCGGATCCGGCACGACCGTCTGCGGGGTCTTCAGGTTCGCGTCCGTCGGAAGCCCGGACCAGCTGTAGGAACTCTGCCGGTGCACGATCGCGCTCTGCAGGATCAGAGCGCCCGGTCCGACATGGTGCATCAGCCCGTCGTAATCGAACGTGAACAGCCCCGACGTGACCAGCACGAGCTGGAAGCCGCCCGGGGGCAGATGGAGGTGAAAGTCGGTCGGGCCGGCATCCGGGCGGTAGATCGGCAGGTTCGTCGCGACCTCCTGCAGCAGGAAGGCCTCGTTGTTCACATGAAAGCCGTTGATCACCCGATTGTAGAGCGCCTGGGGCCGATAGATCGGGTCATAGGTCGCGTCCCGGTCGCGGTCGACGGCGATGAAATCGCGGTGATTGAGACGGATCGGATCGCCGTTCGGATGAACCAGGCTCGCCCAGTTCGAATGGACAGCAGCATGCGCATTCATGGGATATTCCAATCTGGGCCATGCGGGGCGCACGAGCCCGCACGAGTCCATGCGAAATCTGGGCCAATCATGCCGCCAATCGGTATGGTCCGGTTGCGATCCACCCTGCTCCCCATCTACGGTCCCGCCCGGGGGCGGCGCAGGGTCAAGCAGAGCGAGTAGGTCATGAACGTCCGGTCGGGTTTCATCGATAGCATCGGCAACACGCCGCTGATCAAGCTCCGTGCCGCGTCCGAGGCGACGGGCTGCAGCATCTACGGCAAGGCGGAGTTCCTCAATCCGGGCGGTTCGGTGAAGGACCGTGCCGCGCTCGCCATCATCGAGGACGCCGAGAAGAGCGGCAAACTGAGGCCCGGCGGCGTGATCGTCGAGGGCACGGCCGGCAATACCGGTATCGGCATCGCGCTGGTCGCCAATGCGCGCGGCTACCGCTCGGTCATCGTGATGCCGGAGACACAGAGCCAGGAGAAGAAGGACATGCTGCGCCTGTGCGGCGCCGACCTGCGCCTTGTTCCAGCCGCGCCCTATTCCAATCCGAAAAACTATGTCCGCTTCTCCGGCGCCCTGGCCGAAGAGCTGGCGGCCAAGGAGCCCAACGGCGCGATCTGGGCCAACCAGTTCGACAATACCGCCAACCGGGACGGCCATTACCGCACGACCGGGCCGGAAATCTGGGACCAGACCGACGGCAAGGTCGACGGATTTACCTGTTCGGTCGGCAGCGGCGGCACCCTGGCCGGCGTGGCGCGGGCCCTGAAGGAGCGCAATCCGAACGTCAAGATCGCCCTCAGCGATCCCATGGGCTCGGCGCTGTTCAACTGGTTCGCCAAGGGCGAACTCAAGGCCGAGGGAAACTCGGTGACGGAAGGCATCGGCCAGGGCCGCGTCACCGCCAATCTCGAAGGCACGCCGATCGACATGGCCTACCAGATCAGCGACGAGGAAGCCCTGCCTGTCCTGTTCGACCTGATCGAGCATGAAGGCCTCGTGCTGGGCGGCTCGTCCGCGATCAACGTCGTGGGCGCCATGCGGCTCGCGCGCGAGATCGGGCCGGGCAAGACCATCGTCACCATCCTCTGCGACGGCGGCAGCCGCTACCAGTCCAAGCTCTTCAACCCGGCGTTCCTGCGCGAGAAGAACCTGCCGCTGCCGCGCTGGATGAAGTGAGCTCACCCTCATGAGCCGGGTCGTAGTCTGCGGCAGCCTGAACATGGATGTCGTCGTGCAGAGCACGCGGCGGCCCGCGCCCGGCGAGACGATCCTGGGGGCCGAGGTCTCGTTGCTGCCAGGCGGCAAGGGCCTCAACCAGGCGATCGCCTCGGCCCGCCTCGGCACGCCCACCGCGATGGTCGGCGCGGTCGGCAACGACGCCTTCGCCAACAGCCTGCGCGGCTTCCTGGCCGACAACGACGTCGACAGCACGGGCGTGACCGAGGTCGATGGGCCGGCGACCGGCGTGGCGTTGATCCAGTTGGCAGAAGGCGACAACTCGATCACCGTCGCATCCGGCGCCAACATGCATTTCGACTCCTCGATGCTGCCCGACAAACCGCGTCCCGACGAAGTGTGGGTGGCGCAATTCGAGACGCCACTCGCCGCCACACAGGAGATCCTCGCCCGCGCCCACGCGGCGGGCGCCCGCACCGTCCTCAACATGGCGCCGTTCGCCGAGTATCCGGCTGAGCTCCTGAAGTCGGTCGACGTTGCGGTGCTCAACGAGATCGAGCTTTCCCAGGCAACCGGCACGAAACTCGATGCATCCAGCCCGCATGAGGCCGTCGTCGCCGCCTGCAATGTCCTGCGCGGGCGCGGCGCGCGGGCCGTGATCGCCACCTTGGGCGTGCGCGGCGCCATCGTCGTCAGCGCGGCGGGCGTCGACAGCATTCCGGCCTTCCAGGCGAAGGTCGTCGACACGACGGGCGCCGGCGACTGCTTCGTGGGCGCCCTCGCCTCGCGCCTCGCCGCGGGCCTGACGCCGGCCGAGGCCGCACGCTTCGCCAGCGTCGCCGCCTCCTGCTCGGTCGAACGACTTGGCGCCGCACCTGCCATGCCCACGGGCGAGGAAGTTGCGGCGCGTCTGGCGAAAGCCTAAATCCCGGTCATGGTCGAAGAACTCTTCAGGCAGGACGCCTACATCAAGGAAGCCGACGCCACCGTGACCGCCGTCGAGGAACGCGGCGTGCGGCTGGACCGCTCGATCTTCTATCCCACCGGCGGCGGTCAACCCGGCGACACCGGCCTGCTGCGTTGGGACGGCGGCGAGGCCCGGATCGTCGATTCGGTGAAGGCCGAGGGGGGCGACGTCCTGCACGTGCTGGCACCCGACGCGCCGCGCCCCGAGGTCGGGACGAAGGTCCATACGGTGCTCGACTGGGAGCGCCGGCATCTGCACATGCGCATGCACACGGCGCTGCACGTGATGTCTGCCGTCATCAAGGGCAATGTCACCGGCGGGCAGGTCGGCGCCGACAAGAGCCGGCTCGACTTCAACCTCGAGGGGGAAATCCCGACCAAGGAATGGGTGACCGAGGAGGTCAACAAGCTGATCGCGCTCGACCGTCCGGTGACGCAGCAATGGGTCACCGACGAGGAACTGACGTCGCGACCCGAACTCGTGAAGACGATGAGCGTGCGACCGCCGATGGGCGCGGGCCGCGTCCGACTCCTGTCGATCGAGGGCGTCGACCTGCAGGCCTGCGGCGGCACGCACGTCGCCCGCAGCGGCGAGATCGGCCGCGTCGAGTGCATCAAGATCGAGAACAAGGGAAAGATGAACCGGCGCTTCATCATCGCGCTGGCCTAGGAGAAAACACGATGGACTACGCAAGGCCCGACGCCCTCGTCAGCACCGACTGGCTCGCCGCCCGCCTCGATGCACCGGACGTGCGCGTCGTCGACGGCTCGTTCTACTTGCCGGCGCAGAAGCGCGACCCCAAGGCCGAGTTCGTGCAGCAGCACATTCCGGGCGCGGTGTTCTTCGACATCGACGAGATCGCCGACACGACCAGCCCGCTGCCGCACATGCTGCCGCCGCAGGAGAAGTTCTCCGCCCGCGTCCGCAAGCTGGGGCTGGGCGACGGCAACAAGATCGTGATCTACGACACCACGCCGATGACTGGCGCCTGCCGCGTGTGGTGGATGTTCCGCGTGATGGGCTACAAGGATGTGTCGGTCCTCAACGGCGGCCTGCCGAAGTGGATGAGCGAGGGCCGGCCCGTCACCGACGATCCGACGCCGCCGCGCGAGCGTCATTTTACGTCGCGCCTCGATAACTCTCTCGTGCGCTCGGTCGACGACGTGCTGGGCCTGATCGAAAGCAAGCGCGAGCAGATCGTCGACGCCCGCGCCGCCGCCCGCTTCCGTGGCGAGGCGCCGGAACCGCGCGCCGGCCTGCGCGGCGGCCACATGCCGGGCGCCTTCAACCTCCCTTACAACGAGCTGCTCGATCCCGCGACCGGCACGATGCTGCCGGCCGACAAGCTGGCGGCCCGCATCGCCACCTCCGGTATCGATCCGTCGAAGAAGGTGACCGCGAGCTGCGGTTCTGGAGTCACCGCCTGTGTTATCGCGCTCGGCCTCTATCTGACCGGCGCACCGGAAGCCGCGGTCTACGACGGCTCGTGGACCGAATGGGGCGGCCGCGCCGACACGCCCATCGTCACCGGCCCCTGATCTCCCTTCAACGCCTTGCCATAGTCGAGTCATGACCTCCAAGAAAACCTACACCCGCCCCGACACCGTTTTGGCCGTCTCGGGCCGCGACCCGGACAACAATTTCGGCATCGTCAATCCGCCCGTCTATCACGCGTCGACGATCCTCTCGCCGACGATGGACAAGTTCGAGAACCGGATTCCGTTCGAGGGCTTCGGCTACGGCCGCAACGGCACCCCGACGCAGAAGGCTTTGGAAGACGCCGTTGCCGCCATCGAAGGCGCGCACCGTTCCATCGCCGTGCAGTCGGGCCTGGCCGCCGTCACGGGCGCCATCGTGGGATTCCTGAAGACCGGCGACCACATGCTGGTGACCGACAATGCCTACGGTCCGGCCCGCCGCTTCGCCAACACCACGCTGAAGGGCTTCGGCGTCGAGACGACCTACTTCGACCCGATGATCGGCGCCGAGGGCATCGCCAAGCTGATGCGGCCGAACACCAAGGTCCTCTATCTCGAGGCGCCGGGCTCGCAGACCTTCGAGGTCCAGGACGTCGCCGGCATGGCCGCCGTCGCCAAGAAGGCCGGCGCGGCCGTGATGATCGACAATACCTGGGCGACACCGCTCTACTTCAAGCCGTTCGACCATGGCTGCGATATCTCCATCCACGCCGGCACCAAGTACATCGTCGGCCACTCGGACGCGATGATGGGCATCATCTCGTGCGCCACGCGCGCGATGTTCGAGACGGCGAAGACGGCCTGCCAGTCGTTCGGCTTCCACGCCGCGCCCGACGATTGCTATCTCGCCCTGCGCGGCCTTCGCACCATGGGCGTGCGCCTGCGTCATCACGAGAAGAGCGGCCTCGAGATCGCGAACTGGCTGAAGACGCGGCCCGAGGTCGACAAGGTGCTGCACCCGGCCCTGCCCGACTGCCCCGGCCACGAGAACTGGAAGAAGCAGTTCAAGGGCTCGTCGGGCCTGTTCTCCTTCACCCTGCGCGACGGCATCAAGCGCCCCGCCGTGGCGGCCATGCTCGATGGCATGGACATCTTCGGCATGGGCGCGAGCTGGGGCGGCTACGAGAGCCTGATGATCCCCGCGCACCCGGACCAGTATCGCACCGCCGTGCCGTGGCCGGAGGGCAAGCAGCTCCTGCGCGTCCATATCGGCCTCGAAGACGTCGAGGACCTGAAGACCGACCTGGCCGAAGGCTTCGAGCGTCTCAACCGGGCGCACAACGCCTGATCCAAGCTCCGCGGTTAGCTCAGGCGTTACAACCCCAAACCTCATGCTGAGGAGGCTGCCCCTCGAATACCTCGGGGTAAACTCCGCAGCCGTCTCGAAGCATGGGCACACGCACTGTGCTTGTTGTCCATCCTTCGAGACGACGCGCTGCGCGCGTCTCCTCAGGATGAGGTTCTGTGGTGATCTTGGACTTGGAAACCTTTAGCCGCCCCGGCAGTCGCCGCAGGTGCCGGTCACTTCAAGGGTCATGTCGCGCGCGGTGAAGCCGCGGCGGGTGGCGCTGGTGGTGATGGCGTCGGAGAGGCCGTCGCCCTCGATCTCCTCGGCGTTGCCGCATTCGCTGCAGATCAGGAAGAACCCGCGATGGGCCTCGCCCGGGTGGCTGCAGCCGACAAAGGCGTTCATGCGCTCGATGCGGTGGATCAGGCCGTTCTCGATCAGGAAGTCGAGCGCGCGATACACCGTCGGTGGCGCCGAGCCGAGATCCTCGTTGCGCAGGCTGTCGAGCAGCGCATAGGCGCCAACCGGCTTGTGGCTCGACCAGACGAGTTCCAGCACCCGGCGCCGCAGAGGGGTAAATCGCAGGTCCTTGGCCGCGCATAGTTTCTCGGCCGCGGCGATCGCGTCCTCGACACAGTGCTCGTGATCGTGGGCGTGCCCGGTGGGCGCCGCTTTGGCCGGTTTCTTCACGGGACTCCGATTTGCCAACCGAGTAGGCCGCGATTATACGCGCCGTTCCTTCCGGAGGCCAAGGCTCGCCCCATGAGCACATTGATGTCCCCAACGACCTATCAACAGCCCGAAATCGACGCCGCCATCGCCGTCATCAAGTTCGATGCCCAGGGTCTCGTGCCGGCGATCGCCCAGCAGCACGACACGGGTGAGGTTCTCATGATGGCCTGGATGGACCGTGACGCGGTGGCCGAGACGATGCGCACGGGCCGCGCATGCTACTGGTCGCGTTCGCGCAAGGGCCCGTGGCGCAAGGGCGACACGTCGGGCCACATCCAGACCCTGGTCGACCTTCGCATCGACTGCGACGGCGACACGCTGCTGGCGCTCGTCGACCAGACCGGCGTCGCCTGCCACACCGGCCGACACAACTGCTTCTTCCGCGCGGTGCGTGACGGCGCGCTCGCGGAAATCGCCCCCATCGAGATCGACATGGACAAGGAAAAGGTTTGAGCACCCTCGCATCGACGCGCCGCGGCTTCCTTCTCTCGGCCTCTCTCCTCCCCCTGGCCGCCTGCGCCACGACGCCCTCGCCCAAGCACACCCTCTCGCTGCGCGGCGACCGTCTGGTCGCGCTGATCCAGAGGACCGGCAGAGACAACATGACGGCGCCCGAAGCCTTGGCGCTGATGGGCATCACCAACCAGGGCCGCGACATTCCGGTGCGCCAGCTCGCGGACGACGGGCCCGACGGCCGATACGTCGTGAACCTGGTGAACATCCGCCAGTATCACGAGTTCGTCTTCCAGCGCCGCCAGGGCGACGTGCTGATCCTCCATTCCGCCGACACGGCCTTCAAGCGGCTGGTGAGCGTACGCTACGCGCGCACCGGCAAGCCGACGGTGATCGCCGACACCGCCTTCGCCGAGCGTGATTACCAGCAGCAGACCGCCTTTTGGTTCGACCGGATACCGGGCCGCTAGTATTCTGACGGTGAGATGACAATCACCGTCTCGGCTCCTTCCTCCTCCCGCCGCACCCTCACCGTCTGCGGCGGCGCGCATGCCCTGCATGATGGCTTCACCGACCTCCTGAACGTCCTCTACCCGCTGCTGCAGTCGCAGTTCGGATTGAGTTACGGCGCCATCGGTGCGCTGAAGACCTGCTATTCCGGCGCCATGGCCACCGGCCAGATCCCGTCGAGCCATCTGGCCGAACGCTTCGGCGGTGTCCGTATCCTGGCCATTGGAACGATGCTGATCGCCGCCGGTTACTGCCTCGCGGGCCTAAGCGGCTCGCTCTACGGCGTGATTGCCGGCCTGCTCCTCGCGGGGCTGGGCGCCAGCACGCAGCACCCCATCGGCTCCAGCCTGGTCGCGGCCGCCTACCGCGGCCCGCGGTCCCGCACCGCGCTCGGCACCTACAATTTCACCGGCGACGTCGGCAAGGTCCTGCTGCCGGCGTTGTTCGCGCTGATCGCCGCCGCGCTCGGATGGCAGCAGGCGCTGGTCGTCATGGCCGCCCTCGCCGTCCTCGGCGCCGGCATCATCCTGGCCTCGCTGAAGCCCATTGTGACACACGGCACGGCGGAACCGTCGAAGACGGTCGCCGGCCAGGACCGGCCGTGGGCTTACTGGCTGCTGTTCTCGATCCACATCGCCGACGATTTGGTGCGGACCGGCTTCCTGATCTTTCTGCCGTTCCTGCTGCGGGACAAGGGCGCGGACCTGCCGACCATCGGCCTTGGCCTCTCGCTGATGTTCGCAGGGGGCGCCGCCGGCAAGCTGGTGATGGGTTGGGTCGGCCAGAAGCTCGGCGTCGTGCCCTCTGTCGTGCTGACCGAAGTCGCCACGACGCTTCTCATCCTGGCGGCCCTGCCGCTGTCGCTCGACTACGCGCTTCTGCTGCTGCCGGCTGTCGGGCTGATGCTGAACGGCACGTCGTCGGTGCTCTACGGCACCGTCCCGGAGTTCGTGAGCCCGGAACGGCGCACAAAGGCCTTCGCGGTCTTCTACACCGGTGGTTCGGTCGCGAGCGCAACCGGACCGCTGCTGTTTGGCCTGCTGGGCGACCAGATCGGACTGACGACGGCCCTCATCGCCGTTTCCTGCGTCGCTCTCACGACCGTGCCGATGGTCTGGGCGCTGCGACCGGCCTTCGCCGACGACTGACGCTCAGCCGCCGTGCACCGGGCCCATCGGCTTGAGGCGAATGCCCTTGCGCAGGTGCTTGTAGGGCATGTCCATCGGATCGGTGATGTGCGCGCCGGGCGACTGCACCACCAGGATGGTCTCGGCGATCGGCTGGAAGTCGGCACGGAAATGGACCGTCGACTTCAGGGCCAGGATCGGCACGTCGGATGGCTCGACGCCGACGGCGCGGAACATCTCCTGGTCGGCGGCCTGGACCCGCTTGCAGGCCACCACCGCCGATACGCCCGAGGCCTCGTCGGTCAAGAGCGCCATCGGACCGATCTGGAATTTGGCGCCACCATAAAAGGGGCCGGTGCCGGTGAAGACCCCGTCGCTCAGCTTGACCACCCGCCAGTCGGCCTCGACCGGCTTCTCGCCGCCATAGCCCACCACGGCGCCGATGCCGCGGCGCATGACGTTGCCCTCGCCGGTCTCGACGGCCGCCCGGGCCGCGCCCTCGTCGACGATCATGCCGATCACCGCCCCCTTGGCCTTGTGGCGCATCAGGGCTGCCAGCAGGCCGATCGTGTCGGAGGTGCCGCCGGCACCGGGATTGTCCTGCACGTCGGCCAGCACGATCGGCTTCGTCGCGCTCTTCGACAACTCGATGGCGCGAAGGGCCGCCTGGTCCGGATCGAGCAGCTCGCCGTCGAACGCCTTCTCCTGGGCCTTCACCGTGGCCGCGAGCTTGTCGGCGGCAGCCTCGACGGCCTCCTTGTCATGGCCGTAGACGACCAGCGCCGGCCCGCACTGGGCGATGTCGGCCGGCGGGAAGCCCGGCGTGTGGGTCACGCTGACGATGCCCTGGTTGTGGCTCTTCTCGCCGGCCTCGAGTTCACCCACCAGGTCGAAAATGCCCTTCGCCGGTTCGATGAAGGTGCACTGCCAGACCAGCGGGATCAGGAAGTCGAGCTGGCGATAGGCGCGATAGACCGGCCGCTTCTCGCGCAGCAGCTTGTCCAGGAGTTCGATCGCGCGGCTGCCGGTCACCGCCATGTCGATATGCGGATAGGTGCGATAGCCTACGAGGGCCGTAGCGAGTTGCGCCATGTCAGGCGTCAGGTTGGCGTGGTAGTCGAGGCTGGCCACGATCGGCAGCGCATCGCCCACAATGCCTCGAATGCGGCGCAGCAGCTCGCCCTCGCCGTCTTCGGTGTTCTCCGCGACCATGGCGCCGTGCAGGTCGAGATAGATCGCGTCGAACGGCCCGTGCTTCTTCAGGTCCGCGTCGAACAGCGCCCACATCTTCTCGTAGGCGTCCTCGGTCACGTAGGAGGCCGGCGACGCGGCCGCCCAGGCCAGTGGCACGATCTCGTGGCCCAACTCCGTCAGCTTCCTGACCGCACCGGCGATCGGGATGTTGAAGCCCTCGACCCCGGCGATCATCTCCGGCCCGCGCAGCAGTGGCGGCCACGCATCGGCGCGCACGAACTCCTCCCAGGTCGCCTGCTGCGGCGCGAACGTGTTCGTCTCATGCTGAAAACCGCCAACCGCGATACGCGCCATTCCATGTCTCCCCGAAGCCATCCATCCAGGCTGCGGACAGTATTACGCATGTGAGGCAGCGAATGCGAGATGCCCGCGTCGGGATCGCCATGAGCAGGAACATCGACGGGCGCCGAGCCAGGCATCGAACGACGCGATACGCTCCCCGGCTCGCCGCCACCTGCGCGGGCGACAAGGAATATCAGATGACCCGGTCGCGACTACACCTTGCCGGTTGCGTCCTCGATGGCCTTGAGCAGGACCGGCCAGTACTCCTCGCCATGTCCCAGGTCGACCGCGCGCTCCATCACCTCGCGCGCCACGTCGGCGCCCAGCGCCGGAA
>CANIEC010000163.1 GCA_947466085.1 Rhodospirillales bacterium
ACGGGCTGGGCCACCGCAGGCGTTGGCTTGAAGAGGCCGGGATTGGACAGCATGGCCATCCACTTCTCGGCGTCGAGCCTGGGCAGAGACAGGCGACTCTCCAGCGACGGGGCGGCGCCGCTCGTCAGGACGACATCGCCGGACACGGCCTCGTTGCCCATCGACATCCTGAAGTTGGTGAGCGCGAGCTTCTCCGCCGAGATGTCGATATCCCCATCGAACGAGAACTGGCCGACGACCGACGCGTCGAAGGGCGGCGGTTCCTGCCCACTCGCCCGCACGAGAGCGGCAATGAAGTCCGTCAGTCCGCCGGTCGTGAGGGAGACCTTGCCCTTCACGTCGGCGTCGACGGCGATGCGGCTGACATGCCCGTCGAAGTTCAGGGCACCGCTCTGCACCTTGAGCTTGAAGGACATGTCGCTGCCCTTGTCCGTCGGCGCGCCGACGGCGGCCCGCAGCGACAGCGGCACGCCGTTCACCGTTGCTGTGCCGTCGAAACTGAACGGCCCCTGGAGGGAACCGACCGACGCCAGAAGCTCGACGTTCTCGGCCTTCAGCGTCTGATTGGTCCTGGGATTGGTGTAGCTGAGCGTCCCCTCGCGGATCTTGAGGGTGCCGATCGCCAGATGCAGGCCGCTGCTCGGCGCGCCCTCAGGCTGGGCGGCGCCGGCGCCGGGAATGAATTCCCAGTTCGGCCGGCCTTCGGCATCGGTTTCCAGGACGAGGGTCGGGCGGAAGAGCGTGAGCCTCCCGACTTCGATCCGGCCGCGCAGCAGCGCTCCCAGGGATGGCGAGACGCCGATCCAGCGCACGTCGACCATCTGCGCGCCGCTGCCGCCCAAGGCGTTGGCGAAACGAACCTGCCGCGCGCTGATGCGGGGCCTTGGGAAGAAAGTAAGCTTGAGCGGCCCCTCGATCACCAGTTCACGGCCCGTCGCCTGCTTCACGGCGGCGATCATGGCCGGCTTGTACTGTTCGACGTTCAGAAGCGTTGGCGCGGCCACGACGGCGAGCGCCAGCAGGGCGATAACCGCCCCGACAGCCGCTCCGATCCGGATCAAGGTTCGCTTCCGCATGGCCATGGTCTTGTCAAACGCCCCCGGCCGTTTGAACGTCCGAGCCCGTCACAGGATGCCTGCACTTTAGTTAAGTCCCTGCATTGGGGCTATTCCAAGGTGCAGTCGCCTCAGGATGCGAGTTCGTAGCGGCGGATCAGCCGGTACAGAAGCGCGATCGGCACCAGCGTCACCACGATCAGGGTCGAAGCGGCCGCAGTGGCGATGCCGCCGCCGCCGCCTTCCAGCGCCTGGAACATCACCACCGTGAGCGTGCGCCACTGGCCGCTGTAGAGCACGACTGTGGCGCTGAGCTCCGAGGCGATCGTCACCCAGGTCAGCACGAAACCGCTCATGATGCCGCCCAGCATCAGCGGCACCAGGATCCGCCCGAAGGTCTGCAAGGGCGAGCGGCCGAGGCTGATCGAGGCCTCCTCCAGCGAGGGATCGATCTGGTGCAGGATGCCGCTCGACGAGCGCACCGCGAACGGGATTTTGCGCACCGTGTAGGCCAGCACCATGATGAACGGCCCGCCGGTCAGGATCAGCCAGCCGCTGTTGAACGACACGACGAAGCCGATCGCCAGCACCGTGCCTGCCACCGCAAACGGCAAGGTGGCCAGCACGTCGAGCACCGCGGCCAGTCCGGAGCGCAGCCGCGTCACCACATAGGCGATCGGCACGCCGATCAGCGTGACCCCGATGGCCGCCAGGGTGGCGAACATCAGCGTGTTGAGCAGCGGCCGCGTCGAGCGTTCGAACAAAGCGGCGAAGTTGGCCGTGCTGAAATTGGGATGGAGCACCGGGCCGCGGAACTCCATGAACGACAGCACGACGATGGCAAAGAACGGCACCAGCGCCAGCAGCACGACCGACCAGCAATAGATGGTCGCGGCGATCCTGAGGCCGAGGCCGACCTTCAGGATCGGCGGCGCCGAGCGGGCGCCGGTGGCGAAGCGACGGTTCGCGAGGAAGCGCCGCTGGATCAGCAGCACCAGCGAGGTCATCAGGATCAGCAGCACGCCCAGCACGCCGGCCGACGACGGATTGGGCGCAGTCTCGCCGACGAAGAGCTTGAAGGCCTCGACGGCGAAGATCGGCATATCCTCGGCCAGCACGAACGGCACGCCGAAATTCTCCAGGGTCTCGATGAAGACGAGGAGCCCACCCGCCAGGATCGACGGCACGACGATGGGGAGCGTCACCGTCCAAAGGGCGCGACGCGGCGAGGAGCCGAGGCTTTGCGCCGCCTCCTCGATCGAAACGTCGACCGCCTTGAAGCCCGCCATCGTCGGCAACAGCACGTAGGGATAGAGGGTCAGCGTATAGACGAGGATGATGCCGCCGGCGCCGTAGATCGAGCCGAAGCCGATGCCCCAGGAATTGAGCCACTGCGTCACGACGCCGGCGCGGCCCAGCAGCAGGACGATGGCGTAGGCGCTGACGAACGACGGCAGCACCAGCGGCATGGCGGCGAGCGCGATGATCGCGGCCTTGCCGGGCACCGGCAGGCGCGCGAGTGCAAAGGCGAAAGGCACCGACACGACGATGGTCGTGAGCGTGGCGACGACGCCGATCATGAGCGTATTGGCGACGGCGCCGCGATAGAAGGGCCGGCCCAGGATCTTGACGTAGTTGGCGAAGGTGAACTTCTCGCCCTCGCCGTCCAGCACGCTCGCGCTGAAGACGTTGAACAGAGGGTAGAGAAGGAACAGGCCCAGGAACAGGAAGCCCAGCGCGGCGATGGCCAGTGGAAGGCGCTGCTGGTGCGGAATCGTCAGGATCACGGGAGCACGGTTACGCGCGCGCGATCATAGGCCAGCGTCACCTGCGCGCCGGTCGCCAGTGTGCGATGCGGCTCGTCGAGCGACGCGACCCGGATCAGCGATCCGTCACCCAGCCGCACGTCGAAGCGCGTGATCGGCCCCAGTATCTCGACATGCGCGACAACACCGGAAAGACGCGGCCAGCCCGCGGGCGCTTCTGCGTCGAGGCGCAGTGCCTCGGGCCGCAGCGAGATCATGGCCGCACCGGAAAGCCCCAGCACCTTCGGTTCGAGCAGGTTAGTCGTGCCCATGAACTCCGCCGCGAAGCGCGAAGCAGGATTACGATAGATTTCCGCTGGCGCGCCAACCTGTTCGAGCTTGCCGCTCTGCATCAGCGCGATGCGGTCGGAGACCGACATCGCTTCCTCCTGGTCGTGCGTCACGTAGATCGCGGTGATGCCCAGCGACTTCTGCAGTTCGCGGATCTCGGCGCGCATGCTCACGCGCAGCCGCGCGTCGAGATTGCTGAGCGGCTCGTCGAACAGCAGGACCTGCGGGCGGATCACCAGCGCCCGCGCGATCGCGACCCTCTGGAGCTGGCCGCCTGAAAGCTGGTGCGGCCAACGCTCGCCGTAACCGCCGAGCTGGACCAGCGACAAGGCCTCTTCGACCCGGTGCGCCACCTCGGCTGCCGATACCTTGCGCGCCTTCAGGCCGTAGGCGACATTGCCCGCCACGGCGAGGTTGGGAAACACCGCATAGTTCTGGAACACCATGCCGATGTCGCGCGTATGGGCCGGCAGCGTGTCGATGCGCTTCGTACCGAAACGGATCTGACCGGCATCGAGATCGCAGAACCCCGCGATCATGCGCAGCAAGGTGGTCTTGCCGCAGCCCGATGGACCCAGGAGGGTGAAGAACTCGCCTTCGCCGATGGTGAGATTTACACCGTCGACCGCGCGCACCGTCCCGAAGGTCCGGGCTACGCCTTCAATGACAATGCCGGTCACGCTCAGCGGGACTCCTGCAGCAGGTCCTTGATCTTCTCGAGCGTTTCCTTGCGCTTGTCGGTCCAGGCATCCTCGTCATACTTGACGATCTTGAGGTTGCTCATCGGCGGCAGGCCGCCCGGCAAGCTCGACAGGTCGAGGTCGCTGCGTGTCGGCCGGCGGAATGTGGCCTTCAGGATCATCTCGCGCACGTCCTTGCGGTTCACGAAATCGACGAAGGCCTTGGCCTCCTCCGGATCGGGACCGTTCTTGATGATGGCCACGCCTTCCATCGTCGCGAGCGTGCCGTCGGCCGGATAGATCGTCTTCACCGGCGCGCCGCCCGCGGCCCACATCGGGCCGGCATATTCCAGCGAGATGCCCAGCGGATACTCGCCGTTGCCGACGCCCTGGAAGACCAACGACGAACGGTTCAACACCTTCAGGTTCTTGAACAGCTGGCCGACCTTCTTCCAGCCGGCATCGCCGCCGCCCCACAGGTCGACCAGCATGGTGACCGTCGTGTAGGCCGAGCCCGAATTGGCCGGATCGGTAAAGGCGATCTTGCCCTTCCATTTCGGATCGAGCAGGTCGTTCCAGCCGTTGGGTCCCTGGTCGGCCGGCAGGATTTTGGTGTTCTGCAGAATCACCAGCAGGTGGAGGTTGTTGCCGACCCAAAGATCAGTGGGATCGCGATATTCGACCGGCGTCGCGTCCTTGTTCTTCGAGGCATAGGGCGCGAACAGCGCCTTGTTGGTCTGCAGCAGCGAGCGGCTGATGCCCCAGACGATGTCGCCGAGCGGCCGTTCCTTTTCGGCCTGCAGGCGGCGGATCACCACGCCGGAGCCGGCAACAACCGGCTCGACGGCGATGCCGGTTTGCTTGGTGAAGGCGCCGAACACGAGATCGTTCAGCGTGCTCTCGTTGGACGTGTAGACCACGACCTTCTTCTGCTGCGCCCCTGCTGCCACCGGCAGCATCGCAGCGAACGCCAGTCCCAATGCTGCAACGCAGCGTCTCGTCGGTCCCATCCAGCCCTCCCCATGAACATTTTCGCTTTATATAGTCAGGCAACACGAAGAGGAAACGACGATGGGTGACATTGCTTTCGGCTTCCAGGCAGCGCCTGCCAGCGACCTCCACAAGTCCGACCAGGCGCTCTATCGCGAGGTGATGGCAGATTGCGCGCTCGGCCAAGAACTGGGCTACGACGCAGCCTGGCTACTCGAGCATCATTTCAGCGACTACTATCCAACGCCGAGCCCGCTCCTCTTCATGGCGCACATCGCGGCCGCCTTTCCCGACCTGTCGCTCGGCACCTCGGTGCTGGTGCTGCCCTGGTATCATCCACTGCGGCTCGCGGAAGAGATCGCCATGCTGAACAGCATGACCAACGGCACCTTGCATCTCGGCATCGGCCGCGGCACCGCCAGGATGGAATACGACGCCTACAACATCGACATGAACGAGGCGCGCGCCCGCTTCGCCGAATGCTATCGCATCGTCGAGAAGGGCCTCACGGGCGAGCCCTTCACCCATGACGGGCCGTTCTGGAAGATCGACAAGTCGATCAGGCTGCGGCCCGATCCCACGACGAAGAAGGTCCGTTTCTACGGCGCCATCGGCAGCCCCGCGAGCGCCGAGGTAATGGGCGATCTCGGCGTTGCGCCGATCTGCCTCTCGACCTTTCCCGACAAGCTGCTTTCCAGGATCCTCGAACGCTGGCGGGCCCGCGCGGGCACTGCGGCGAAGGACGCGATCCTGCCGATCTCGGTCAAGATGTTCATCGCCGACACCGACGAGGAGGCGCGCGACCTCGGCCGCCGCTTCTACCCGCCCTACTTCGACCTGCAGTGCACGCACTACGAGTCGGATGCCAACCCCTGGGCCGACATACCCGAGTACCAGGATTTCAGCCGCATGTTCGCCAACCTTCGCAAGCTCACCGACCCGGCGGAGCTGGGTCCGTTCATGGAGTCAAACCTGGTAGGCAGTCCCGAGACGATCTGCCGGCGCATCGACCAGCTCGCGGCACTCGGCTTCAACTACTTCATGGTGTCGTCGGCGACTCCCGGAACGCCGCTGGAACTGCGACAGCGCATGATGACGCGCTTCGCAAAGGAAGTTTGTCCCCGTTATTCCAGCGCGATGCGCGCAGCTCACGCCGCCTGATCGGCTGTCAAATCGTCTTGCCCACGTCCGGGGCTGCGTGCCGCGGACCAACGGCTCCTGCGACGGCCTCCGCTTCGAAGACCTCTGGCTCGACCGGCGCTAGGCCCGGCGCCGACGGATCTTCTGGATTGCCTCGTCGAGCGCCGACAGGAAGCGTGAACGGTCGCGCGGCGCCATCGGCTTCGGCCCGCCCGTGATCTCGCCCATCGCCCGGAGGTTCGACAACAATTCCCGGTTCGCCATCGCCATGCCGATCGAGGACGCGGTGAACGGCACGCCGGTAGAGCCGATCACCGAGGCGCCCTTCTTCAGGCTGCGATCGGCGAGCGGGATATCGGAAGTGATGACGATGTCGTCCGGCCCGGCCCGCTCGGCGATCCAGTCGTCGGCTGCGTCGAACCCGTCGCTCACGACGACGCGCTCGATGCGCGGATCGCGCGGCACGTTGATGTAGGCATTGGCAACGACGAAGACCCTGAGTCCGTATCGCTCCGCAACGCGATAGACCTCGGCCTTCACCGGACAGGCATCTGCATCAATGTAGATCTCGATGGTTCGCTCCCTGAAACCCCGGCCTCTTCCATGCTTGTGAGCCGTGGCCTCTCCTCCCATCTTGCCGCCGTGGGAGGAACAGGAAAATGCGAAACATTGCGAGACTGGCCCTGGCGGCTGCTCTGGCGCTGACGCTCGTCGCGCCGGCCGCCTGGGCACAGGCATGGCCCGGCAAGCCCATCAAGCTGATCAACGGTTTTCCTCCCGGCGGCGGCGCCGACATCCTGGCTCGCCTCGTGGCAGAACGGCTGAGCGCATCGCTCGGTCAGCAGGTGATCGTCGAGAACCGTACCGGCGCCACCGGCATGATCGCGGCGCAATCCGTCGCGGCATCCCCGCCCGACGGCTACACGATCCTGCTCTACACGATGAACATGGCCTGCACGTCGCCGGTCATGCCGGGCAACAAGATCAACATCGATCCCGACAAGGACCTGATGCCGATCGTCATCATCGCCGGCCTCGACAACCTGCTCTACGTGTCGCCGAAGACGGACTTCAAGACGGTCGAGGACGTGATCAAGGCCGCGAAGGCCAATCCCGGCAAGCTCACCTATGGATCCTCCGGTGTCGGCGGCTCCTACCACCTGTGGGCGGCACAGTTCACCACCATGGCCGACATCGAGATGTTGCACGTGCCGTTCCGCGGCGGACCGCCGGCCATCGCCGAGATCGTCGCGGGTCGCGTCGACATGATGTTCGGAAACCTGGCGGAAATCCTGCCGCACATCCGGTCGGGTACGGTCCGGGCCGTCGCCTTCACCAGCGTACCGCCATCGCCCGTCCTGCCCGGCGTCCCGACCATCGCGCAGTCGGGCCTGCCCAACTATCGCGCGGACAACTGGTTTGGCCTCGGCGCCCCGGCCGGCACCCCGCAGGAGGTGGTCGACCGGCTCAACGCCGAGGTGAACAGGCTGGTCAAGGATCCGGCCTTCGCCGAGAAGCTCGTCTCGCTCGGCTTTCAACCGACCGGCGGGAGTGTCGAGGAGATGAAGGCCACCATCCTGCGCGACCGCGCCAAGTGGAAGACCGTCATCGACGCCAACAACATCCGCGCCGAGTAACGACTTACCTCGGGCCGGGGCGGTCACCGGGGCGCCCGTTCAGGGGAGTCGCGCCGCCGGCCCCAGCCCTCAGGTCAGGACCGCGACTTTCTTGCGCTCGATCAGGTCGAAATCGATGGCCGCTCCCAGGCCCGGACCGTTCGGCACATGAACCATGCCGTCGCGTCCGACGACGATGTCCTTTTCGAGACCGTACTTCTGCGCGCCGTCCGGAAGCAGCACCTCGAAGAACTCCGTGTTGCGGATCGAGGCGATGACGTGGAGGTTCGCGACATTGTTCAGCGAGTTGCCACCGTGGTGCACCTCGTAGTTCATGCGGAAGGCCTCGGCGAGATGCGCGGTCTTCACCAAGGTGGTGATGCCGCCCTTCACGGCCACGTCGCCGCGCAGGTAATCGGTGGCCTTTTCCATGATCCAGGGCTGGTACGAATCGAGGCCGGTCTGCGGATACTCGGTGGCCATGATCGGGATCGAGAGATGCTGCTTCAGCTTGGTGTAGTTGTAGATGTCCTGGTCGGCGAGCGGGTCCTCGTACCAGTAGAAGCCCATCTCCTCGACCGCGCGGCCGACGCGGATGGCGGCCGGGTAGTCGTAGCTCCAGGTCGAATCGAGCATGATCGTGTAGTCGCCGACGGCACGACGCACCGCCTCGCAGACCTTGATGTCCTCCTTCCAGCGCGTCGGCGGATGGATCTTGTAGGCGGCCCAGCCATGCTCCTTGAATCGCATCGCTTCCTCGGCGTACTCGGCGGGCGAGGCCAGAACGGCCGAACTGGCATAGGCCGGCACGGACTCGCGATAGGTGCCGAGCAGACGGTGGATCGGCTGGCCCATCGCCTTGCCGACCAGGTCCCACAGCGCCACGTCGACCGCGCCGATGGCGCGCACGCCGGCGGAGCGCTGGCGCTTCCAGATCTCCTGATTGATGTGCTCGCGCTGGAACGGATCCTTGCCGATCAGCCCCGGCTTGAGGTGGGTGATCAGCCCCTGCCCGTCCGTCGTCGCGGGATTCATCGCCGACCCCAGGAAGGCGTGACCCTCGAGTCCCTCGTCGGTGATGAGGCGCAGGAGGCCCAGCGCGCTCTTGCCCGAGAACCGGCCGGTATGCGCGCCGTAGGTCGTGGGCGGAATGTCGTCCCAGGCGAACAGCGTCAGCGTGACGTCGGTGATCTTCATTGCTTTGTCTCCCAGACCCGCCGCTCCGTGCCCAGCGGGTCGATGTCGAGGTGGCAAACCGTGTCGAATATCATCGTGGCCCGCAGGCGCGCCGAATAGGAAGGCCATACCGGCAGACCGGAATGACCGGGATTGCCGTTCCGCGCGAAGGCGATCCAGGCTCGGCCCATGGTCTCCCCGAGCGGCAGGCGGGCGGGATCTTCGCCGGTCAGCTCCGCCGTTTCGAGATTGGAGAAGACGAAGGGAATTTCAAGCGTGTGGCAGGAGCGCAGCCGGCCACCCAGAACCGGTGTCTCCCAGGCGAAGAGATAGACGAACACCGGCGCCGCCTCCTGCGCCAGCTTGCGCTCCGCGATCACGAGCGACGGTGCGCGGATGCCCTGGTCGGAAACGATGGCGATGGCGATCTCGTCCGGCCTGAGCCTCGGCTGCGCCTTGCGATAGACCGCGACGATCTCGGCCGCCCGCTCGCCGAGATAGGGCGTGAGCGACTCGGGCAGGCTCTCGAAGGTCGCATCGGCGACCCACGGCATGTGGCCCAGGAACAGGGTCATCTCGTCCTTGTTGCTGCCGATCATCAGCGGCACGTTGATCGAAGGCAGGGGCGCTTCCGGCGCGAAGGGCCCGCCCGGGAACAACGTGCCGTCGATCACCGGATTGAAGCCGAGCCGCCGCCTATCGGCGAAGGCGGCGCGGCTGACTCCCGCCAACACCTTGACCTGCGCTTCGAGGAGCTTCGCCGCTGGCAGCTTGCGAAGCTTGCCGGCATCGGCCGCATCCACCCCCAGATGCTCCAGCATCTGGCGCGCGGTCTTGATGCCGTCCTCGCGATTGGCCATCTGCACGGCCGGTCCGCTCTGGATGATGGCCTTGTGGAACAGGCCCCTGGCCGGCGGCATGGCCATCAGCACGCTCACCTTCGCGCCGCCGCCCGACTCGCCGAAGATGGTGACGTTGTTCGGATCGCCGCCGAATTGGGCGATGTTGTCGCGCACCCATTCGAGGGCCGCCACGATGTCGAGCACGCCCGCGAGGCCCGAATGATCGAACCCGCCGGCCATGTCCTCGAGATGCAGGTATCCCAGCGCGCCCAGCCGATGGTTGAACGAGACGACCACGACATCGTCGAGCCGGCAGAGATTGGCGCCGTCCGACCAGGGCGAGGAACCCGAACCGGTGATGAAGGCGCCGCCATGGCACCAGAACAGGACTGGCCGCTCCGATCCCTCGCGGCCCGAGGTCCAGACATTGAGATAGAGACAGTCCTCGTCGAGCTTCTGCTTTCCGGCGAGCGTGAAGAGGCGCAGGAGATCGTTCGGCAGTGCGAAGACATTCTGGCTTTGTACCGCCATGTTGCCGTACTCGAAGGCGTCGCGCACGCCGGCCCAGGCCCGGGGCTTGCGTGGCGGCCGGAATCGCAGCTCACCGAGCGGCGGCTCGGCATACGGAATACCCTTGAAGATCTCGACACCACGATCGCTGGTGCCGCGGATCCTTCCGGCTGTGGTCTCGACGACGATTTCTGTTGTCATGGCTTCCAGTCTAGCGCGAACGGACGGGCCGGCGCTGTGATTGGGCCGCATCATTTTCGCCTAGCTGCACCGCAAGCTTCTTCGGGCCGTGAGCTGCCTGGACATGCTCATCAACCTATCATCCGGCGCCGGTTGGCCATAGACTGCCGCCATGAACGACACGGTCCGAACCCAACTTGCCCCCACTGGCGTCCTGCGCGCCGGCATCAATCTTTCCAACTTCCTGCTGGTCACCGGCCGCAGCGAAAACGGTGAGCCCACCGGGGTCGCGCCCGACATGGCGCGCGAGATCGCGACC
>CANIEC010000164.1 GCA_947466085.1 Rhodospirillales bacterium
AACCACTAGAAGAATAACTTTCCTCCCCATTCAAATGGGGAGGTGTCGGCGTATCGCGGCTTGTGACCAAGCCGCTGAGCCGACGGAGGGGTCATACGGGTTGCGACGCCCATGACCCCATCGCCCCGTATGGCGAGGCACTTCCCCATTTGAATGGGGAAGCCGGGGCATTCTCTCGGCGCCGGAACCCTACGCGACCAGCGTTTCCCGGATCACCGCACAGACCTGATCGACCGAATCGAGCGGCATGTGCGGTCCGATCGGCAGGCTGAGCACGGTCTCGGCCAGCTTCTCGGCGAGGGGATAGGTCCGCTTGCCCTGGCCGAGCTCGGCATAGGCTTCCTGAAGGTGCGGCGGGATCGGATAGTGGACCAGCGATCCGATGCCGGCCGCCTCCAGCGCCTTCACCAGATCGGCGCGGCGGTTCGTGCGCACCACATACAGGTGCCACACCGGATCGGCCCATTGCGGGACGTTCGGCAAGGCGAGACTCGTGATGTCGGACAGCCTGTCATCGTAGCGCGCCGCAACCTTGGTGCGGCGGTCGTTCCATTCGTCGAGCTTCGTGAGCTTCACACGCAGGAAGGCCGCCTGCAGTTCGTCGAGGCGTGAGTTCAGGCCTTTCTCGAGGTTCACGTACTTCACGCGGCTGCCGTAGTTGCGCAACGCGCGCAGCCGCTCGGCGAGCTTCGGATCGTCCGTCGTGACCGCCCCGCCATCGCCGAAGGCGCCGATGTTCTTGCTCGGGAAGAAGCTGTGCGCGCCGGCGTGTCCCAATGAACCTGTGCGCCGCCCGCGGACCTTCGCGCCCTGCGCCTGGGCCACGTCCTCGACCACCTTCAGCCCGTGCTTGGCGGCGAGCGCCATGATGGCGTCCATGTCGGCCGGCTGGCCATAGAGATGGACGGGCATGATCGCCCGGGTGCGCGGTGTGATGGCGGACGCGATGCGGTCGGGATCGATGTTCGGCCCGCCGGGGGTCGGCTCCACCGGGACCACCCTGGCCCCCACCGCCGTCACCGCGAGCCAGGTCGCGATGTAGGTGTTGGACGGCACGATGACTTCATCGCCGGCGCCGATGTCCCAGGCGCGCAGCGCGAGTTCGAGCGCCTCGAGACCGTTGCCCAGTCCGACGCAATGCTTGGTGCCGCAGAAGGCGGCGTACTCGGCCTCGAAGTCTTCGACCTCCTTGCCAAGCACGAACCAGCCGGACTCCATCACGCGCAAATAGGCGGCATCGAGTTCCGGCTTGAGCTCGGTGTAGACCGACTTCATGTCGAGGAAGGGGATCATGCGCGGCTCGCCGCCGCGGCTTCGCGCTTGAACGCCTCGTAGTCGCGCAGGTACTCGCTCTCGTCGTAGAGCGTCGAGGCAATGACCAGGATGACGGTCTGCGGCGCGAAGTTGTCCAGCTCGTGCCAGACCATCGGCCCGATATGCAGCGCCCGTCCCGGATCGTTGAGGACGACCGTCTCCTTCACCCTGCCGTCGTCGAGGTGCAGCTGGCAGGACCCGTTCATGACCAGCGTGACGAGATGCGACTCGCGGTGCCCGTGCCGACCGCGCCACTGGTCGGCGGCGATGTCGTGCAGCCAGAACAGGCGCCGGACCGTGAAGCCCAGCTGGTGATCGAACTCCAGGAAGTTGATCTTGCCGCGGACGTCGCCCCGTCCGGGGACGGAGAGCCAGCGGCAATTGGAGACTTTGAGCTGAGGAAGAGACATGTCGGGCATGGCAGAGCCTGTCTTATCGCTTTGTCGTTTGAAGCTTTCGCCATTGCATGTAGACGACGCCACTCAGGGCGACGAGCCCACCGGCGATCTGGTAGGCGTTGGGGATGAAGCCATAGGTCATTGACCATAATACGGCGAAAAACGGCACGAGATTGACCCAGAGCGACGCAATTGCAACCCCCAGCCTGCTGGCGCCGACGTTCCAGAGATAGGCACCCATGCCGCTGGCGAAGACGGCCACGAGGAGGAGCTGGCTCCACACCCAGCCGTCGGTCACCGCGAACGGCGAGTTGGCCCAGCCCAGACCGATCATCACCAGGGTGAGTGCGGCCATCCAGCCCAGGGCGGACAGCGACGCGACATAGGCCCGGTGGAGCTGGCTCGCCCGGTCGAACCAGGCCTGTGCCTTCAGGCTGTAGAGCGTCCAGAGCGCGTTGGAGAGCAGCACGATGATCTCGCCGCCGCCCAGGGTCAGCGCGCCGCGACCGAACAGGCTTCCGGCCGCCAGAATGGCGCCTCCCGTCAGGGTCAGCGCCAGCGCTATGCCAAACCCCGGATCGAATCGCGCGCCGGTCACCAGGCGCACGGTCGCCGCGGCGACCAGAGGCCCCGCCACCTGAACGGCGGCGGCCGAGATCGGATTGCTGAACCGGATGCCGACGAGGAAGATCGTGAAGAACCCGCTCATCATCAGGCCGATCAGGAGGAAGCGCTTCAGGCCGATCTCGATCCGCAGATTGCGGACGCCCTCCACCAGCACCAGCAGCACGCCCAGCGTCGCGACGGCCGCCACGGTGCGGATGGTCAGCATGGGCACCACGTCGAAGTGCTGCAGCATGACCTTGGAGACGGGCACGTTCGCGCCCCAGGCCACGCCCACGAACAGCATCGCCGCGAAGGCGCCGAGCATGTGATGCCGGCCGCGTCCCGGTGCCGGGCCCCCGGTCATCGCCGCGCCGCGCGGGTCTGGCGAATCTGCAGCTGGGCGATGCCCGCCAGGACGATGAAGCCCCCGAAGACCTGCAGCCAGCTCGGCTCGCGTCCCATCAGGGCCGCAAGGCCGATGGCGAAGACGGGCGCCGAGTTGGCGAACAGGGAGGCCACGGGCACGCCGACCAGCGAGACGCCGGTGTTCCACAGCAGCACGGCCGCCGCGACGCCCAGGATGCCGATCCAGGCGACCATACCCCACTCGAGCGGCGTCGGCGGCCGGGTCGGCCAGGCGATGCCGCCCAGCGCCCAAACGACGGCGCAGACCACGCCCAGCAGCACGCTGGCCACCGTCGAGGTGATGGCCGACAGGGCGATCTGGCCGCGGTCGGCCAACCATTGCTGGGCGCGGATCGAGTACCAGCTCCAGCACAGCTGGGCGATCACCAGCAGTGCTTCGCCGCCTTCCAGGCCGAACGAGCCCGCCGCACGGCCCGGCGTGCCAAGCACGACGACGATGCCGCCGGCGACGACCAGCACGAGCGTGATCCCGAAGCCGGGAGGCGTGGTGGATCCGAGCATCCCGCGCGCCAGCAACGTCGCCCAGATCGGACCGCACATCAGCACGATCGCGGCGGTCGCGGGATGGGCGTGCGCCACGCCGAACGTGTAGAGCACCGAGAAGGCCGTCATGGCCGTCCCGAGCTTCAGCAGCCGGCGCCAGTCAAGCGGTCGCGGTGCCGCCGCCGGCCTGGCGCTCAGCAGCACGGCCAACCAGAGTACCGGCAGCCCCAGGATGTAGCGCGACCAGGACAGCAGCCAGTTGTCGTAGTGCTCGGCCAGCGCCGCGAGCACCGGAATCATCGATCCCCAGATCATGGCGGCGAGCAGCAGCACCAGGGAGGCACGCCGCAGCGCGCCGACGGACGGAGACATCGAGCGTGCCGCTCAGCCCGTGGCGCGACGGCGGACCGCCTGGTAGCCGACGCGACAATCCTTGTAGACGTCGGGCTTCTCGGTCGAGACGCGCGCCTCGACGACCTGGGGCTGCGCCAGGCAAAGATCGAGGATGGCCTCGACCAGCGTTTCCTGAAGATTGAAGTGCTTGCTGCCGGCGAGGTCCCCGATGCCATCGTGGATGATGTCGTAGTTCAGCACGTTGGCGATGCTGTCGCCGTGCGCCCGGTCGGGGTCCGCCAGGAGCAGCTCGACGTTGATGACCACGGCCTGTGGCTTGGCCAGTTCGAAGTCGTAGATGCCGATCGACACCAGGAGCCGCATGTCGCGGATGAAGATGCGGCGCTCGGAGGTGACCATGGTCATTTCTTCTTCTTCAGGTCGAAGGCGATGTCGCGCGGCCGGCCGATCAGGTGTTCGCCACTGTCGACGACGAGCGTGTCGCCGGTATAGCTCGGCGTCGCCACGATGAAGCGCAGCGCACGGACCAGATCGTCGGCCGTCACGCCGACCCCAAGCGGATTGGCGGCATGCTGCTCGGCGAAGCGCGCATCCGTCTGGCTGCCGCTGCGCAGGGTCAGGCCCGGCGCGATGCCCGCCACCCGCAGCCGCGGCGCGAAGGACTGCGCCAGCAGGGTCGTCAGCCCCTGCAGGCCGATCTTGGAGAGCGTGTAGGTGAGAAAGTCGGGATTGAGGTTGAACAGCTTCTGGTCGAGCACGTTCACGACCAGGCCGGTCTCGTCCGCGGGCAGCTGCCGCGCCAGCGCCTGCGCCAGCAGCAGCGGCGCCCGCAGGTTGATCGCCATGTGCAGGTCGAAGTCGGCAGCCGTCGCCGTCGGCGCCCGGTCGAGCTTGAACAGCGAGGCGCTGTTGACCAGGCAGGTGAGCCGCACGCCGCGCGCCTGGCATTTGCCGACCAGCGCCTCCGCCTGCCGCGCCGAGGCAAGGTCGGCGCGCACGGTCATTGCCTTGCCACCGGCCTTGCGGATCGTCGCGACGGTCTCCCGTGCCCCGGCCGCCGAGGCCTTGTAGTGCACGAAGACGAAGAACCCGTCGGCCGCCAGCGCGAGCGCCAGGGCACGGCCGATCCGTATGCCCGCCCCCGTGACCAACGCGCCTTTCATGATGCGACACCCGCCCTTGGTGACTGAAAGAGGCGGCGGTTCTAGCATGCGACCATGAATTCGTCCCCGTTCGAAACCGTCGACTGCGTTGTCATTGGCGCAGGTGTTGTCGGCCTTGCCGTCGCCCGTGCCCTGGCCCTTGCCGGCCGCGAGGTCATCGTCGTGGAGGCTGCCGACGCCATCGGCACCGAAACCAGCTCGCGTAACTCCGAGGTCATCCACGCCGGTATCTACTATCCAAAGGGCAGCCTGATGGCGCGTTCCTGCGTCGCCGGCCGGCGCATGCTCTATGCCTATTGCAAGGACCACGGCGTGCCGCACCTCAACTGCGGCAAGCTGATCGTGGCGACCAACGCGGCCGAGAGCGAGAAGCTCGCCGAGATCAAGGGACGTGCGGAAGCGAACGGCGTCGAGGGCATGCGCTTCCTGAGCGCCGCCGAGGCGATCGCGATGGAGCCGAACCTCCAGTGCACGGCCGCCCTGTTCTCGCCCAGCACCGGCATCGTCGACAGCCATTCCTACATGCTGGCGCTGCAGGGCGACGCCGAAGCGCACGGCGCAATGTTCGCCTTCAACAGTCCGGTGAAAAGCGGCCGTGTCGTCGAGGGCGGCATCGAGATCGAGGTCGGCGGAACCGAGCCGATGAACCTGCGTTGCCGGCTGCTCATCAATTCGGCGGGCCTTCATGCGCCGACGCTTGCGAAAAAAATCGTCGGGATGCCATCCGGGCATATTCCGACCGCGTACTACGCCAAAGGAAACTACTTCACCTTGACCGGTCGCTCCCCTTTCTCCCGCCTCATCTACCCCGTCCCCGTGCCGGGCGGGCTGGGTGTGCACATCACCGTCGACATGGGCGGCCAGGCGAAGTTCGGTCCCGATGTCGAGTGGATCGACGGCATCGAGTACACGGTCGATCCGCATCGCGCCGACAAGTTCTACGCGGCCGTGCGCAAGTACTGGCCCGGCATCAAGGACGGTTCGCTGCAGCCCGGCTATGCCGGCATCCGGCCGAAGATCGTGCCGCAGGGCGCGCCGGCGCAGGATTTCACCATCACCGGCCCCGCCGACCATGGCGTGCCCGGCCTCATCAACCTGTTCGGCATCGAATCGCCCGGCCTCACCGCCTCGCTGGCGCTGGCCGAGCAGGTGCGCGACCTCGCCGGTTCTGCATGAATCTGGCGCGCCGAGGCCTCATCGCCAGCGTTCTCGGCCTGCTCGCCGGCTGCTCTCCCGCGGCGCTCCTGAACACGACCGTCGCGCGCTCGGGCTACACGCTCGACGCCGACATTCCCTACGGCAGCCTTCCCCGCCAGAAACTCGACGTCTACACGCCCGACCAGCCGCGCGCCGACGGCAAGGCGGTCATCTTCTTCTACGGCGGCTCCTGGGCTTCCGGCGCCAAGGGTGACTATCTGTTCGTCGGTCAGGCGCTGGCGGCGCTGGGCATCACCACGATCATTCCCGACTACCGCGTCTATCCGGAGGTTCGCTATCCCGACTTCCTCGACGATGGCGCGGCGGCGACGGCCTGGGCGGCAAGGAAGGTCGGCACCGAGAAGCTGTTCGTTGCCGGCCATTCGGCGGGTGCCTACATCGCGATCATGATGGTCGCCAACACGCCCTACCTTTCCGCCGCCGGTGTCGACCGCATGAAGCTGCCGGGCGGTATCGGCATCGCCGGACCCTACGATTTCCTGCCGCTCACCTCGCGCCGGCTGAGGGAGATTTTCGGCGGTGATCGCCGCGAAACCCAGCCGATCGAATACGCCCGTGCGCCGCTGCCGCCGCTCCTGCTGCTGCACGGCACCGCCGACACGACGGTGAAGCCGTTCAACAGCGAACGTCTGGCCGCGGCGTGGCGCAAGGCCGGCGGACGAGCCGAGCTGAAGCTCTATCCCGAGGTCGACCATATCGACATCGTCGGGTCCTTCTCCGAACTGCTGCGCAAGCGTGCCCCCTCCCTGGACGACACGATCTCCTTCATCGATCGCACCTGATCCGCATCGCGGACGGCATGTCCACGCTGCGATCCGTGGGCTGGTCCCGGGCGTTCCGGTTCGGTAATGCTTGGGGAACTTACCCAGGGGGAAAAATCCAGATGATCAAGACGCGCTTCACCGAGATGTTCGGCATCAAGCATCCGATCGTGCAGGGTGGCATGCAGTGGGTCGGCCGCGCCGAACTCGCCTCGGCCGTTTCCAACGCGGGCGCGCTGGGCATCCTCACCGGCCTCACCCAGCCGACGCCCGAGGATCTGCGCAAGGAGATCAAGCGCTGCCGCGAAATGACGGACCAGCCGTTCGGCGTGAACCTCACCATCCTGCCGACGCTCGTGCCGCGCCCCTACGGCGAATACATCGACGCCATCATCGATTCCGGCATCAAGATCGTCGAGACCGCCGGCAACAATCCCAAGCCCTTCATGCCCAAGCTCAAGGAAGCGGGCGTCAAGGTGATCCACAAGTGCACCGCGGTCCGTCACGGACTCTCGGCCGAGAGGGCTGGTGTCGATGCGATCTCGATGGACGGTTTCGAGTGCGCCGGTCACCCGGGCGAGGATGACGTGCCGAACCTCGTGCTGCTGCCGGCGGCCGCCAACGTCATCAAGATCCCGATGATCGCCTCGGGCGGCTTCGCCGACGCGCGCGGCCTCGTGGCGGCGCTGGCGCTGGGCTGCGAGGGCATCAACATGGGCACCCGCTTCATGGCGACCAAGGAAGCGCCGATCCACCAGAACGTGAAGGAGAAGATCGTCTCCTCCGACGAGCGCAGCACGTCGCTCATCCTGCGCACCATGCGCAACACCAGCCGCGTCTATGGCAACAGCATCGCCAAGAAGACGATCGAGATGGAAGGCGAGGGCAAGACCATCCAGGAGATCGGCCCGATCGTCGCCGGCGCCAAGGGCAAGGTCGTCTACGAAACCGGCGACATGGAACACGGTATCTGGTCGGCCGGCACCTGCATGGGCCTGATCAACGACATCCCGACCTGCAAGGAGCTGGTCGAGCGCATCGTCCGCGAAGCCGAGGAGATGATCCGCGGACGGCTGGCGAAGTCGCTCGCGGCCTAGGTCTGACTCGGCAATCAAGGGAGCGCGCAACTCCAGTTGCGCTCTTTCCTTGATGTTCGACGAAGCTTGAGCGCAACTGGAGTTGCGCGCTCCTATGATCGCGGTCGCGCGCGATGGCGCTTCCAGGTTCGCCACAGCAAGCCGCCGAGCGGCGGCAGGAAACACAGGCTCGCGACGATGATGGCCATCGCCGCGACCAGGCAGCCCCAGCCGCGCTGGGCGCCCACGACGCATTGCCAGTCGAGGGCCATGAAGACGAGCGCTGCCAGAAAGACCGGGTTGGCGAGGACGGCGACCGGCCAGAGCTGCGAAGCCGGCGCCTCGACGCCAGGCTTCCACTGGCACACCAGAGAACTCACGATCGCGCCAGCCAGCATTGCAACGCCACCGATCAGCATGGCCTCGGCGGCCAGGAAAGCGCCGGCCCCCGCGCCCACGAGAAGGGCGGCAACCAGGTGGCCCATGACGAAGGGTCGGATGCGCAGCACGATCCTGCTTCTATGCCTGAACTCGGCCCCTCAGACGAGATTGATGCGGCAGCCGCAGACCTCGACCTGGCCTACTCCATGCCGGCGGCCCCGCTTCTCGGCCGCGGCCAGCACGCGCTCGCGGTCGACGACCTTCACGTCATAGGCCGAGACGCCGGGGCCGCGCCCATCGACGATCGGCACGAAGCGTATCTGCGAACCGTCGAGCCGGATGATGTTGTCGACGGCCGGACGGTCGAGGATGCGCGACCAGGCGGCGGCGGCGCCGTCGGGGTCGTCATGCTGGATCTCGACGCCCGCCAGGCCATTGGTGACGTCCGCGCGCGCGTGCTTCGTCCAGTCCTTCTCGGCGGGCGGCCACCACAAAGCGGGATCGATGCCCGGCGGCGCAAAGGTCGTGTCGATCGACAGCAGAACGCCGTTCGTGTCCGAGGGATGGAAGTGGGTGTACTGGTACTCGGGCAGGTCCTTCTCGGCCACGGCACGGACGCCAAGGGCCGTGACGCGCTGCCGCTCGGCCACCGCGTCGGGCACCTGCAGGATCACCATGTAGCCGCCATCGCCCTTGCGGCGCTCGATGTAGCGGCCGGCCGACGTGCCCTCCTTAAAGGGAGAGACAATCTCGAGGAAGTCGTTGCCCGTCGGGCAGACGACGTTGGCCAGGCCCCACTTGGCGACGCCGGGATCGCGATAGGCAACCTCGATGCCGAGAATGTCGCACAGCTCCGCGGCGGAACTTTCCAGGTCTTTGCAGACGAAGACGCATTGCCTCAATCTCATCGCTTCGCTCCCATTCCTTCGTTGTATGGTCTATCGTAACGCCATGCGGACCGTATGGACCATGGGCTTCGTGGCGGCGGCCGCCCTCTCGTTCTGCTTCCCGGATTTCGTCGTCTTTCGTTTCACCCAGGCGGCGATCTGGTCGATCGCGCTGCTGGGCCTGGTGATCCTGTGCGGCGTGAGCGGGCAGTTCTCGCTGGCCCAGGCGGCCCTGTTCGGCCTCGGTGGATATGGCGCGGCCATGCTGGCGGCCCACACGCCGCTCTCGCCCTATGCCGGTCTGGCCTTTGCCCCGCTGTTCGGCTTCGCCGCCGGCTACGGCATCGGCCGGGTCGCCGGCGCGCACACGCTCTGGACGCAGGCCCTCGTCACCTACGCCGTCGTCATCGCATTCCCGCAACTGCTGCGCTGGCGGCTCATCGAGAACTGGACCGGCGGCGTCCAGGGCCTCTATCTCGACTTCCCGACGCCGCCCACCGGCCTGCTCAGCAACGATCGCTGGGCGTTCCTGATGGCGCTCACGCTCCTGGGCGCCGGCATGTGGCTCGCGCACAATCTGATCCACAGTCGCTCAGGCCGCGCCCTGAAGGCGGCCCGCGACCAGGATTTCGCGGCGACCGCCCAGGGCGTCCGGGTCCCGCAGGTGCGCGCCACGGCCTCCGGCATCGCCGGAGCCTATCTCGCCGTCGCCGGTTGCCTCTCGGCCTGGCAGTTCGGCTTTGTGGGACCGGGCAGCTACAACTTCGCGCTGTCGGTCCAGATGCTGTTCGGGCTGGTGATCGGCGGCATGCACTCGGCCGGCGGCGCGATCCTGGGCGGGCTGTTCCTGCAGTTCTTTCCCGACGTGACGGCGGGGCTGGGCAAGGGCTACTCGGCCCTGCTCTACGGCGTGCTGCTGATCGCCGCGATGGTCGCGATGCCCGACGGCGTGGCGGGCGCGCTGGCCCGCCTCGCCGCCCGGCTGAAGCTCAGACGCCCTTGAACACGGGGGCGCGCTTCTCGACGAAGGCGCGCGCCGCTTCCTTATGGTCTTCGGTCTCTCCGGTGCGGATCATGCGCGCGGCCTCGCTGTCGAGCGCCTCGGAGAGGGTGCCCTCTTCCGCCACCTTCATGTTCTTCTTCACGTGCCACCAGGCAACGCGCGGGCCGGCGGCGAGCTTCCTCGCGAAGGCCATCGTCTCGGCGTCGAGGTTGGCATCGTCGACCACGCGGTTGGCGAGGCCGAGCTTCTCCATCTGCTCGGCATTCAGGATCTCGGCGGTGAAGTAGAGCTCGCGCGCCTTGGCCGTGCCGACCAGCTTGTGCAGGAAGTAGTGCGAGCCGAAATCACCGGAGAAGCCGACCTTGGCGAAGGCGGTCGTCATGCGCGCGCTCTTGCCGGCGAAGCGCATGTCGGCGGCGAGGGCGAGCGACAGGCCGGCGCCGGCGGCGACACCGTTCACCATGGCGATCGTCGGCTTGCCCATTTCGTGCAGCAGCTCGGAGACCTTCATGCGCTCGCGGATCTCGTG
>CANIEC010000165.1 GCA_947466085.1 Rhodospirillales bacterium
AGGCTCGGCCTGGTCAGCCAGGAAGCGGCCAAGGCGGCGTACGGCGTCGAAGGCGATTAGACACTACTATTCCCGTCGTCTCGACCGGAGCGCGCAGCGCGTAGTGGAGAGACCTTCTCTCCACCGAAAGCCGGCAAATCGTGGAGAAAAGGTCTCTCCACTCCGCCTCGCTTCGCGAGTCTACGGTCGAGACGACGGGAAAACGTCAGAAGCTCTTGTCGAACGCCGGGCGGTGCTTGTTGCGCAGCTTGAAATCCTGGCGCTCGGCCTTGCGCGGCGCGCGCACCCAGACCTCGCGGTTGGGATGCAGGCCGCCGCCGCGCGTCGCCGGCACCGCGCTGGTGCGGGCGCGATGGAGCAGGCGCGTGTCGGCGATGCCGCAATTGGGATGGATGCCGCCATTGTCGGCGACCGCCTTCTCCCACGCCGCCTTGCGCTTGGCGAACACGGCAGGATCCTTCAACGCGGTGCAGTTGAGCTCGTTGACGTTGAGATCGGCGATGATCTCGTCGCCATCCTCGACCAGCGCGATCGGGCCGCCCAGCGCCGCCTCGGGGCCGACATGGCCGATGACGAGGCCGACCGAACCGCCCGAGAAGCGCGCATCGGTCATCAGGGCGACGACGATGTTGCGCTCGCGGCACAGCGTCGTGATGCGCGAGGTCGGATCGAGCATCTCCGGCATGCCGGGCGCACCGCTCGGCCCCTCGTAGCGCACGATGATCATGTCGTGGTTCTGGAAGGTCTCCGGCGTCTCGTCGAGCGCCTTGAGCAGGCCCTGCTCGCCCTCGAACACGCGGGCACGGCCGCGGAACAGGTTGTCCTCGAGGCCGCCCTCGACGCCGGCGAGCTTCAGGATCGCGGAGAAGTCCGGCGACAGGTTGCCGCCCAGCATGCGCAGGCCGCCGGTCGGCTTGTAGGGCTTCTCGACCGGATAGATCACACGGCCGTCGGCCTTCTTGGAACCGAGACGCTCGACCTGCTGCGCCAGCGTCTCGCCGGTGCAGGTCAGCACGTTGCCGTTCAGCAGGCCGGCCTCGAGCAGCTCGCGCACGATCACCTGCACGCCGCCGACTTCGGCGATGTCGACCATCGAATACTTGCCGTAGGGCCGCGCATCGGTGAGCACGGGCACGACATGCTGCGAGAGGTAGTTGAACTCCTCCGGCGTCATGACGTCCTTCCAGAAGTCGCCAAAGCCGGCGGCGCGGGCAATTTCCGGCGCGTGCAGCACCACGTTGGTCGAGCCGCCGATGGCCATCGACACGATCACCGCGTTGCGGATCGAATCGCGCACGACGATGTCGCGGGGCTTCAGGTCCTTCGCGATCAGGTTGGCCAGCAGGTCGACCAGCTCGGCGGCAAACTCGCCGGTGCGGCGCGGATCGTCGGACGGCGGCGCCACCATGTGCAGCGGCTGCATGCCGACCACGCCGATGAAGGTCTGCATGGTGTTGTAGGTGAACATGCCGCCGCAGCTGCCGTAGCCCGGGCAGGCGTGGCAGGCGATGTGATGCCGGTATTCGGGATCGGGATGGCCGGCGACCTGGTAGGCGCTCACGATGTCGAGCGCCTCGCCGGTGTTCGGATCCTTGCCGGGATGGATCGGGCCGTCCGACATGATGATCGACGGCAGGTCGTGCTCGAGCAGGGCCGACAGCGTGCCGACCGGCGGCTTGTCGCAGGCCACGACCGCGATCGTGCCGGCAAGGCCGGTGGCGCTGAGATGCTCGCACAGCGCGTCCTGGGTGACCTCGCGGCCGATCAGCGAATAGCGCATCTCGCGCGTGCCGTTGCGGATGCCGTCCGACGTGGCGATCGTGTACTCAGGCTGGACCAGCCGCATCTTGAGCTGGTTCGCGCCGGTGCCGATGCGTGCCTTGAGCTGGGCGTGGATCGCCTCGACCTTGGACATGACGCCGAGATAGCACTGGCTGTCGCCCTTGGTGCCGACGACGCCGACCGACGGCTCGTGGATGAGATCCGGATCGGTTCCGAGCGCGCGGGCTACCCCGATCGTCTGGGTAGAGCGGCCAGGATGTCGGTCAATGGTCACAAACGTCGGCTTCATCACAACCATCCCATGCGACTTGCAGCATTGGCCCGCCTTCGGCAGCGAGCAGGTTCGGCGGTATATCACAGGCCCGGTTGGCCGTTCCCGCGATTTCTTCGCGCGTCTGGCGGGCGGAAAGCCGCTCCCCGGAACCCGGTCCCCGGTGGCCCGGTCGTTGGCTCTCGACCGCGTGATGCCGGACGGGCATTCTCGCGCGAAAGTTGGCGCCCGGCTTCGGCGCCGAAGAACAAAGCGAGGAAACCAAGATGTGGCAGCCCAGCGAGCGCTACCCCGATCCGGCCGTGCGCGTGCTCGACCCGTCGTTCAACCAGTACCGGCTGGCGCTGGCCTCGGTCGAACGGCTCTACACGGGCTGCCGCTGGTCGGAAGGCCCGGTCTGGTTCGGTGACGGGCGCTACCTCCTGTGGAGCGACATTCCCAACAACCGCGTGCTGCGCTGGGACGAGGAGACGGGCAACGTCTCGATCTTCCGCAAGCCCTCGAACAACGCCAACGGCCACACCCGCGACCGCCGCGGCCGGCTGATCGCCTGCGAGCACGATGCGCGCCGGGTGGTCCGCTTCGAGTATGACGGCGCCCTCACGGTGCTGGCCGATTCCTACGACGGCAAGCCGCTCAACTCGCCCAACGACGTGGTGGTGAAGTCCGACGGCTCGATCTGGTTCACCGATCCGACCTTCGGCATCCTGGGCTACTACGAAGGCCACAAGGAAGAGAGCCAGAACAGGCCGGCCGTCTATCGCCTCGATCCGACGACCGGGAAGCTCGCCGTGATGGCCGATGACATTCCCGGCCCCAACGGCCTGGCCTTCTCGCCCGACGAGAAGAAGCTCTATGTCGTGGCCTCGCGCGCCGAGCCGCATCGCACGATCCTGTCCTACAACGTGTCGACCGACGGCACGACGCTGGGCAAGGGTTCGGTGCTGGTCGATGCCGGCCCGGGCGGCTCGCCCGACGGCTTCCGCGTCGATGTCGACGGCAACCTGTGGTGCGGCTGGGGCATGGGCTCGGCCGATCTCGACGGCGTACGCATCTTCAATCCGGCGGGCAAGCCGATCGGCCATATCGACCTGCCCGAGCGCTGCGCCAACGTCTGCTTCGGGGGCCGTTACCGCAACCGACTTTTCATGGCGGCGAGCCACTCGCTCTACGCGCTCTACGTCAACACGCAGGGCGCGATCGGCGGCTGATCATGTCCGGAGTCGAGTCGAGCTATGCCTGGTGGCGTCTCGCCGCCAGCGTGACGCTGAGCACGGTGGGCGGCATCGGCATGTGGTGCCTCGTCGTGGCGCTGCCGTCGATCCAGCAGGATCTCGGCATCACCCGCGCCGACATCTCCTTCGCCTACACCATGAACACGCTGGGCTTCTTCGCCGGCGGCGTCACCTGGGGCAAACTGGTCGACAAGCGCGGCATCGTCCTCACCGCGGTGCTGAGCGCGACCGGCCTGGCGTTGGGCTTCGCGCTGGCGCCGCTGGCGACGGCGCTGCCGCTGTTCGCCGCGGTGCAGGTGCTGATCGGCTTCAGCTCGGCCGCCACCTTCGCGCCCCTGGTCGCCGACATCTCGCACTGGTTCGACCGGCGGCGCGGCATCGCGGTGGCCATCGCCGCCTCGGGCAACTATCTCGCCGGCGCGATCTGGCCGACGATCATCCAGATGCTGATCCACGATCATGGCTGGCGGGTCACCTATTGGGCCGCCGGCATCCTGTGCTTCGTGGCGATGATCCCGCTGGCGCTGACCTTGCGCCGCAAGCCGCCCCCGGAGCAGATGACGGGCGCCCCGGGAACAGCCGGTGCCGCGGCCCATTCGCCGCGCTCGCTCGGCCTCTCGCCCAACGCCCTGCAGGCGGTGCTGATCGTGGCCGGCATCGGCTGCTGCGTGGCCATGTCGATGCCGCAGGTCCACATCGTCGCCTACTGCGCCGACCTGGGCTACGGCGTGGCGCGCGGCGCGGAGATGCTGTCGCTGATGCTGGGCTTCGGCATCGTGAGCCGCATCGCCTCGGGCTGGATCGCCGACCGGGTCGGCGGCGTGAAGACGCTGCTGCTGGGCTCGACGCTGCAGTGCGTGGCACTGGTCTTCTATCTGATCGACGACTCCGTGACCTCGCTGTACCTCGCCTCGGCGATGTTCGGCCTCTTCCAGGGCGGCATCGTGCCGTCCTACGCCATCATCGTGCGCGAATACTTCCCGCCCAAGGAAGCCGGCTTCCGGGTCGGACTCGCCATCTCCTCGACGCTGATCGGCATGGCGCTGGGCGGCTGGATGGGCGGCGTGCTGTTCGACATGACCGGCTCCTACCGGGCCGCCTTCATCAACGGCATCGCCTGGAACCTGCTGAACGGCGCGGTCGCGTGGTGGCTCCTGTTCCGCCAGAACCGCCGCAACGTCTACGCGGCGGGCTAGCGCCGCATCGCCACCAGCAGCGCGTCGCCCGTGTAGGGCTTGCGCACGCGCGGCACCCCCAGCAGCTTGGGCGGGAAGGCAATATCCTCGCCGTAGCCGGTCGTGAAAACGAAGGGAATGCCGAGCGAGGCAAGATGTTCGGCAACGGCGAAGCTCGTCTCGCGACCGAGATTGATGTCGAGCAGGGCAAAGTCGGGCGGGCGGGCGGCAATCGCCTTCATCGCCTGCGCCACGCTCGAGGCCACGCGCACCGTCTCGATGCCGGCGCGAACGATCGAACTCTCGGCGTCGAGTGCGATGATCATGTTGTCCTCGACGATCAGCACGTCCTTCGGCAGGTCGGCGGCGCTCACCTCCAGGGCCGCCTCCGCGGCGGGTTCAGCCAGCGCGCCCGGCGCCGGTCGAACGTAGCTCTCGGGTATCACGAACCTGGCGCACACGCCCGCCACCTCGTAGTCGACGGTGGCCTCGCCCTTCAGGTCGTAGGGAATGGACCGCTCGATGACCGTCGTGCCGAAGCCCCGCCGCGTCGGTTGCTCCACCGGAGGCCCACCATGCTCGGTCCAGGTGATGTGCAGGTTGCGCTGTGCATCGAGCCGGGTCTCGATGTCGATGCCGCCGTGGCTGTCGCTCAGCGCTCCGTACTTTGCGGAGTTCGTCATCAGCTCGTGCACGACCAGCGCCAGGGTGGTGAATCCCTGCGGCTCCAGAAGCATCTCGGGGCCGGACAGACGCACGCGCGTGGCCTTGCTGCCCAGATACGCGCCGGCTTCGGCAACGACGAGGCCGCGGAACGAGGCCGGGCCCCAATTGTCGGCGGTGATCTGGTCATGGGCACGTGCCAGCGCCTGGATGCGACCGCCGACCACGTCGGCGAAGGCATCGACCGAGAGTGACGGGTCGCGGCTCTGCGAGATGACGCCGCGGATCAGGCCCAGGATGTTGCCGACCCGGTGGTTGAGCTCGGCGATCAGCAGCTCCTGCCGCTCCTGCGACCGCTTGCGCTCGACCTCGGTGATGTCGGAGAGGCGCAGGATGACCTCGAGCAGGCTGACCCGCAGGCTCTCGGCGATGCGCACGTCGACCGGCTGCCATGGTACCGACTGGCCGCTCACCGTCTCCCGCCACAGTTCGAAGCTCTTGCGCGGCGTCAGACGCGCGCCGAGCGGGCCGGCGACGACCGGCTTGCTGGGATCGCCCGCCCAGTTCACCGTGCGCGACACTTCCTTGCGGAAGAAGACGAGGAAGTCGCGCGCCGGACGCGACAGCGGCACGACCAGCATGCCGGCCGCGCGGTCGGCGAAGGCGTGACCCGGCGGGTACTCGGCCGCAATCTCGTGGACGGCCAGCACTTCGCCCAGGTCGTGGCACGCCAGATAGTCGATCAGGCCGGCGAACTGATTCCGTGTCGGCGCCATGCCCTGCAGGTTGGCTTTGCCACCGGTCCACACGCCGATGCCGTCGCACGAGAGAAGGTCGGCAATCTCGTCGAGATGCGAGACAATGCTGTCGAAGCGGGTGGCTTCCGCCGCCATCACGGTGACGAGCCGGTTGTGCAACATCCGGGCGCGCGCCTCGTAGGCCGATTCCTCGTCGCGTTCGCGGCTCTCCATCAGCAGCGAAAACATCTGGCCGAACAGTTCGGCCGCGGTGCGCCTTTCGAACGGGACGGTGTGGGGCACGTAATGATGGCAGGCGAACAGGCCCCACAATTTGCCGTCGCGCAGGATCGACACCGACATCGAGGCGCCGATGCCCATGTTCCTAAGATACTCGATGTGGATCGGCGACACGCTGCGCAGGGTGCTCATCGAGAGGTTGAGCGGCTGCCCGGCGATGACGGCCGGCTCGATCGCGACGGGGACTGCCGAGACGTCGGGAATGATGCGCAGCCAGTTGCGCTCGTAGAGGATGCGCGCCTGCCGCGGAATGTCCGAGGCCGGATAATGCAGGCCGAGATAGCTGTCGAGGCCGCCTCGCGCCGATTCGGCGATCACCTCGCCCGAGCCGTCATGGTCGAAGCGATAGACCATCACGCGATCGAAGCCGGTGAGGCCGCGCATCTCGCGGGCCGCCACCCGATAGAAGGTCCTGAGGTCGGCCGTCTGCTGCAGCCGGGCGATCATGGCACGCACCAGCGCACTCGAATTGACCCCCTGTTCGTCGATGCAGGGCTCGCACTCGATGACGATCGTGTCCTCGTTCACATGGACCGCAAGGTCGAAGCGCGGACCGTCGGTCAGCAGCGCCACGGAGAAGGCGCGCGCCACGGTGCTGGTGAAGTGCGCCGTCTGCAGCTGGCCGCGGATAAGATGGATCGACTCGGGGGTGAACACGTCGTCGATCGGCCGGCCGATCAGCCCCGCCGGACCGGCGCCCAGCCACTCCGCGACGTTGCGCGAGGCGCGGGTGACCGTCCACTGCGTGCTGTCGAGGGCGATCAGGAAGCCGAACGGCTGGACGGCCCCGAGGAGGTGAATGGGCTCGCGGTCGCAATTGGTCAGGTCGGCGGGAAAGCCGGTCTCAGCCATGCGCCGGCTCCGCCCCGAACAGTGCGAAGGCCTCGCGTGCGCCAAGCATCGTGCGCGCGGGCGAAGCGGCGACCGCTTCCGACCCTTCCAGCCGTTGCAGGAAGCCGCGCCAGAGATCGGCACCCTCTCCGTGGCCGAGATAGTTCGTCGCCGCCCGTACCCGCGGGTCGGCATTCTCGCGGGCGCGCTTCACCAGCAGCCTGCCGCCCAGCCGCGAGCCTTCCAGCACGTAGAGCCGGCCGAACAGGCGGGCCTCGTCGCGCGTCACGTCGATGGTCGAGGCTGTCGGCATGGCAATTCCCAAAAGGGCAAGGTCGCGGTCGAGCGCATCTGCGCGGCGACGCACGGGCCAGTCCGGAACGAGGCGCGCCACACCACCCTGCTCCAGCGCCCGCTCCAGCGGGCCGACGACACGGGCGAGCGCCATCAGGAATGCCGAATAGGTAATCCTGTCCGTGTCGAAGGGACCGGAGAAGCGCGCGTCGACCTCAGCATGACGATCCGCCGTCGCTGCACGCAGCATCTGGCGGGCGGAAGTGCGTCCGGGCGCAGCGATGTGAAACGCAGGCCGCATCGTACGATATACGCAGGTTGACGCCAAAAGTTCGACCAACGGATTTATGTATTTCAGCGCAACCTTTTCCCCTCGACGGCGTTGTCGCTTGCGACCCGCGGTCGATCTTTCGAGGCGTCTGCGCAAGCTAGTGCCCGCCCCGCCTACTGGCCGCCGCCCGCGGGCACCTGTAGAAAGTCCGGACCCGGCCCGATCTTCGGGATCCCCTCCAGCTACGGACGCCTCCATGCGCATCGTCGCCATCCGCGACATCGTCTCGCCGATCCGCTCCAATATCGCCAACGCCTACATCGACTTCAGCCAGATGACAGCCTCGGTCGTGGCGGTGGTCACCGACGCGATGGTCGACGGCAAACCGGTGGTGGGATTCGGCTTCAATTCGAACGGCCGCTATGCGCAGCACGGGCTGATGAGCGAACGCTTCATCCCGCGTCTCAGCCAGGCCAAGCCCGACTCGCTGCTCGATGCCGAGGGGCTGCTCGACCCGGCGAAGTGCTGGGCGGTCATGATGGCCAACGAAAAGCCCGGCGGCCACGGCGAGCGCTCGGTCGCCGTCGGCGTGCTCGACATGGCGATCTGGGATGCCGTCGCCAAGGCCAAGCGCGTGCCGCTGTGGAAGCTGCTGGCCGACCGCTACAATGGCGGCCAGGCCGATGAGAAGGCGTGGGTCTATGCCGCCGGCGGCTACTACTATCCCGGCAAGGGGCTGGACGGGCTCAAGGACGAGATGAAGCACTATCTCGGTCTCGGCTATTCCTGCGTGAAGATGAAGGTGGGCGGCGTGCCGCTGGCCGAGGACCTGAAGCGCATCGAGGCGGTTCTGGAGATCGTCGGGGCGGGCGAGCGACTCGCCGTCGACGTCAACGGCAAGTTCGACCTCACCACCGCGATCGAGTTCGGCCGCGCCATCGCAGGCTTCGGCCTGCGCTGGTACGAAGAGCCGCTCGACCCGCTCGACTATCTGGCGCATGCCGCGCTCGCCACCGAATACGCCCCGCCGCTCGCCACCGGCGAGAACCTGTTCTCGATGCAGGATGCACGGAACCTGATCCGCCATGGCGGCCTGCGGCCCGACCGCGACATCCTGCAATACGATCCTGCCCTCTCCTACGGGCTCGTCGAGTATCTGCGCACGATCGAGATGCTGAAGGCGCACGGCTGGTCACCGCGCCGCTGCGTGCCGCACGGCGGCCACCAGTTCGCGCTGAACATCGCCGTCGGCCTGCAATGCGGCGGCAACGAATCCTATCCGCAGGTCTTCGCGCCGTTCGGCGGCTTCGCCGACGACTGCGCGGTGGTCGACGGCCGCGTATCGATGCCCGACGCGCCGGGCATCGGCTTCGAACGCAAGGCCGACCTGTGGGCGGTGATGAAGGAGATCGCCTGAGGGCGACCCGTTCCCCGTCAGCCGCGCCAGTTGTCCCAGCTGGCGTTGCGGTGCGTCTGATAGCGGTCGTCCTGCGGGATGCCCGACCCCGAGCAGCCCGCCACAGCGCTGGCCATGGCGAAAGCCAGAACCAGCGCGATCATCTTGAAGAGCATTGTCATGCCGCCGACATGACACCCGATCACGACGGTTTCAACAAACCAGACTTCACAAGTGCGCTAACGCCCACTTCCTGATCCTTCATGTAAGCTGCGAACTCCTCCATCGTCGAGGGACGCGGCACGGCGCCGAGGTCGGCGAGCTTGGCGGCAATGGCAGGATCCTTGAGCGCCTTCACGACGGCGCCGTTCAGCGTCTCGAGGATCGGCATGGGCGTCTCGACGCGCGCCAGCACGCCGGCCGTCGTTCCGCCGTCGAACGGCTTGCTGCCGATGTCGGTGAGCGACGGCATGTCCGGCAACTGCGCCACCCTGTCGGGACTCATCGCCAGCAGGCCCTTCAGCTTGCCTGACTTGATGTGCGGCAGCGAGGTCGTGAGCTGGTCCATGTAGAGATCGATCTGGCCCGACATCAGGTCGGCGAGGCCGGGGCCCGATCCCTTGTAGGGGATGATGTTGAACTTCACGCCTTCGTTCACTTCGAGACGCAGGATGGCGATGTGGTTGGTCGTGCCGTTGCCGGCATGGCCGATGCTGACCGTGCCGGGCTTGGCCTTCGCTTCGGCCAGTGCTGCGCGGATGTCGGCAAAGCGCCCGTCGGGCTTGCCGACGAGGATCATCGGCACGGTCGACAGCAGGCTGATCGGCGCGAACATCGGCACCAGCGACGGCTTGCCCGCGAGATAGGGCGAGACGAACAGCACGCTGAAGCTGCCCATGACGACGGTGTAGCCGTCGGCCGGCGCATTGGCCGCCGCTTCCGAACCGACGAGCCCGCCGGCGCCCGGCCGGTTGTCGACGATCACGGTCTGACCGAGGGTGCGCGACATGCCTTCACCCACCAGCCGCGACGTCAGGTCGTAATTGCCACCGGCGGCGAAGGGCGCGATCCAGCGGATCGGCTTGGTGGGATAGGCTTGCGCCCAGGCCGGAGCGGTTGCCGCACCGACGGTCGACAAAGCCAGTCCGCTGCCCAGCAGAGTGCGTCGCGATATCGTCATCTCGAACCTCCCCAATTCTGCTCAGACTGATTGCAATTTCCAAGGATGCACGCCACACCGGAAGCGCCCGTTCAATCGCCCAGAGAAACCGGATATCGGAGCATCAAACCCGCTCCTCGTCAGCGCGCACAATGCGACCCTAGCCCGAACCGTCGGCGACCAGGCTGATCGCCAGCCTGCGGGTGGTGAGGGAGGACGTCATCGTTCTCGTGTCAGCGCCGCCTGTGATAAAGTCAGAGTTCTTCGGTCATGCTGCTACTCCCTTGCAGCGGCCACAGTATGGCGCTCGGACGGTCTTTGCCGCCAGAGCGGTTCGAGAGCGAGATGTCACCGTCCCTGCGCCGCCTTGCCTGCCTGTTCTGCTTCACACTTGCGACGCCGGCGCTCGCCCA
>CANIEC010000166.1 GCA_947466085.1 Rhodospirillales bacterium
ATCGAGACGATGAAGCCGGGCGACGCCTACATCACCAACGATCCGTGGATGGGCACCGGCCATCTCAACGACTTCGTCATCACCACGCCTTGCTTCCGCAACGGAAAGCTGGTGGCGCTGTTCTCCTGCACCAGCCATCTGATGGACATCGGCGGCATCGGTTTCGGCCCCGACGCGACCGACGTGTTCATGGAGGGGCTCTACATCCCCATGCTGAAGCTGTTCGACCAGGGCAAGGCGAACGAGACGCTGATGGCGATGATCCGCGCCAACACGCGCCAGCCGGTCGACACCGAGGGCGACGTCTACTCGCTGGCCGCCTGCAACGATGTCGGCGCGCGCCGCCTGATCGAGATGATGGATGAGTTTGAAATCGACTCGCTGGACCAGCTTGGCGACCATGTGATCGCGCGCTCGCGCGAGGCGGTGCTGGCGGAGATCGCCAAGCTGCCCAAGGGCACCTGGCACAACAGCATGACGGTCGACGGCTACGACGAGCCGGTGACCTTGAAGGCGGCGCTGACCATTTCCGACACCGGCATCCATGTCGACTTCACCGGCACGACCGGTGTGTCGCGGCGCGGCATCAACGTGCCGCACGCGTATACGACGGCCTATACCGTGTTCGGCCTGGGTTGCGTGGTCTCCACGCACATCCCGAACAATGCCGGTTCACTCGAGCCGCTCACCGTATCGGCGCCGGAGGGCTGCATCCTGAACGCGCCCAAGCCGACCGCCGTCGCCTCGCGTCATGTCGTCGGACAGATGCTGCCCGACGTGGCGTTTGGCTGCCTGCGCCAGGTCGTGCCCGACCGCGTCCCGGCCGAAGGGACCTCGTGCCTGTGGAACATCAACGTGCGGGGCAGGGTGAAGGGCGGCGACGGCGGCAACTACGGCTTCGGCATGGCCATCACCTCCAACGGCGGGACCGGCGCGCGTCCCGACAAGGATGGCCTCTCGGCCACGGCATATCCCAGCGGCGTGCGCGGCACCCCGGTCGAGATCGCAGAGACGCAGACGCCGCTCCTCTTCTGGCGCAAGGAATTCCGTCCCGATTCGGGCGGCGCCGGCCGCACGCGCGGCGGCCTCGGCCAGATCATGGAGATCGAGAGCGGTATCGACGAGCCGTTCGACCTGTTGGCCGCTTTCGACCGCATCGACTATCCGGCGCGCGGCCGTGATGGCGGCGGCGACGGCGGAGCGGGCGTGGTGGCGTTCAAGTCAGGCCAGACGCTGAAGGGCAAGGGCTTCCAGCTCATCCCGCCGGGCGAGCGGCTGATGATCCTGACGCCCGGAGGCGCGGGCATCGGCGCGCCGCGCGACCGCGATCGCACGCAGGTCGCCAACGACCTGGCCGACGGGCTGATTTCGGCGGAGACGGCCGAGAAGGTTTACGAGTACAAGCCGTCGCAGGCTGCTGAATAGGCCGGCGGCGGCCGGATACGGGGAACGGTGTCACTTCAACGATGGGGACTAAGATGAAACTGGGACGCAGGACGGCCTTGAAGGCCGGCGTTGGCGTGGGTGCGATGGCGGTGGTCGGTGCGCCGGCCGTGGTGAGCGCGCAGGCGCCGCTGAAGCTCCCGCTGGCGACCGTTTGGCCGGAAGGAAACTTCCACACGGTCAACGTCAAGCGCTTCGCCGAGGAAGTGAAGAAGGCGACGAACGGCGCCGTCGACATCGACGTCAAGGCGGGTGGGCAGCTCGGTTTCAAGGGCCCGGAGCAGATGCGCGCCGTGCGCGACGGTCTCGTGCCGATGGCCGACATCCTGAACATCCAGCAGATCGGCGACGAGCCGATCTTCGGCATCGAGGGCATCCCCTTTATCAGCAACAACATCGAAGAGCTGAAGGTGCTGCACAAGTACGTGCGGCCTGAGTTCGAGAAGGTGCTGCTGAAGAACAACCAGACGATGCTCTATACGGTGCCGTGGCCGACGCAGTACCTGCATCTCAAGATCAAGGCGGAGTCGCTGGACGCCCTCAAGGGCGTCAAGATCCGCGTGCCCGACAAGAACGCGCAGGAAATGTGCAGCGCCATCGGCATGGCGCCGGCTCTCATCCCCTGGGGCGAGACGATCGCCGCGCTGTCGTCGGGCGCCGTTTCGGGCGTGTCGACCTCGTCCGTCTCGGCAGTCGACGGGAAGTTCTGGGAGTTCCTGAAGTTCTTCCACCAGACCAACCATGCCTGGTCGTCCGAGATCGTCACCATCAACAACGACACCTGGAAGAAGATCTCTCCGGCCAACCAGAAAATCATCGTCGACCTGGCCAAGAAGCTCGAGCCGGAGTTCTGGCAGTCGTCGCTGCAGGCCGACAAGGACAGTAACGCCCGCCTGATCGCGGGCGGCATGCAGCTGGTCATTCCGCCGCCGGCGATGACGGCTGAATTGCAGAAGAAGACCGCGCCGATGATCGCCGAGTTCTACAAGCGCGTTCCGGCGGCTGAGCAGCCGATCAAGGCCTACCTCGCCGAGATGAAGCGCGGGTGAGCGGCCACGGCCCCAATCCCAACGCCGGCGCGCCGCCCGTGCTGCGCGCTTTCCTCGACGGGATCGACATGCTGGGCCGTCTCGACGGCTGGATGGGCGCCGCCTGCCTGGTGGCGCTCACCTGCCTGATGCTGGGGGAGGTCCTGCTCCGGGCGCTCTCGGACATCTTTCCCTGGGTGCCGGCCGACATTCCGGTCGCCTGGGAATACGGTTCCTACCTCATGGCGGCGGCCTTCACCTTCGGCGCCGCCATGACCCTGCGGGCCGGCGGGCATATCCGCGTCACGCTGGTGCTGGCACGGATCGGGCCCAAGGCGCGCCGCTGGCTGGAAACGGTCCTCGCGGCGTTGGGCGTCGCCTTCTCCGGCTATCTCGCGCTGGCGATGGTGAACTTTACCTGGCGCAGCTACGTGTCGGATCAGGTTTCGATCTCCAGCGCGACGCCGCTGTGGATTCCGCAGGCGCTGGTGACGTTCGGAATCTGCCTGCTGGTCATGCAGTTCGTCGCGCGGTTCTTCCAGGCCCTGTTCGGCCTGCCGCTCGAGGACCTCAACATGCGCGCCGGTTCCGTCGCAGAGTAGTTTTTCGCGCGAGTTGAGATCCCATGCTTGAAGTCGTCCTCACCATGTTCGTCGTGCTGTTCGCCTTCCTGGCGGGCGGCCTGTGGATCGGCTGGACCCTGGCCGTCACCGGCACGGTGCTGCTGGCGGTCTTCCGCGACATCCCGCTCGACAAGCTGCTGGCGCAGTACACCTGGAACATCCTGACGACGCAGGAACTGCTGGCCCTGCCGCTGTTCATCATCATGGGCGAGATCCTGTTCCGCACGCGGCTGTCGCAGACGCTGTTTCGCGGCCTGTCACCGTGGGCGGCGATGCTGCCGGGGCGACTGCTGCACGTGAACGTCATCGGCTGCACGATCTTCGCCGCCATCTCGGGCTCGTCGGCGGCGACGACCCAGGTGGTGGGCCGCATCTCGCTGACCGAACTCCTGAAGCGAGGCTATTCGAAGGATGTCGCCGTGGGCTCGCTGGCCGGCGCCGGCACGCTCGGGTTCCTGATTCCGCCCTCGAACATCATGATCATCTACGGCGTGCTGGGCGACGTCTCGATCGCCAAGCTGTTCACGGCGGGCTTCATCCCCGGCTTCCTGCTGGCGGGCTGCTTCATGGGCTGGATCATGATCCACACCGCGCTGAAGCCCGAGCTGGTGCCGGAGGCGGAGCGCAAGGTGCGCATCGCCACGGCGGCGGAGTTCCTGACGTCGATCCGTGAACTGGGACCGGCCGTCTTCCTGATCCTGTGCGTGCTGGGCTCGATGTATGGCGGCTTCGCGACGCCGTCGGAAGCGGCTGCCGTTGGCGTGCTGGGCGCGCTGATCGTCGCGGGAATCCAGCGCGAACTGTCGATTCCCGCACTGAAGGCCATCGCCATCGGCTCGGTGCAGACCTGCGCCATGATCGCCCTGATCGTGCTCGGCGCCTCGATCCTGGGCAGCGCCGCGGCTTTCCTCGGCATTCCGGCGGCCGTCGCCGAGTTCGTGAAGAGCCTCGGTCTGTCGTCGTTCATGCTGATCGTGGCCCTGATCGTCTTCTACCTGATCCTGGGCTGTTTCCTCGACGGCTTCAGCATGATCGTGATGACCTTGCCGATCGTCATGCCGATCGTGAAGGCCGCCGGTTTCGATCCGATCTGGTTCGGCGTCTTCCTGGTGTTGGTCGTCGAGATGGCGCAGATCACACCGCCGGTCGGCTTCAACCTGTTCGTGATCCAGGGGCTGACCGAGGACGGGCTGGGCTACATCGCCCGCGTGACCTTGCCCTATCTCGCGATCATGGTTCTCTTCACCATGATGATCGCCGTATTCCCGGATATTGCCCTCTGGCTTCCGCGCTATCTCAGCAGCTAGTCTGCCTCGGGATAACGAGGGGAGTTGGATGGAACCGCGCCAGGTCAAGACGGCTGCCGACGCGCTGAAGATCGTCAAGCAGCGCGGGCTCACCCACGTCAAGGTGGGCGTCCACGACATCGACGGCATCCTGCGCGGCAAGTACATCCACGTCGACAAGTTCCGCTCCGCGCTCGAGGGAGGGTTCGGCTTCTGCGACGTGGTGCTGGGCTGGGACATGAACGACCAGCTCTACGACAACGTCACCTACACGGGCTGGCATACGGGCTATCCCGACGCCAACGTCCGCATCCTGCCGGACACCTGCCGCGAGATCGCGACCGAGCCCGGGAACCTGCTCTTCCTCTGCGAGTTCGTGGGGAAGGCGGAGGAGATCTGTCCGCGCGGCACCTTGCGCCGCGTCCTGGAGCGCGCACGGAAGCTCGGCTTCGAGGTCAAGGTCGGCTTCGAGTACGAGTTCTTCGTCTTCGCCGAGACGCCCGAATCGATCCGCGAGAAGGGCTATCGCAACCTGAAGCCGATCTCGCCCGGCTTCTTCGGCTACTCGGTCCTGCGCAATTCGGTCCTGTCCGACTGGTATCGCGACCTGCTCGCGATGTGCGAGGCGATGGACATGGGCATCGAGGGCCTGCACACCGAGACCGGCGCCGGCGTGCTCGAGGCGGCGCTGCGGGTCGACGATGCGCTGGCCGCCACCGACAAGGCCGCCCTGTTCAAGATCTTCACCAAGGTGCTGGCGCAGAAGCGCGGCTGGCTCGCCACCTTCATGGCGAAGTGGTCCAAGGACTGGCCGGGCTGCGGCGGCCACATGCACATGTCGCTGTGGAAGGGCGGCAAGCCGGTCTTCTTCGACGAGACGGCGCCGCACCGCATGAGCAAGACGATGCGCCAGTTCGTCGGTGGCCAGGCGGCGCTGATGCCCGAGCTGCTGGGCATGGTGGCCTCGAACGTCAATTCCTACCGCCGCCTGATCCCGGGCTTCTGGGCGCCGACCGCCTCGACCTGGGGCGTCGAGAACCGCACCACCTCGCTGCGCGTCATCCCGGGCTCCGCCAAGTCGACCCGTGTCGAGTATCGGGTCGCCGCCGCCGACGCCAACCCCTACCTGGCGATCGCCGCCGCCATCGGATCGGGCCTCTGGGGCATCGAGAACGACATCGATCCCGGCGAACCCGTCATGGGCAATTCCTACGAGAAGAAGCATCCCGCGAAGTCGCAGTTGCCAAGGACTCTCATGGAGGCCGCCGGCCGGCTCAAGGCCTCGAAGCCGGCGCGTGGTCTCTTCGGCGACGCCTTCGTCGATCATTATTCCGCAACACGCGAGTGGGAAGAGCGGGAGTTCCGCAAGGCCATCACGGACTGGGAGCTCGACCGGTACATGGAAATCATCTGATGTCGTCCTCCACGCCGACCGCCACGGTCCCGTCCCACGCCCGCGTCGTCATCATCGGCGGCGGCATCATGGGCTGCTCGACCGCCTATCATCTCGCCAAGCTCGGCTGGAAGGACATCGTGCTGCTGGAGCAGGGGCGGCTTAGCGGCGGCACGACCTGGCATGCGGCGGGGCTCGTGGGCCAGTTGCGCAGCGTCCAGAATCTGACGCGGCTGATCCGCTACAGCACCGAGCTCTATTCGAAGCTCGAGGCCGAGACCGGTCTTGCCACCGGCTGGAAGCAATCCGGCTCGCTCATCGTGGCGCGCACCGAGGAGCGCATGACCCTGCTGCGCCGTTCGGCCGCGATGGCCAATGCGCAGGGCGTCGTCTGTGAGCCGCTGACGCCGCAACAGGCCGGCGACAAGTATCCGATCATGCGCACCGACGATCTCGTGGGCGCCGTGTGGCTGCCGGGCGACGGCAAGGCCAATCCGACCGACATCACCCAGTCGCTGGCCAAGGGCGCCCGTAACGGCGGCGTCCGCATCTTCGAGAAGATCCGGGTCACGGCGATCGACACCGAGGAGGGGCCGGGCGGCCCGCGGGTCACCGGCGTGCAGACGACCGCAGGGCCAATCAAGGCGGAGATCGTCGTCAACTGCGCGGGTCAGTGGGCGCGCCAGCTCGGCCGCATGGTCGGCGTGACGGTGCCGCTCTATTCCTGCGAACACATGTACATCGTCACCGAGAAGATGGAGAACGTGCCGCGCGACCTGCCGGTGATGCGCGATCCCGACGGCTACATCTACTTCAAGGAAGAAGTGGGCGGCCTGCTGATGGGCGGCTTCGAGCCCGAGGCCAAGCCCTGGAACAAGGACGTCATTCCCGACGATTTCGAGTTCGGGATGCTGCCCGACGACTGGGACCAGTTCCAGATCCTGATGGACAATGCGCTGATCCGCGTGCCGTCGTTGGAGAAGACCGGCATCAAGACTTTCATGAACGGCCCGGAAAGCTTCACGCCGGACATGAACTACATCCTGGGCGAGGCGCCGCAGGTGCGCGGCTTCTATGTCGGCGCCGGCTTCAACTCGATGGGCATTGCGAGTTCGGGCGGCGCCGGCATGGCGCTGGCCGAATGGATCGTCGCGGGCGAGCCGACGATGGATCTCTGGCCGGTCGACATCCGGCGCTTCGCGGGCTTCCACGGCAACGATGCCTGGCTGCGCAGCCGCGTCGCCGAGACGCTGGGGCTGCACTACAAGATGCCGTGGCCGCAGCGCGAGCAGGAGAGCGGCCGGCCGTTCCGCCGCTCGCCGCTGTACGATCGCCTCAAGGCGCGCGGTGCCTGGTTCGGCAACAAGATGGGCTGGGAGCGCCCCAACTGGTTCGCGGGTGCCGGCAAAGTGCCCGAGATGCAGTATGGCTGGGGCCGCGGCGCCCCCGGCGGTTGGTTCGATGCCGTCGCCGCCGAGCATCGCGCGACCCGCGAGGGCGTGACGATCGCCGACGAGACCTCGTTCGGCAAGCTGCTGGTGCAGGGCCGCGATGCCGAAGCCGTGCTGCAGCGTCTTTGCGCCAACGACGTCGCCGTGCCGGTCGGGCGTACCGTCTATACCGGCGTGCTGAACGAGCGCGGGACGTTCGAAAGCGACCTCACCATCGCGCGGCTGGCCCGCGACAGGTTCCTGGTCATCACCGGCTCGGCCCAGCCCATCCGCGACATGGACTGGCTGGGCCGTCACATGCCGCCCGATGCCAACGCGGTGCTGACCGACGTGACGTCGGGCTGGACGGTGCTGTCGGTCATGGGACCGAAGAGCCGTGCGCTGCTGCAGAAAGTGAGCAGGGCCGACCTCTCGAACGAAGGCTTCCCCTTCGCCACGATCCGCGAGATCGGCGTCGGCTACGCCACGGTGCTGGCCTCGCGCCGCACCTACATGGGCGAGCTGGGCTGGGAGCTCTACGTCCCGGTCGAGTTCGCCGTCACCGTTTTCGAGACGCTGCACGAGGCGGGCGCCGAATTCGGCCTGCGCGATGCCGGCTACTACGCCATCGAGACGCTGCGGCTCGAGAAGGGCTACCGCGCCTGGGGCCGCGAGCTGACGCCCGACGACACGCCGTTCCAGGCGGGACTCGGCTGGGCGGTGAAGCTCGACAAGCCGGGCGGTTTCATCGGCCAGAAGGCGCTGGTCGAGGCCAAGGGCAAGTCGCTGGTGCGGCGACTGGTGTCGGTCGTCCTGCAGGATGGCGAGCCGCTCCTGTGGGGTGGCGAGGCGCTGCTGCGCGACGGCCAGCCGGTCGGCGATCTCACCTCGGCGGGCTACGGCCACACGCTCGGCGCGTCGGTCGGCCTCGGCTACGTGAAACGCGGCGACGGTCAGGCGATCGACACGGCGTGGCTGGAAGGCGGCCGCTTCGAGGTCGATCTTGCCGGTAAGCGTCTCGCGGCAAAGGCATCGCTGCGCTGCCCTTACGACCCCGCGGGGGCACGCATCAAGCCATAGGAGAGCGGGCGTGCACTTCATCGTATACGGTCCACCAAGCCATCATGCTTGACCATCTCAGGAACTCCGCTTCCTGGCTTCAGTTTCGGCTTAGAGTGGCGCGTGCTGCCAAGTCCGGAGAACCGGCTCTCGCCAGCCGAGAGGAGCTTGAAGAACTGGTAAGCGCCCAAACCGAGTGGTGGGAGAAGAGAGGGCCGCTTCGTTCCTTGAGCAAGACCAGCGCACTGGTTGCACTTAATGAACGCTCAATCCGTACGTACATTTTCTCGGTCAGGGCGGGAAAGATCGGGATCTGGGAGAAAGCCCCGCGGTCGCTTCCTGTTGCCGAAAAATCGCAGCGCCCTGGCCAGCGGCGCGGTCTTGCCCTTCGTGCCGGGTTTTACAAAATCTACCTGGAGCATGTGCTCAGCATGAGTGGGAACGAGGGTTCTTTCGACTTCGCCCTCGATGTCGGTGACCGCCACGGAGATGCGGAAGAGTTTCCCATCTTCGGGTTTCAGAAGCCTGAGTCGGCACACAGCATACTTCTGCCCGATCCGGATTTCTTCCAATTCGACTGGTACCGGCACGACGATGACCCGTTCACGTACGAGGCCAAGGAGATCAGGGCCTGCTTTGCGGGAGCTTCCACGGGCGGACGGCTGAATGCCGACGCGATTAGGAACCTCCAGATACCTCGACTGCGCGCCGCTGCGTATTTTCACGGCAATCCCGACGTACGGTTCCGCATCGCTGCGGCGGTTCAGTGCGAATCACTGGACGTCGCGTCTCTGCTTAGAGAACAGCCATATTTTGGACCCCGCATCCCCTGGCGTGACCAGCTGCAGAGTAGGTTTCTCATTTCCATGGACGGCAACGGGGCTACGTGCTCGCGAATGGCCAAAAGCCTTTTGAGCAACAGCGCCGTGATCAAATTTCGTTCACCGCACCACCTGTTTTATTTTCCGGCACTTGAAGCAGGTCGAGAATACTTATCGGTGAAGAGCGAAGTCGAGGTGGAGCCGATCATACAAAAGGAACGGGACCAGCCCGGTACCTACAGGAGTGTCGCCCAGGCCGGTCATCTCTTCGCGAAGCGCTTTCTAAGCGCGGCGAGTGTCTTCAGCTACACCGCGCTTCTGATGAGGCGGATCGCCCTGATGCAGTAGCATCAAGAGCAAATAGCGATCAATGGGAGGGAGCCGTCGCTCCCGTCGGCCCGGCCGCTATCGTCTTGAGGCGCGTCTCGGCGAGCCCGCCGGCAGCTTCGAGGATCGGGTAGGCCACCGTCGTCAGGTGGCCGTTGATGCGCTTCAGGTCTCGGATCACGTCCATGTGGATCGAGTTGGGCTTGATCTACTCGGGGCATCCCTCGCGCATGGCGGTCTTCTCCGCGACCAGGCGGCGGGCCAGGGGACCTCGGCAGGCTACGGCCATACGCTCGGCGCGTCGGTCGGGTTGGGCTACGTGAAACGCCGCGACGGCCTGGCGATCGACGCGGCCTGGCTGGAAGGCAGCCGCTTCGAGGTCGATCTTGCCGGCACGCGTCTGGCCGCGAGGGTGTCCTTGCGAAGCCCGTTCGATCCGGCGGGAACGCGCATCAAAGCTTAGGGGACTTGGGCGCGGCCGGACTGTCAAAAGTGCAGTGGCAACAGAGGTTTCACATAGAGATTCTAGACCCGGATGATATTTTCCCTTCTGGAGGCCGGTCGAAACTATTGCCGACGCTCCTTGGGGGAGATTGACAGAATGCGTTCTTTGAGACTCTTTATCGTACTCGCTGTAGCAGCTTTGACATCTGTGTTTGCAATCGGCTCGGCGCAGGCCGAGGAGACATTTACGTTTCGGATCAAGTCGGACTACCAGTACAAGGTCCAGGTCGCCTTTTTCTCTCAGAGCCGCAACTTCGGATCGTGCCCCGAGGCGTGGTGTAGCTGACGGTTGGTCAGTACGACGATCTCGAGCCAGAGTCGGATCGCTCAGGCCGCCACGGCGGGCAGCCCGATGATTGGATCATCGCTGACGGGAGCGATGCTTTCCAGCGTGATGTAGCGGG
>CANIEC010000167.1 GCA_947466085.1 Rhodospirillales bacterium
ATGTGCTCGGCACCGAGGCTGAGAAATGCCTCCTCGGCGAGGGGGGTGAACATCACGACGTTGTTTTCGTTTTCCATGGCTACCTCCTTGGCAGCGTCAGCGCGCTCCGCCTCAACGGCTGCGACGCGCGGTGATATCGATCGTATGCTCCGCGTGGCCGGCGGCATTGCCGGCGTCGATGCGGATAGTTCGAATGCGCGGCTCCAGGACCGGCCGCACCAGATCGATCGACAACAGGCCATTGTCGAGACGGGCTCCCGTCACCTCGATCCCGTCGGCCAGCATGAAGGCCCGCTGGAACTGGCGCGCAGCGATGCCGCGATGGAGGTAGACCCGGTCACCATCGTCGGTCTGCTTGCCCCGGACGGTGAGCTGGTTTTCGACGAGTTCGATGGCAAGTTCGCTGCTCGTGAAGCCGGCGACCGCCAGGGTGATGCGCAGCCCATTCTCGCCGATCCGCTCGATATTGTAGGGCGGGTAGCCCTCGGCGTTCTTGGCAAGCCGGTCGAGCGTCCGCTCGAACTGGTCGAAACCCAGCAGCAATGGTGAACTAAACACAGAAACGCGACTCATTCTGAACCCCCCTCCGTGGAGCGAGTGGCAGGGAACCCCGTGCGGGCCTTCCCTTGGAATGAATCTGGGGTGCAGCGGTCGCCGTTCAAGGGGCTCCCGAGCCTGCCGACCCATCGCCAGAGGGCTCCGGCTGGGGTAAGCTGTCGGGAACCCCTCCACCGCCCGGCCGCTCGAGCCTCCCGGGCCAAAGAACGAAAAGATGACGTTGGTCGCTGACACAAGACGGCCCGGGGAACCCTTGGTTTCCGGCGCCCGGCCCATCCGTTCCGTTCCGACGCGCCCGTCTGCCGCGGCAAAGGGAGAGCGTCGCGCCTTCGGCCGCTGGCTCCTGGGCTCGTCGCTCTATTCCCTGACCCTGAGCCAGGCCACGCCGCGCAGTTTCTTCGCGGTCGCCGCCGATGCCTGGCCGGGCGATCCGGTGCTTGGGCAGCGGCTGCTGCTGGCCGGCGATTTCGCCGCCGCCGGCAGCACCGGTGTGGTGCTGCCCGATTCGGACGATCCGCCGTGGCAGCGCGCCGGCGCCGCGCCGCTCTGGCTCGATGCGCTGAACGGATTCGCCTGGCTGCGCGACCTGCGCGACAACGGCGATCCGCACGGCGCGCTGCTCGCCGCGAAGCTGGTCGACGACTGGACCAACCGCGAATGGCGCTGGTCGCCGGTGACGTGGAAGCGCGACGTGCTGGCGGCGCGCATGGTCGCCTGGGTCCGGCACTATGAATGGATAGCCGCGGCGGCCGATTCCGGCTTCTCGGCCCGTTTCGTGTTCTCGCTCGGTCGCCAGCGGGTGCATCTGCGGCGCGTCGCGCGCCGTGGAATGGTCGGACACGAGGCCGTTTCCGTCTACAAGGCGCTGATCTTCGCCGACCTCGCGTTCATCCGCGACGGCAAGTACTTCGAGAAGAGCCTCGATCAGTCGCTGGCGCGGCTCTCGAAGTTCCTGAAGCGCTATGTGCTGCACGACGGCATCGTGTCGGAGCGGGCGCCACACCTTCAGCTCACGGTGCTGCGCCACCTGATCGACGTGCGCACGGCCCTCGCCTCGGCCGAGCGCCGCGCGCCGGCCGAACTGGTGGCCGCGATCGACCGCATGGCGCCGATGCTGCGCTTCTTCCGCCATGGCGACGGCGGGTTGGCGCTGTTCAATGGCACATGGGAAGGCGACCGCCGCCTGATCGACCTCGTGCTGGCACGTACCGGCTCGGGAGAGGTCGCGCCGACGATGGCGCTGGCCAGCGGCTTCCAGCGCTTGTCCGCCGGGACCTCGCTGGTGATCGCCGATGCCGGCAGCCCGCCCGGCCGCGGCATGGACGGTATCGCCCATGCCGGCACCCTGAGCTTCGAGATGAGTGCGGCGCACGAGCGGCTGGTCGTGAACTGCGGCACCTATCCCGGCGCGCCGCGCGACTGGCAGCATTTCATGCGCTTCACGGCTGCGCATTCGACGGCGGTGGTCGACGACGTCAATTCGACCGAGATCACCAACCATGGCGCGCTGGAATATCGCGCCGGCAACGTGCTGATCGATCGCGCCGACGACGCCGGGGCCCAGTGGCTCGACATGTGCCACGACGGTTACCGCTCGCTCTACGGCATCATCCACCGCAGGCGCCTGTGGCTGTCGCCCGATGGCGGCGACCTGCGCGGCGAGGATTCGTTCCTCGGCTACGAGGGCAGGCCGGTCACCGTGCCCGACCGGCGCTACATCGTGCGCTTCCATCTGCATCCGACGGTGAAGGCGACCCTGGCCCAGAGCGGACAGGCCGTGCTGATGCGGCTGCCGAGCGGCCGCGGCTGGCGCCTGCGCGCGACCGGTGCCGGCATCGGCCTGGCCGAGAGCATCTACCTCGGCGAGGCCGGGCGCGTGCGCCGCACCGAGCAGATCGTGCTGGTCGGCCAGGTCCCGGCGGAGGGCACCACGGTGAAGTGGGCCCTCACGCGCATGGAAGGCTGACGGCTACGGCTTGAGGAAGCCGACCGCGCGATAGACTTCGTCGAGGATCGGCGCCGCGACGGCGCGGGCGCGCTGGGCGCCGTTGCGCAGCACGCCGTCGACATGGCCGGGGTCCTTCATCAGCCGCTGCATCTCCGTGCCGATCGGGCCGAGCTTGGCCACGGCGAGATCGGTCAGCGCCGTCTTGAACTCGGAGAACTGCTTGCCGGCGAACTGCGCGACCACGACGTCCTTCTCCTGGTCGGCGAGGGCGGCGTAGATGCCCAGCAGGTTGTCGGCGTCCGGCCGCTTCTCGGCATCCTCCAGCGTGTCGGGCATCGGCAGCGGATCGGTCTTGGCGCGGCGGATCTTCTGGGCGATCGCATCGGCATCGTCGGTGAGGTTGATGCGCGAGTAATCCGACGGATCGGACTTGCTCATCTTCTTGGTGCCGTCGCGCAGGCTCATCACGCGGGTTGCCGCGCCGAAGATCAGCGGCTCGGTGATCGGGAAGAAGTCGGGCTGGCCGAAATCGTTGTTGAACTTGATGGCGATGTCGCGCGTCAGCTCGAGATGCTGCTTCTGGTCCTCGCCGACCGGAACGTGCGTGGCCTTGTAGATGAGGATGTCGGCGGCCATCAGCGCCGGATAGGCGAACAGGCCGAGCGAGACGTTCTCGCGGTCCTTGCCGGCCTTCTCCTTGAACTGCGTCATGCGGCTCATCCAGCCCATGCGCGCCACGCAATTGAAGATCCAGGCGAGCTGCGCGTGCTCGGGCACCATCGACTGGTTGAAGACGGTCTGCTTGGCGCCGTCGACGCCGGCCGCGAGGAAAGCCGAGGCGATCTCGCGCGTCTGGGACGCCAGCATCTTGGGATCTTGCGGTACGGTGATCGCATGCTGGTCGACCACGCAATAGAGGCACTCGTAGTCGTTCTGCAGGCGCGCGAAGTTGCGGATCGCGCCGAGATAGTTGCCGAGATGGAGATTGCCGGTGGGCTGCACGCCCGAGAGGATGCGGCCCTTGAGGCCGTGCGCTTCGTAAGCGGCGAGATGCGTGTTGGGCGTGCCGGCGGCGGCGGGGATCGTGTCAGGCATGGATGTGGACTCCGCTGGAGGTCGATGGCGCGGGGTTTGGACCTCCGCGCACCCCACCGGTGGAAGGTCAGGGGCGGGCGGGTATCGCGCAAAGCGCCGGCCCGATCAAGCATCGAGCCGTTGCGGCATTGACGCCGGCGGCGCGTGCTGGTCCCATCGCACTCGCACGCATCTTGCAGCATAGCGGGAGCGTAGGGACGGCTTCGACGATCGCTGTGGAGGCATCGATGAACGAGCGTGGCTTGCGGAGTCTCGTCGACAAGGTGAAAGCCGGCCGGCTGTCGCGCCGCGGCTTCATCCGGCGCCTGGCGGCGGCGGGCCTGACCGCACCGATGGCGACCCAGCTTCTGGCGCTCTCCGGCGTGGCGATGGCGCAGTCGAGGCCGATCTACAAGCCCACGAAGCGCGGCGGTGGCGGCCTGCTCAAGGTGATGTGGTGGCAGGGGCCTACTCTGCTCAACCCGCATTTCGCGGTCGGCACCAAGGACCGGGACGCCTGCCGCCTCTTCTACGAACCGCTGGCCGCGTGGGACCGCGACGGCAACCTGAGGCCCAAGCTCGCGGCCTCGATCCCCAACCGCGCCGACGGCACGCTTTCGGCCGACGGGCTCTGGGTGGTGTGGAAGCTGAAGCAGGGCGTGCGTTGGCATGACGGCAGGCCCTTCACTGCCGACGACGTGGTCTTCACCTGGCAGTATTCGAACGACCCGGCCACGGCGACGGTGACGAACGGCTCCTATCGCGACGTCATGGTCGAGAAGCTCGACGATCATACCGTGCGCGTGAAGTTCAAGCAGCCGACCCCGTTCTGGGCCGATACGTTCGTGGGCTGGCCGGGTGGCATCATCCCGAAGCACCTGTTCGGCGACTATATGGGCGCGAAGTCGCGCGAGGCACCGACCAACCTCAGGCCGGTCGGAACCGGCCCCTACAGGTTCAAGGACTTCAAGCCGGGCGATCTCGTCACCGGCGAGATCAACACCGACTATCACGAACCGAACCGGCCGCATTTCGATGCGATCGAGATGAAAGGCGGCGGCGACGCGGTGTCGGCGGCGCGCGCGGTGCTGCAGACCGGCGAGTACCACTTCGCCTGGAACCTGCAGGTCGAGGACGAGATCCTCGTCCGCATGGAGAAGGGCGGCAAGGGACGGGTCATCGTGACCCTGGGCGGCGGCATCGAGCACATGCAGCTGAACAACACCGATCCGTGGACCGAGGTCGACGGCGAGCGGTCCAGCCTCAAGACCCAGCATCCGATCCTGTCGGATCGTGCGGTGCGCGAGGCGCTCTCGCTGGTGATCGACAAGAAGTCGATCCAGGACCACATCTACGGCCGCATCGGCATCGCGACCGCCAACTACATCAACAATCCCGAACGCTTTCGTTCGAACAAGACGTCCTACGAGTTCAACGTCGACAAGGCCAATGCCGTGCTCGACAAGGCCGGCTGGGTGCGCGGCGCCGACGGCGTGCGGTCCAAGGACGGCAAGCGACTGAAGTTCGTCTACCAGACCTCGATCAACCAGCCGCGCCAGAAGACGCAGCAGATCATCAAGCAGGCGGCGCAGCGGGCCGGCATCGACATGGAACTGAAGTCGGTGACGTCCTCGGTGTTCTTCTCCTCCGATGTCGCCAATCCCGACACCTACACCAAGTTCTATGCCGACCTTCAGGAATACAGCAACGGCATGGAAGCGCCCGACCCCGAGTCCTTCCTGCGCCAGTTCTGCTCCTGGGAGGTGGCCACCAAGGGCAACAAGTGGCAGGGCCGCAACGTCACGCGCTGGCAGAACCAGGAATACGACGAGACGCACAAGGCGGCCCAGGTCGAACTCGACCCGGTGAAGCGTGCCGCCTTGCTGATCCGGCTGAACGAGCTGGTGATCGAGAACTTCGTGGTGATCCCGCTGGTCATGCGGCCGAGCGCCGTTGCGGCCGCCTCCAGTCTCGTGCTCGAGATCAGTGGCTGGGACAACAACACGTGGGATCTCGCGAACTGGTATCGCGAGGGATGAGCGGGTGAGAAGCAGTCGAAACTGGTTGCCGCTCGCGCCGGCGACATGACCCCTCCGTCGGCGTAAGACGCCGCCACCTCCCCATTTGAATGGGGAGGCAATGATTTCTTCGTCCCTCCCCATTCAAATGGGGAGGTGGCCCTCAGGGCCGGAGGGGTCATTAGTCGTCACGCCCTTTCGCGATCCCTGTCGGGGTGGTGGAACAGCAGAACGACCATCACCGAGGAGAGTGCGAGCGCCGTCATCAGCAGGAAGCCGTCGGCGAAGGAGCCGCGCAGGTTCAGCACCCAGCCGGTGATGACCGGTGCCAGGAAGCCCGCGATGGCGAAGGCCAGATCCATGAGGCCAAGCGCCGTCGCGGCGCGCTGCGGCACGATATCGACGTTCACCGCAAAGTAGGCGGCGTTGGCCCCCATCGACGCCGCGACGGCCACGGTGATGCCGGCAACGGCGACGGTGAGATTGTCGGTGAGGGCCACCGGCACGACCGCGAGGGCCGCCACCAGCTGACTGCCGGCGATCAGCCAGGAACGCGAGATGCGCATGCTGCCCGTTGTCTTCAGCAGGTAGTCCGACCAGCGGCCCATGGCCCACAGCAGGACAGCGGCCGACAGCCAGGGGAGGACCGAGAACAGGCCGACGGCACCGAGGTTCAGCCCGTACTTGCGCTCCAGGTAGCTCGGCAGCCAGGTCATGAAGAAGAACAGGAAGTAGCCGAACACGAAGAAGGCCCAATAGTTCGCGAGAAGCGTGCGGTTGGTCAGCAGTTCCTTGAGCACGCCGGGCTCCGGCCAGGATTTCAGCACCACGTGCGGGGCCGGGGTGACGCCGGGATCGACCCTGCGGATATGGGCGAGCTCGGCTGCATTCACGAGTCGCGATTGCGACGGGTCGTCCCGGAAGCAGAAATACCAGAGCGGAATCCAGGCGGCGGAGAGCGCGAACAGCACCGCGAAGGTGAGGCGCCAGTCGAGCCATCCGAGAAGCACCGTCACCAGCGGACCGCCGATCGCCAGCGCCAGCGGGACCGCCAGCAGCGCATTCGCCAGCGCCGTCGCCCGCTCGTGCGGTGACAGCCAGTGGCTGACCGCACCGGTGAGGGCGGGAAAGTTGGGCCCTTCCGCGACTCCCAGCATCACGCGGGCTGCATAGAGGATGGTCACGCTGGTCGCGAGCGCCGTGGCGCCGATCGACAGGCTCCACAGCACGGCCGCAAGCGTGAGGATCATTCGGGCGCCGTAGCGATCGACGGCGAAGCCGCCGAGCAGCGTCGTCACGGCATAGCCCAGGCCGAAGGCGCCGAGGATGGCGCCGGTCGCCTCCGGCGACAGGCCGAGATCGCGCTGGATCATGGGGATGGCGTAGGAGAGGGCCGCCCGGTCGATGTAGTTCACGACGGTGATCGCGAACAGCAGGAAGACGATGAACCAGCGATACCGGCTGCGCGCCATTGGCTTCTCCTTGTCCCTGGCAAACTAGCATGCGAAGGAGCGGTGCAACCTGCCGATGGTCCTGAACATGTCTGAGAATCCGCCAATCGAATTCGCCTTCCCCGACCTGCGCAAGTGGGAGACGGGTGCCGCGCCTTACATCCATGTCCTGGAGAGCGGAGAGCCGGGACCGACGGTGATGGTCGCATCGCTGACGCACGGCAACGAGGTTTCGGGCGCCATCGTGGTAGATGCACTGCTGGCCATGAAGGTGATGCCCCGCAAGGGCACGCTGATCCTGTCCTTCAACAACATCGAGGCCTATCACTCGTTCGATCCCAAGACGCCGTTCAAGTCGCGCCTGGTCGACGAGGATTTCAACCGGGTGTGGGGCCGGCTCGACCAGCCCGCGACCACCGTCGAGACCAGGCGCGCCCAGGTGCTGAAGCCCTTCGTCGAGCGCGCCGACCTGCTGCTCGATCTCCATTCCATGCACGACGATTGCGTGCCCCTGATGCTGTCCGGGCCGCTCGACAAGGGCGTGGCCTTCGCGAAGACGATCGGCACGCCGGTCGACATCGTGCGCGACGCCGGCCACGCCGCCGGCATGCGCATGCGCGACTATGGCGGGTTCGGCGATCCGAACAGTCCCAAGAACGCCCTCCTGATCGAAACCGGTCAGCACTGGCGCGCCTCTTCGGTCGTGGTCGCCAAGGACGTGACGGCCCGCTTCCTGGTCGAGACCGGCATTCTCGAGGAGTCCGATCTGCCGGCCGGCTGGCGCCAGCCGACGCCTGCCCGCCAGCGCGTCGTCGAGGTGACGCATGCGGTCGCCACGAAGCGCGGCAACTTCACGCCGGCGCAGCGCTTCGAGGGCCAGGACGTGATCGCCAAGGCGGGCACCGTGTTGGGCCATGACGACGACGAGCCTGTGACGACGCCCTACGACGATTGCGTGCTGGTCATGCCCTCGTCGAGCCGCCCGCTGCGGCCCGGCGTCACGGTTGTTCGCCTGGGTCGGCTGACTTGAGGCCGGGCTGGCGGCGCATCACGTAGCGCAGCTCGGAAACTCTCACGACGCCCAGCGCAGCGCCCAGCAGCGCATAGGCTGCGATCCCGATCATGCAGATGCCAGCCAGCGCCAGACCGCCCTCGATGTCGGCGCGCGACAGGGGCCTCGCCAGCCACAGCAGACCGACCCAAAGGGCCGCCCCCATGCCGGCGCTGGCGCCGATGATACGGACGCCGCGCGAGATCAATCGGCCGTCCGGGATCCACTGCCCGCGCCGGCGCAGGACGGCGGCCAGCAGCGCCGCGTTCAGCCAGCCCGACAGGGAGGAGGCAAGCGCGATGCCGACCAGCTCCAGCGACGTGGCGAACAGGAAATAGACGTTCAGCAGCACGTTGGCAGTGATTGCCGCGAGCGCGATGTAGAGCGGCGTGCGCGTATCCTCGCGGGCGAAGAAGCCGGGTGCCAGTGCCTTGACCAGCACGAAGGCCGGAAGGCCGACGGCAAAGGCCGCCAGGGCGCTCGCGGTGCGCAGCGTATCCTCGGGCAGGAAGCGGCCGCGCTCGAACAGGACGCGGATGATGGGATCGGCCAGCAGCCAGAGCGCCACCGCGGCCGGCAGGCTGAACAGCAGGCCGAATTCGAGGGCGCGGTTCTGGTTGGTCATGGCCGACTGGGTGTTGCCGGCGCGCAGCTCGCGGGCCAGCAGCGGCAGCAGCGCCGTGCCGATGGCGATGCCCACGACCCCGAGCGGCAGCTGGGCGATGCGGTCGGCATAGTAGAGCGCGGAGATCGTGCCGACGGGCAGCAGCGAGGCCCAGACCACGTCGAGCACGACGCTGATCTGCTGCACCCCGCCGCCGATTGCGACCGGCGTCGCGAGTTTCACCAGCCGCACCACCCGCGGCGTGAGTCGCGGCCGCACCAGCGCCATCCCGACCTCCTCGCGACCGCAGGCAACCAGCAGCCAGACCCACTGCAGGACGCCCGCGATCGCCACGCCGATCGAGGCGGCATAGCCCGCGTTGGGAAGCAGCGGCGTCAGCCCCAGTACGGCGGCGATCAGCGTGAGGTTGAGCAGCACCGGCGTCGCGGCGACATGGGCGAAGCGGTCGATGCCGTTCAGCACGCCGCCGTAGAGCGAGGTCAGCGAGATGAACAGCAGGTAGGGAAAGGAGATGCGCCCGAACTCGACCGCCATGGCAAACGTCGGGGGATCGTCGCGCATGCCGGGCGCGAGCAGGGCCATCACCCAGGGCATCGCGAGGATCAGCAGCGCGGTGAACGGAACCAGCACCAGCAGCAGCGCGGCCTGGGCCTGGCGCGCAAAGGCCATCGCCTCCTCGCGGCCGCCGCCCGTCAGTTCGCGCGCGAACAGCGGCACGAAGGCGGCCGAGAAGGCGCCCTCGGCGAACAGTCGGCGGAAGAAGTTGGGAAGCTTGAAGGCGACGAAGAAGGCGTCCGCCACGGCGCCGGAGCCCAGCACCGCCGACAGCACGATGTCGCGCACGAATCCCACGATGCGGCTCAGGAGCGTGAACCCGCCGACCGTCGCGATCGCCCGCGCGAGACTCATGCCCTTATCTTCTGTCTCCTCTCCCCCGAGAGGGGGGAGAGGAATAAAAAGGCTGATCTGAAGGCCATAATTCTGTCATCGCCCTCTGGCATAAACTTCCTCGGTGGTGCCGGCGATGTGATGGCCGGACTAAAACGCCACCACGGCCGGTCCCGAGAGGGGCCGGTTTTCTTTTGGGCCGATCACTTCGAGGCGGCGGCGAGCTTCAGCAGCGTCTCGCGGTCCTGTGTGACGAGTTTCTTGTAGTCGCCGACGATCCTCTCGAGTTCGTCCGACGGCAGCACGCTTTCAAGATCGGTGAATCCCTGCGGTGCGCGCTGTTCGACGATGTCGAGCATCACGTCGATTCCCTTGCGCCGGTTGCTCTCGACGATGCGCGCGGTCGGCGGCAGGCGCCGCTCCTCATATCGACGCAGCGCGACCTCGGGATCGTCACCGACGGCCAGCTCCTGCGTGATCGCCTCGCCATCGAGGATCGCCTGCGAGGCGCCGTTCGAGCCGATCGGATACATGGGATGGGCCGCATCGCCCAGCAGCGTGATGCGGCCATGGCTCCAGCGCGGCAGCGGATCGCGATCGACCATGGGGAATTCCAGGATCGTATGCGCGTTGCGGATGACGTCCGGCACGTCCAGCCAGCCGAAGTTCCAGTCGGCGAAGCGCGGCAGGAAGTCC
>CANIEC010000168.1 GCA_947466085.1 Rhodospirillales bacterium
TCGCTGATTCGACTTCGCGAGCTCGGGGCCGAACTGGTCGAACTCACCGAGGAACTGCCCGATCTCAGCTCGGCGTGGAAGGTGATCAACCACACGACCTGGAAAGCGCGCTTCGACGAGATGATCCGGCGCGACGGCAACCGCATGACGCCCTCGCTGGTGCGCCAGGTGGCCGAGGCAGCGGACTGGTCGGGCGCCGACTATCAGCGCGCCATGTTCCAGCGCAGCGATCTCTTCCGCATGGTCCAGGGCTGGTTCGAGACCGCCGATTTCCTGGTCACGCCGACCGTCTCGCGCACCGCGCTGCCGATCGACCAGGACCTGTTCGATCCGATCACCATCGACGGTGTCGAGGCCGGCGAGCTGCGGCGCAACTGGTTCCCCTACACGATGCCGTTCAACATCACCGGCCACCCCGCCCTCTCGATCTGCAACGGCTACGATTCGGAGGGCCTGCCGACCAGCCTGCAGATCGTCGGCCGCTTCCGTGACGAGGCCTCGGTGCTGCGCGCCGCCGCGCTCTACGAGGCGAGCGAGAGCTGGCTCGACCGATGGCCCGACCTTTGAGGCCGCATACGGCGCCGCGAAAGGCGCCGCCGAAGAGGCCGCCGCCGCTGACGGCCGAGCAGATCCAGGCCCGCGTGCTGCATCGCGACGGACTGATCCTGGTGATCGACAAGCCGGCCGGCCTCGCCGTGCATGCCGGGCCCAGCGGCGCGCCCAACCTCGAGGAATGTTTCGACGATCTGCGTTACGGCCTGCCGCGACCGCCGGCGCTGGCGCATCGCCTCGATGCCGACACGGCCGGCGTACTGGTGCTGGGCCGCCACCCCAAGGCGCTGGCCAAGCTGGGACGCCTGTTCTCGGGCCGCGACACCGAGAAGACCTACTGGGCGGTGGTCGAGGGGTCGCCGCCGGCCGACGAAGGCGTGTTCGACATGCCGTTGCTCAAGCTCAACACGCGCACCGGCTGGTCGGTGAAGGTGTCCGACAAGGGCCAGCCCTCGCTGACGCGCTACAAGGTGATGGGCCGCGCGACTGATGTATCAGGCAGAGGCATGACCTGGCTGGAGTTGAAGCCCGAGACCGGCCGCACCCACCAGATCCGCGTCCACTGCGCCGCCGCCGGTTGCCCGGTCATCGCCGACCGCCTCTACGGCCGCGCCGTACCGGACAGCCAGCTCCATCTGCAGTCGCATGGCATCGTGCTGCCGCTGTCCAAGAACAAGCCGCCGGTCGCCGTCACGGCGCCGCCGCCCGCCCACATGCGCGCCGCGCTGACGGCCTGCGGCTTCAGTCCCGGGCCGTCACCCACACCCTGAGCTCGTCGCCGGCTTCGAAGCCCGAGTTCACGGCGGCCTGAAGCTCGTCGCCGGATTCGTAGCCGACCAGGGCCAGGCGCGGAAACGTCTGCGCCGCCAGCAGGGCAAGCGAGCGCCAGACTGCCGGCGCATCGGCGGCCTCGGCGACGAGGTTCGAGACGCCCACTACGTCCTCGGCACGATAGAGCATGAAGCCGGCCACGACCTTGAAGCCGCGCCGCCCCTTGAACATCGCGAAGCCCGGATCGTCGACCGGCAACCCCTCGCCGCTCTCCTCGCGCGTCCAGACGATGTCGGTCGAGGGTCCTTCCGCCGGCATGACGCTGCGGATCCACGTTGCGTCGAACAGCAGCTCGAAGCCTCGACGCGACAGGTCGAGCGTGCCGAAACTGTCCTTCACCGACCAGCGCCCGGGCAGGTTCGACTTCTGTAAAATCTCGACGGTAGCGAGCTGTTCCTCGAGCGCCGTGTCGCCAACCGCCAGGGTAACGGCGTTGGGATAGAAGCGCGGCACGGTCGCCGCGTTCACCCACATGTGCGGCAGGAAGCGGCCCGCATGACCGTGCGCCCGACAGACCGCGTCGCACCAGCGGGCGTTGTTGAGGGCCGCCGCGAGGGTCCAGTCCTTCAAATGCGCCCTTCCTCGAAATCCTCGTGTATCCGATCCCCTGCAGGCAATGCCCGACGGGTGCCGGATGCTATCTCGTTTTTTCGGTAGCTGCAGCTTGCCACGGCAAAATGGCAGCGCGAAAAGCGTGGTCCTGACGGGCTTTGGCAGCGAGGCCACCATCGGCGCCCGGGATCCCCAACGCATGCCGGAACGATCGACCTTTCAGCAGCAGAGGTGATGAACAGCTCGGTCCACCACCCCCCTTTCGCTCATTGCCGCCTTCCGGCGTGCTGTGAACAGATCTTGTCCACTCCCGCTCTACGCCAGGCGGTAGAGCCTGGCGGCGTTGTCGCAGATCACCTTGCGACGGGTTGCTTCCGGCACATGGCCAAGCTCCTTCTTGATGAAGTCGCGCGAGTCCGGCCAGATGCCATCGGGATGAGGGTAGTCGGAGCCCCACATGACATTGTCCTCGCCGAGTTCGTCCAGCAGTTTGATGCCGACGAGGTCCGTCTGGTAGGTCGCGAAGCACTGGCGACGCCAGTATTCGCTGGGCTTCATCTTGAGCTCGAGATCCTTGAACTGGTCTTCCCATTCGAGGTCCATGTGCTCGAGCACGTAGGGAATCCAGCCCAGGCCGGCCTCGCCGATCACTACCTTGAGGTCCGGATAGCGCTCCAGTGCGCCGCTGAACATGAGCTGGATCAGCATGTAGCTCATATGCATCTGGAAGCCGGTGATGTGCGTTGCAAAGGCGCGGCGCGCGATCTTCGGCGTCATCTTGGTGTAGTCCGGCGAACGGCCACCGATTGTGTGGAAGTGCACGGGAATCTTGGTCTCGTGCGCAATCTGCCAGAGCGGCTCGTAAAAATCGTCATAGAGCGGGATCATGTCGGGCCGATTGGCGACATCGATGCCACGCACGCCTCGGTCGGCCGCCCGCTTCACCTCGGCTACGGCCGCCTTCATGTCGTGACTCGGCACGTTGGCGAGGCCAATCAGGCGGTCCGGATGATGGCTGCAAAAGTCGTGCAGCCAGTCATTGTAGATGCTCAGCATTTCGCATGCGGCCTCGCCGTCGTTCAAGCGTCCGCTTGACCCGAGCACGCCGTAAAGCACCTCTGCCTGGACACCGTCGAGATCCTGATCCTTCAGCCGCAAGTCGGGATCGGTCAGTCGCCGAATGCCCTTCTTGCCATCCTCATAGAGACCAGTCGCCGCCATACGGTCCGACCGATAGATCTCGCCCGGTACATACTTGCGGCCAGCCGACCCCATGCCGTTGACCAGACCGAACTGCGCGCCGTTCTTGCTGATCCAGCGCGGGCCGTCAGGGCCATCCTCGACGTGAGGCATGCGGTCCTTGAACTTCGCCGAAGCGTTGGCGGTGAACAGGTCCGTCGGCAGCCAGATCAGATCAATATGACCATCGGCCGAAATAACGTCGTACTTCATCGTCCGCTCTCCTTATCCAATATGACTTCGATGCCTATTCCGCTGCCTGCTTCGAAGGCTGGCGGAACTGCGTCCGGTAGCGGTCCCATTCATCCGCACCCGCGAGTTGGAAAGCCCGATGCGGAGTGATGTCCGACGTCGGCATGGGATGGCGACCCTGCTGCTTCAGGTTGGCGAGCGCGATCTCGCAAGCGCCAAGAACCGACCGCGACAGTACGCCCGGCAGGATCGTGAGCTTGTAGCCAAGGCCTTCGACGTCGGAGAGGGCCATGTCCGGCGTCTTGCCGCGCCACACCATGTTCAGCATGCACGGTCCCTTGACCAGACGCGGCACCGCCTTCACTTCATCAAGTGTCTGTGGCGCCTCGACAAAGGCCATGTCGGCCCCGGCCTCGATTGCGGCGTTGGCCCGCCGTACCGCTTCCTCGAAGCCCAGCGGCGCCCGCGCATCGGTACGGGCGATCACCATGAAGTTGGGATCGGCTTTGGCGCTTACGGCCGCGCGGATCTTGGCGACATAGTCCTCGATCGGCACGATCGTCTTGTCCTCCAGGTGACCGCACTTCTTGGGAAAACCCTGGTCCTCGATGTGCAAGCCGGCCACGCCGCGACGTTCGTACTCGCGAACTGTCCGGATGGCGTTCAGCTCGTTGCCGTAACCGGTGTCGGCGTCGGCGATCACCGGCAACTTCACCGAGGCGGCGATGCGGCCGGCGTTGTCGGCCATCTCGGTCATCGTGAGCAGCCCGAAGTCGGGATAGCCCAAGCTGGCGGCGGTGCCGCCACCGGTCATGTAAATCGCTGAAAAGCCCGCTCGCTCGATAGAGCGCGCGGTGATGCAGTCGTAGGCACCAGGGGCCACGACCATTCCCGCCTTCATTGCGTCGCGAAAAGACTTCGTCACAGTCATTGGGTTGCTCCAGAAACGTGGGTGTCTAGTTGGCGTAGCTATTCGGCCGCCTGCTTCGCGGGAGTACGGAACTGGGTTCTGTATCCATCCCACTCGTCGGCGCCCGCACGCTGGAACGCCTGGTGCGGTGTGATATCGAGCTTGGGTGGGGGATGCCGCCCGGTGGCAAGCACCTCCGCGAGGATGCTGTCGCAGATGCCCAGGGCCTCCTGGAACAGCATGCCGGGCAAGATGGCGAGCTTGTAGCCCATGCTCTCGGCATCGAGCAGCGCCACATCGGGCGTCTTGCCGCGCCACACCATGTTCAGCATGCACGGTCCCTTGACCAGACGCGGCACCGCCTTCACTTCATCAAGTGTCTGTGGCGCCTCGACGAAGGCCATGTCGGCCCCGGCCTCGATTGCGGCGTTGGCCCGCCGCACCGCTTCCTCGAAGCCCAGCGGCGCACGCGCATCGGTACGGGCGATCACCATGAAGTCGGGATCGGTTTTGGCACTTACGGCCGCGCGGATCTTGGCGACATAGTCCTCGAGCGGCACGATGACCTTGTCCTCCAGGTGACCGCACTTCTTGGGAAAACCCTGGTCCTCGATGTGGAGGCCGGAGACGCCGCGACGCTCGTACTCGCGAACTGTTCGGATGGCGTTCAGCTCGTTTCCGTAGCCGGTATCGGCGTCGGCGATCACCGGCAACTTCACCGAGGCGGCGATGCGGCCGGCGTTGTCGGCCATCTCGGTCATGGTGAGCAGCCCATAGTCAGGATAGCCCAAGTACGAGGCACTGCCGCCGCCAGTCATGTAGACTGCGGAGAAGCCCGCCCGCTCGATGGCGCGGGAGGTCATGCAGTCATATGCACCGGGGGCCACGATCATCCCCTCCTTCATTGCCTTGCGAAAGGCCGCTGGCCTGCTCATCGTTATCTCCCTTCACCCTTGTTTTAGCTCGCAGATCAACCGCATTGGCGGTCTCGCGACCAGTGATTCAGTCGGTGGCAACGTACGTCACGCCATCTCGGAGCCGGCAACGAAGTACGGCCCGCCGGTGTCGCGATCGCATACTCACGTTCGTTCAAGCGGCTCTTGTTGTCTCCGGATCCATGTTGCGCATGCCCAATGCCGCCGCCTGGCGAGCATCGAAGAGGCGCCGCGCTTCGTCGTAGTGATGTCCCTTCATGCCGCCCCGCACGGCAGCGGGCTCCGTCGTGCCGTAGAAAACCTCCCAACTGTCCGGCAACCGCCGCGAATCGGGGCGCGCCAGCCACAGTCTGTACAGGGTTCGCTTCCGCTCCTCTTCGGGATGGTCCACGAAGCCGGTACGCGAGTGCAGCATGGTCTGATTGCAAAGAATCTGAAGGTCGCCGGGCTCGAGATTCATGCAGAACATGTTCTCCGGCCGCCGCAGGACGGTATCAAAGTACTCCATCGCCTCGACCTGCAGAGTGGTGAGCCTGGGCACGCCTTCCAGCTTCTGCGCGTTCAGAATCCGATTGCGGTTCCATTTGCAGAAGACGCGGCCGTCTCTGAGCGTGCAAACGGGAGCGGCGTACCATGGCTCCTCGCCCTCGGACTCCTCGCCATTTCGACTGAACGTATAGTCGGACGTGAGCGCCTCGGCATAGTCGGGTCGTTCCGCGAGAACGACATCGTAGGCGGTGGCGGCACTGGCGCACATGCTCATGCCGCCTTGAGGAGCCTGATTGTAGCAGGACAGCAGCACCACGTCGGATCCGTCGACATGGAAGTCCAGCTCGGCATTGGAATTGTAGCCGCGGCCCGTCGCGCTGCGATAGGAGAAGCCCGCGTTCTTGACCTCGGTGATGTAGTCGCTTGCGCGGTTCTGAGGCCGCGCAACACCGAAATGCAGACCGATCGCCCAGGTCATGAGCCTGAACTCCGCTGGCGTAACGCCGTCGCGTGGAAGGTTCTTGACCAGGGCCATCGCACGACCGTCACGTACCTGTCGGAAGGCCGCGGCCAGGGTTGGCAACGATCGCCGCAGAGCGAAGTCGTCACGACGCCAGTCGAGGATTGACCCGTCAATTGAGCCGGCGGTTCGCACCGCCGCGCGCGCGGCCTCCAGGAGCTCGGCGCTTTCCGCCGGAGACAGCGCATAGGTCCAGTTCTTGTCCGCCTGGACCTCGGCGACGGTCCAGGCGGCGGGGGACTTCTCAAGCATCGGGCTCTCCTTACTCGGCCTTCATGCCGAGGCGGGCGATGGCAGTCCCCGCCTCCTTGATGTCACGTTGGAAGCGCGCACTGAATGCAGCCGGCGTGTCGCCGCCCGGCAGCGCACCGTGGTCGAGCAGCTTCGCCTGGAAATCCGGACGCGCGATCACCTCGGCGATGTCCTTGTAGATCGCTTCGACGACCGCTGGGGGCGTGCCCGCAGTGGTGAACAAGCCGTACCAGTTGTTCTCGATTCCCGGGAATCCCTGTTCGGCGAATGTCGGGGTGTCAGGCAGGGCGTCAATGCGTTTTGTGCCGGCAATGCCGAGGGACTTGAGCTTGCCGGCCTTGATCAGCGACAGACCTGACGTGACGCTGGCGATGCCGACATCGACGCGGCCGGCTGCTATGTCCGTGACGAAGGAAGCGGCTCCCTTGTACGGCACGTTCAGGAGCTTGATGCCGGCCTTCTCGAAAATCAGCTCGGCCGCCAATCGGCTGCCCGGATCCGGACTGGCGAAGGAACGCTTTTCGGGCCCCTCCTTCTCTACCAACTGCTTGAGTCCTCTGAGATCGTTGACCGGGAGGGTCGGCGTCGCAAGCAATGTCGAGACCGGATACGCAACCGCCGTTATCGGAGCAAAGGCCGTCACGGTATCGTAGGGCAACTTGAGGAGATGGGCGTTGATGGCGATGCCCGTGACCGCCAGCACCATCATGTGGCCATCGGGCTCGGCACGAGCCACGAAACCGGCCCCGATCGAACCGCTGCCGCCGGTCCGGTTATCGACAATGACTGTCTGTCCCCATTTCTCGTCGAGTGCCTTGGCCAGCAGGCGTGCCACCGTATCGGTTCCGCCGCCGGGACTATAGGGAACGATGATTGTAACTTGCTTGCTTGGACGGAAGGCGGGCTTCTGATCCGCCACGGCGGGCACGACGCCGATGGAGAAAAACGTAGCCGTAAGCGCGGTGATCCAGGAAAAGGCTTTTTTCACGTTGTTTCCTCCCTAGTTGGTATAGGTATAGTACAACATGCTCACCCGCGCCGGCACAAGCAGTCAGCTCAAGCCCATTCCAAACAGCAGAACGACTGCAGAACGCGTCAAGCTCAATACAAAGGGCGCTCTTCTGCACCATCAGCTCTATGTCTTGTTGAAAGAGCAGATCTTGAGCGGTGGCTATCGTCCCGGTGATCTGCTGCCCACTCAGGATGCCCTATGCCGGCAGTTCTCGATCTCGCGGATCACCGTACGGCGCGCCCTGGCAGATCTCGCCAACGAAGGCCTCGTTCGCAACCGCCAGGGCGTCGGCGCGTTCGTCGGCACCATCAAAACGAATCATGGTCCCGACTTCAGCTTCATCGGCGACATGCGTCGCGCGATGAAGGAAACGACGATGCAAATCCTGCTTCTGGAAGTGCAGCAATGCCCGACCGCGATCGCCCGATCGCTCGGCCTGCCGGACCAGCACGAGGCACTGCACCTCGTGCGCACGCGCTCCTATCGCGACCAGCCGGTTACTCTCCTTGACGGCTGGATTCCCCTGCAATTCGCAAAGGCCATAACCGCGAAAGCGCTTGAAAAAACCTCCCTTCACGAGCTCATCGCCGGCAGCTTCCGCAAGCTCGGACGAGTAGCGCAAGAGGTCAACGCAGCGCTGGCCGATCCGATCGTCGCCCAGGCGCTGAACGTCGAGATCAACTCCCCGACGCTCAAGACCAATCGTCTCGTGTACAATGTTGAAGGCCAGCCGGTTCACTATTTGACTTTCTGGACCACGCCTCTGCGCACGCGCCTTGTCATGGAAGTGGCTGCCAGCGACATCGACGGATACAACGTCGGACGGTTGCTCCATGACGTAAATCCGTGACCTTCGAGCGCGCGCTCGACAGCCACACCGCCGGCGCCGTCGACCACTTCCTCGGGTGCGGCCCTGAAGTTACGCGCGGACTTCCTCGCGCTGGAAGGCCACGTAGGCGGCGGCGAAGACCACGATCATACCGGCGATGAGACCGGTGATCTGCGGCCAGATCAGGAGCAGGCTCTGGTCGAGCGGCAGCGGCGCGCCGACGATCGCGCCGCGCATCTGGGCCGGCAGCATCGGCCCCAGCGTCCGTGTCTCCGGGCTCAGCAGGCCGAGCACCGCCTCGCTGAACAGGGTGCCCGGCGACAGGCGCATCAGGCCCATGGCCAGGTCCTGGAGGGCAGCATAGTCCTCGACGCTTCGGATCTCGCCGGCCGCCACGCCTGACACGATGGCCGAGGCAAGCTGCGGCCACAGCAGGAAGAAGAACAGCCAGAGGCCGAGCGCGCACAGCGCCGATGTCGCGGTCGAGCGGAACAGCACTGAGAACAGCATCGAGATCGCGAGCCAGACCCCGCCATAGGCGATCGCCACGACCAGGAACCCGACGCCGCGCGCCACCTCGACGCCGCGCGGTGGGACGCCGAGCAGCAGCAGGCCGGCGCCGAACACCATCAGCCACAGCGCCACCAGCACCACCGCGAAGGTCGCGAGGCCCGCCAGGAATTTGCCCAGCAGCAGCGCGTCGCGGTAGATCGGCTGCGACAGCACACGACTGAGCGTGCGCCGGTTGAACTCGCTGTTCACCGAATCGAAGCCCAGCCCGATCGCCATCAGCGGAATGATGAAGTTCAGCGCCGCGACGAAGGAGATGCCGACCTGCTCCGGCTCCAGCGTGAATATGCGCAGGAACAGGAAGGAATTCGGGTCGACAACCGTCCGCAGGGTCTGCAGCGAGGAGGCCACCGGGAAGGCGCCGAAGGCGATCACGAACAGCGTCAGCACGAGCATCCGGACGCTGCTCAGGTGATCGGCCAGCTCCTTCATGAAGACCGGGCCGATTCCGGTGAACGGCGAGCCTTGGCGGCGCACGGCGAGTGACGCTCTCGATCCCATACTGCCCTCAAGCACCCCACCTCATCCTGAGGAGGCGCGAAGCGCCGTCTCGAAGGATGGGCAACAAACGTGGTGCGCGTTCCCGTGCTTCGAGACGCGCTCCTGCGGAGCGCTCCTCAGCATGAGGTTGGGGGTGTTTATCTATTCTGACCGCAAAGGCGCTAGGCGGCACGGCGCACCTCGTCGAAATAGCGCGTGTAGACTTCTTCGAGGCTGGGCTGCAGGTCGGCGAGCCGGGTGAGCGCGCCGCCCGCGGTCACGATGCGATGGGCCACCGCGGCCCGGACGTCGCGATCGGCCACGACCCGCCAGGCGCCCTCGCCCTCCGGCATCACCGTCTGGACTCCCTCGATTCCGCGCAAGGTGCCGGCAACATCAATTCCTGTCGCCTCGACCAGGATCGGATGGCCGGCGCCCAGCACCTGGTTGGCCAGTTCGACCACGGTGCCCATCAGCGCGATCCGGCCCTCGTTGAACAGCGCCACGCGGTCGCAGACGCTTTGCACGCGGTCGAGCAGGTGCGACGACAATAGCACGGCGACGCCCGCCCGCTTCAGGCCGCGGATCATCTCCAGTAGTTCGAAGGTCGAATGCGGATCGAGGCCCGACGTCGGCTCGTCGAGGATCGCGACCTCGGCCTTCTTCATCACGATCTCGGCGATGCCCAGCCGTTGACGCATGCCACGTGAGAAGGTCGAGACACGTTTGTCGAGCACGTCGGCGAGCTTCACGCTTTCCATCGCCTCGGCGATGCGCA
>CANIEC010000169.1 GCA_947466085.1 Rhodospirillales bacterium
CATTCCCTTCGCCACCGTGATGGTGGCCCTCATCGACTTCGGGGTGAGCCTGCTCATCCTGGTCGGTGTCATGGCGTGGTACGGTGTGGTGCCGGACTGGCAGATCCTGCTGCTCCCGGCCTTCGTCGTGCTGGCGGTCCTGGTGGCCATCGGTCCGGCGCTGTGGGCGGCAGCGATGATCGTCAAGTACCGTGACTTCCGTTTCATCATCCCGTTCGTCGTTCAGGTCGGCCTCTACGTCTCGCCGGTCGGGTTTTCCACCAAGGTCGTACCGTCGGAATGGCAGCTTCTGTACAGCCTGAACCCGATGGTGGGCGTGATCGATGGCTTTCGCTGGGCCATCCTGGGCGGCGACAGTCCGCTCTACCTGCCGGGGTTCGCCGTCAGCATGGTCGTTGCCGCCGGCATGCTCTGGCTCGGCATCCACACGTTCCGCCGCACCGAGCGCGGCTTCGCCGACCTGATTTGAACATGTCCGACGTCGTCATCCGCGCCGAGAAGCTCGGCAAGAAGTTCATCATCGGGCACAAGGTCGAGTACTCCGCGATCTTCGGCGAAGCGCTGGTGCGCAGCGCCCGTGGCATGTTGCGCCGTGGCGCCGACATGCTGCGCGGCCGTGCCGTCGTCGCTGGCGACGAGATCGAGGAGTTCTGGGCGCTGCGCGACGTCGATTTCGAGATCAGGCGCGGGGAGGTGGTCAGCATCATCGGCCACAACGGGGCAGGCAAGACGACCATGCTCAAGATCCTGTCGCGCATCCTCGAGCCGACGCTGGGCAGGGTCGAGCTGAACGGCCGCGTCGCCAGCCTGCTAGAGGTGGGCACCGGCTTCCATCAGGAGCTGACGGGACGCGAGAATATCTTCCTGAACGGCGCCATCCTCGGCATGACGCGCCAGGAGGTGCTGGCGCGGTTCGACGAGATCGTCGACTTCTCCGGTGTCGAAAAATTCATCGACACGCCGGTCAAGCGCTACTCGGTCGGCATGTATGCGCGCCTGGCCTTTTCGGTGGCAGCCCATCTCGAGACCGAAATCCTGTTCGTCGACGAGGTGCTGGCGGTCGGCGACGCGGAGTTCCAGAAGCGCTGCCTAGACCGCATGTCGGCGGTCGCGAGTGCAGGACGGACCGTGCTTTTCGTCAGCCATAATCTCGCAGCCGTCGCGGCGCTCACGCGGCGTGGCATCGTGCTCAAGGGCGGCCGGCTGATCTTCGATGGCCCGATCGAGACCGCGATCGCCCAGTACTCGGCGTCGCTCAGCAAGGGGAAGGTGGCGCGGGATTGGGGACGCGGCCATCATTCGGCGATCATCTCCGCCGACCTGCTCGACGCGCAAGGGCGGCCCACGGACACCTACGAGCCGGGAACACCGTTCAATCTTCAGATCGAGGTCGAGACGACGAACATGCCCGGCCTGGGCCTCGAGCTGCAGCTCCGCGACGCCAACAACCTGCCTGTGGGCTTCTATTCGTCCAGCATCTTCTCGCAGACCCCGCTGCCGAACCAGGGGCGCCACGTCTGCACGCTGAGCCTTCAGCCGCTTTTTCTGGCGTCGGGCGAGTACAGCTTCGACATCGCCACGAACTCGCTCACCATCGTCGTCGATCACGGCGTCGCAAACGCAATCCCCTTTCGGGTTGCAGCCTCGAGCCCGGGCGGTATCGCCTATGACTTCAAGCAGAGTCTGGGCAATGGCGTCCTGGCCATGCAGCTCGCGTCGCCGCTGCGCATCGACTCCAAGTCCTCGGAGCCGGCCTGACCGCCGAGCCATGCGCCGCACGGTTTGCATCGTCAGTCCTGGCAATCTCGCGTCCAACCCGCGGGTATTGAAGGAAGCGGACGCGCTGCACGGCGCCGGTTACGACGTCACGGCGATCGTCTGCGACTACAACGAAACGCTGCGCCAGGCCGATGACGAAATCGAGGCGGCGGCGCCGTGGAAGGTGATCCGGGTGCCGCGCGCGCGGGATGAAGGGGTCGTGGCGCGCATGGCGGCGGGCTTGGCGCAGGGGCTCTCTGCAGTCGGCATCGCGGTCCCCGTCGGCGTGGCGGCGCGCAGCACCCGCACGCCCGTCGCGGCGCTAATGCGGCGCGCGCCCGAGGTGCCGGCCGATCTCTACATCGCGCACTATGTGGCAGCCCTGCCGGCCGTGGCCGCCGCAGCTCACCGTCATGGTGCTCTCATCGGGTTCGACGCCGAGGATTTCCACTCGGGCGAAGGCGCCGGGGCGCCGGACGACGCGTTTCGGATGAGAATGATCGGAATCGTGGAGCGAGCCGTCCTGCCGTCGTGTTCGCACATGACCGCCGCCGCTCCCTTGATCGGCAAGGCCTATGCGGCGCGCTATGGACTCGTCGAGCCTGTCACGGTGCTGAACGTTTTCCCGTTGTCGATGGCGCCACCCCGGCCGAGGCCCGTTCGAGGCCAGGAAGGGACGCCGACGGTCCGGGCCTACTGGTTCTCCCAGACGATCGGTCTCGACCGTGGCCTGCAGGCGTTCATCCAGGCGATGGCCCGCACGGAAGCGCGTGTGACGCTCGATATCCGGGGCAGCAATCGCTGGGGCCATGGCGATGCGCTGCTGGCGCTGGCCCACTCGCTCGGCCTGGCCGACAGGGTGAGACTGCTGCCGATGGCGCCCCCGGGCGAGATGGTCCGGCTGGCCGCAGACTACGATGTCGGACTGTCGCTGGAGACCGAGGTCAGCGAGAATCGCCGCATCTGCCTCACCAACAAGATTTTCACCTACCTGCTCGCCGGTGTTCCCGTCGTCATGAGCGACACGCCGGCCCAGAAGCTGTTGGCAACCGATCTCGGCCTGGCGGCCCGGCTTTGCGACTTGGCCGATCCGGCGGGACTGGCCGCGACGCTCGACGCGCTTGCGTCGCCGGCCGTCCTCGCAGAGGCTTCGGCGGCCGCGTGGCGTCTCGGCCGTGAACGCTACAACTGGGAAAGGGAGCAGGACGTGCTGCTGCAATCGGTGGCCGCCGCCTTCGCGCGACGGGAGACTGTACGCTGATGCGCCTGCTGCTGACGGCCGATCCGGAGATCGAAGTCCCGCCGCGGCTCTACGGCGGGATCGAGCGCATCGTGGACGTGCTGGTCCGCCGGCTGCGGGCCGCGGGCCACACGGTCGGACTGGTGGCGCGACCGGGTTCCGAGTGTCCGAACGACGCGTTCTTCCCCTGGCCGGGGCTGAGCTCCCTGTCGCGGCGCGATACCGTACTCAACACGCTCGCCCTCGCCCGGGCCGTGCGGGCCTTCAGGCCGGATGTCGTCCACAGCTTCTCGCGCATCGCCTATCTGCTGCCGCATCTGCGCGGCCGCATTCCGCTCGTCATGTCCTTCCAGCGCGAGCCGACGCACCGGACCGTCGGCCTCGCCGTCCGGCTGGCTGCACCCGGGCGCCTCACATTCACGGGATGCAGCGACTATATTGCGCGCCGCGGCCGGCCGGCGGGCGGCGAGTGGCACGGTATTCCCAACTTCGCGGACACCGAAGGTCTGACGCTCGGAAGCCCGTCAGTGCCGGACGACGCGCCGCTGGTCTTCCTGAGCCGCGTCGAGGAGATCAAGGGCGCGCACTGGGCGATAGAGATCGCGCGACGCACCGGCCGCCGGCTGATCATTGCCGGCAACCATTCCGACCGGGACGATCCGGAGGGGCGGTTCTGGCGGGAGAAGATCGCCCCGGAGATCGGCAAGGGCGGCGTCGAGTATGTCGGGCCGGTCGACGACGTGCAGAAGAACGCTTTGCTCGGGGGTGCGCGGGCCATGCTCGTGCCGATCCAGTGGGATGAGCCCTTCGGCATCGTGTTCGCCGAATCGCTGGCCTGCGGGGCACCGGTCATCTCATGCCCGCGTGGCGCCCTGCCGGAGATCGTGCGCCCGGGCGTCGACGGCTTCCTGATCAAGTCGATCGAGGAAGGCTGCGAGGCGGTGGAGCGCGTGGGCGCGCTCGACCGCGCGGAGTGCCGTCGCCGCGCGGTCGATCACTTCTCGGCTGATGCCGTGGTGGCGCGCTACATCGACCTCTACTCGAAGGTTCGCGCCGGTATGGCGCGGCCATGACCCGCGTCCCATGATGCGCCGGCTCGCCCTCGTCAGTGGCCACTTTCCGCCGAGCAACCTCGTGGGCGCCCAACGAGCACGGCTCTGGTCGCGCTACCTCCCGGAGTTCGGCTGGGAGCCGGTCGTCGTCACCGGCGATCCGGCGCAGTACGAGGAGCGACCCGATCCCGACCTCGAGCGGCTGGTGGCGCCGGGCCTCAAGGTCGTCCACGCGAAGACCCTGTCGACGCGCCCCGTGCGACTGGTCGGAGATATCGGCATCCGTTCCTTCTGGGGGTGCTATCAGGCGCTCGCCCGTATGGCGAAGGCGCGCGAGATCGACTTCGTGATGGTGACGATCCCGTCCAACTATCTCGCGCCGGTCGGCAGGCTCGTGCACCTGCGGCACGGATTGCCGTTCGGAATCGACTATCAGGACCCCTGGGTCAACCGCTGGACGGGCGAGGAAAAGCCCTTCAGCCGCGCCTGGGCATCGAACAAGCTGGCCGAGATCCTCGAACCCTGGTCGGTGCGCGATGCCGCCCTCATCACGGGCATGGCGCCGGGCTATGTGGCCGGCATGCTGGAGCGCAATCCCCGGGTCGCGACGCAAGCCGAGCTGGCCTACATGCCGATGGGTACGGCACCGGAAGACTATGCGCTGGTGCGCAGCCTCGGGCGGGCACCGTTCCTGTTCGATGCGGGAGACGGCCGCTTCCACATGATCTATGCCGGCGCGCTGCTGCCGGCCGGCTTCGTCGTGCTCGACAGGTTCCTGGCCGGGTTGCGCACCCTCCGCGATCAGGCGCCGCAGGTCGCCGCGAGGCTTGCCGTCCATTTTGTCGGAACCGGCAGTACGCCGGACGATCCGCAGGGGCATCGCGTCCTGCCGCGTGCGCGCGCAGCCGGGGTCGAGGAGATGGTCGACGAGCATCCCCATCGCATCGGCTATGTCGACACGCTGAACCATCTCATGCACAGCAACGCCGTGCTGGTGCTGGGCTCGACCGAGCCGCACTACACGCCGTCGAAGGTCTTCCAGGCGATGCTGTCGGACCGGCCGGTCTTCGCCTTGCTCCACCGCGACAGCACGGCGGTCGCCATGATCCGTTCGGCCCGCGTCGGCGAGGTTCTGACTTTGACCGAGGGTGAGCTGCCGTCGGCCGATTCCGTGGCGACCTCTCTTCTGGGGTTCATCGAACGGCCTGCCCATGAGGCGGCCTCCGTGGACCGCAGCATCTTCGAAGGCTATTCGGCGCGGGAGTCGACGCGCGTGTTTGCCGAGGCGCTCGATCGAGCCTGCTCGCGAAGCGTGCGCACATGAGGCGACGCGTCGGGTTTCTGGTCAGCCATCCGATCCAGTATTACACGCCGTTCTTGCGCGAGCTTGCAGGGCGCTGCGATCTCACGGTCTTCTTCGCCCATCGGCAGGACGCGGCGGGGCAGGGGCAGGCGGGTTACGGCGTCGCCTTCGACTGGGATGTCGATCTCCTGTCCGGCTATGAGAGCCGGTTCCTGACGAACGTCGCCCGTGTTCCGTCCACCCAGTCCTTCGCGGGCTGCAACACGCCTGAGATCGCCGACCGGATTTCGGAGGGCCGCTTCGATGCCTTCGTGGTGCCGGGATGGTCCCTTCGGTCCTATTGGCAGGCGGTGAGGGCGTGCCGTCGCGCGCGCGTGCCCGTCATGGTGCGGGGAGATTCGCAGCTCGCGGGCCGGCGCGGCGGGGCGGTTGGGCGCGTCAAGGGCGCGGTATTCCCACACCTTCTGAAGCAGTTCGACGCCTGCCTGTATGTCGGCCAACGCAATCGCGAGTATCTCGAACACTATGGCGTGCCGGCCGGCCGGATGTTCTTTTCGCCGCACTGCGTCGACAACGATGCCTTCAGGCGTGGAAGCGACGCGGCGCGCGGGGCCGGCGGCCGGGCCGCGCCAGGTGGACGCCGGCGCGTGCTGTTCGTGGGCCGGCTGGTGGAAAGCAAGCGGCCGCTCGACGTGGTGCAGGCCGTCTCCAGACTCGTCTCGGCGGGGATGCCCCTCGAACTCGTCGTTGCGGGGGCCGGTGAACTCTCGGGCAGGATGGAAGAGGCAGCCCGCGCCGGCGGTGTGGACGCGCGCTTCCTGGGATTCGTCAACCAGAGCGGACTGCCTTCCGTCTATGCCTCGTCCGACGTGGTTGTCCTTCCGTCGACCGCGGTCGAGACATGGGGCCTCGTGGTCAACGAGGCCATGGCCTGCGGTGTTCCCGCGGTGGTGTCGGATGCCGTCGGCTGCGGGCCCGACCTGATAGAGCCGGGCGTCACAGGGGCCGTGGCGCCGCTCGACGACGTGTCTGCGCTGGCGACGGCGGTCGCATCGGTTCTCGCGCTCGACATCGGCATGACGCGCCGCGCGCTGGCCGAGCGCATGGAGACCTATTCGCCGGCGCGGGCCGCCGAAGGCCTGCTCGAAGCAGCCGATGCCCTTGCCTCCGGGAACCGGCTAAGGTGATGGCGTGAGCGACATATCCGTCGTCATTCCGACCTTCAATCGCTTGTGGGCCTTGCCGCAGGCCGTTGAGTCGTGCCGGTCCGCCGGCGGGAACGTTGAAATCGTCGTCGTCGATGACGGCAGCACCGACGGGACCTGGGACTGGCTGCAGGCCCAGCGCGACATCGTCGCCATCCGCGCCGAGAACTGGGGCAAGGACTGGGCGGTGGAGACCGCGCTCCAGGCGGCGCGCGGCGAATTCGTGCGCTTTCTGGATTCGGATGACTGGCTTTGCGAGGACACCAATGGATGCCAGCTGGCGATCGCCCGCGAGACCGGTGCCGACCTCGTTGTGGCGGGATATGAAGACTACGACGACGAAACCGGAGAGCGGCGGGTCAACGCCTGGGACGATTGCGACGACTTCATCGCCCAACAGCTGGGCGAAGGGTGGTCGTCGCACTATTCGGCCTTCCTGTTCCGTCGCGATCTGATCCGGGGAATCCCGCATCGTCAGGACTTCGCCTTGCGCGACGACCGCCTGTTCATCCTCGAAGTCGCGATGCGCCATCCGCGCCTCGCGATTTATCGCGAACCGGCGTTCGTGCACCGCCGCCATGCGGGCGAGCGCTTGCAGCACACTTCTGGATTCAGACGCGATCTCGGATTCTGGACCCATATCTCGATCTATCGCAAGACGCTCGGCCTGCTCGAGGCGCGCGGCGAACTCACGCTCCGCCGCAAGCGCGCCGCCATTCGCATGTTGTGGCCCAATGTGCGGGCATTCGCGCGGGCCTATCCGCGGGAAGCGGCGGAAACCCTGGAGTGGATCTATCGGCTCGATCCGGAGTTCAAGCCGCCTGTGCGTCCGGCGATCGCCTTCGCCTACAAATGCCTGGGCTTCGCCACGACGGAGCGGCTGCTGCGTGTCAGGGCGTTGCAGCGATGACGGCGACGGCTGGCAAAATGACGGAGGCGACAGGCGGCCGGCTGCGGGTCGTTCATTGTGTCGGCTTTTATTTCCCGGACTCGACCGGCGGCACCGAGGTCTATGTCCGCGACCTCGTTTCGGCGTTGTCGCGATACTCGGTCGACAGCACGATCATCGCGGCGACGGATGGCGACTATCGCCGATACTCCTGGAACGGTGTGGACGTCGTTCGCTATCCGATCGATGCGCCGGAGATCCAACGCGTCCGCGACAAGGACGTGCGCAAGCGGCGCTCCATGTTCCAGGAGATCGTGGAGGCCACGAAGCCGGACTTGTTCCACCTGCATTCCTGGACGAGTGGGGCCGGCCTGCGCCATCTCCGGCAGGTGGCGCGGATGGACATTCCCAGTGTCGTCACCATGCATGTGCCGTCGCCGATCTGCATGCGCGGTACCATGCTGCTCAACGACAAACGCCCGTGCGACGGTCGTATCGACGACCGCCGTTGCGCCCAGTGCTGGGCGCTCGATCGCGGCCTGCCGGCACCGGCGGCTTACCTCGTGTCGCTGTTGCCGCGATGGGATGTCACCGACAGCGCGATATCGCGCCTCTCCCAACGGGCGGCCACGCTGCTTTCGGCACGGGCGGCCGCCGCCACGAAAGCGCGGCAGCTGCGCTCGATGGCCACGCTCAGCGAACGCATCGTGGCGCCCAGCGAATGGGTGCGTGCGGCGTTGGCGGAGAATGCCATTCCGCCCGAGAAGGTGGTGGTCTCGGGGCAGTCGGCCAGTGCGGAGTTTTCAGACCGCAAGCAGCGGCCGTTGCAGGGGGCTAACCGCCGCGAGATCGTGATCGGATTCCTCGGCCGGCTCGAGCGCTACAAGGGCGCCGACATGCTTGTTCGCGCGCTGGCCAGGCTACCCGCCGACCTGCCGGTTCTTCTGCGGATCGCCGGCGTCGGTCAGGACGCCCGCTTTGCTCGTCGAATGGAGCAGGCGGCCCGGAAGGATTCGCGCATTCAGCTGATGGGACTCGTCGAGCACGAAAAGGTACCGGAGTTCCTGGCGGATATCGACGTGCTGGCGGTGCCGTCGCGCTATATGGAGACCGGTCCGATCGTCGTGCAGGAGGCACGGGCTCTCGGCATACCGGTGATGGGCGCCGATCTGGGCGGCATTTCGGAGCGTGTCCATCACGGTGTCGACGGATGGCTCCTGCCGTTCGACGATCCCGGGCCGTGGGCCGAGGCCATCCGGGTCGCCGCCACCGATCGTGCCGAGGTGGCGCGGCTGTCGAGCAACATGCGTCGCACCAGGTCGATCGACGACGTTGCGTCGGACATGGCAACGCTCTATCGCGAGATCATGGCTGGTCGACCGCAAGCCGCCGGGGCGCGGTCCTAGTGCGGCCACGCACGCCCCTCAATCTCTTCTACGAAGAGCCGGACTCCGATCGCTGGTTGCCTTTCGATCGCTATCCCCGGCGCATGGTGCGCTGGGCGCTGCGTGGTCCGAAGCAGCCCGGTGGGACGATGCGCGTCTACCTCAATCTGTGCGAGGGCCTTGACCGTCTGAATGTGCCGTACCGCGTCAACGACTATGGATACATCCGCGAGAATCCGCGCGAACTGGCCTGCGTGGTCGGCCAGCCACACGTTCTGGCGAAGATTCCGCTGGAAACTCCCATCCTGTTCGGCACGTCGATCTACAATCACCCCACCGACGATCCGGGACTGCTGCGTCGCCGCAAGATCTGCCGTGTCGTGGTGCCGAGCCCTTGGGTCAAACGGATGTTCTCGACCGTCTGGCCGGGCAATGTCAGCGTCTGGCCCTCCGGGATCGACACGGATCGGTGGTCTCCATCGAAGCGCGCGAACAAGGACATCGACGTCCTGATCTACGACAAGGTGGTCCGGCATCGCAGCCGCTACATGCGCACCATCGTCGAACCGTTGCTCGACGAACTGCGGCGGCGCCGCCTCACCGTGCAGATGCTTCGATACGGCTTCTATCGCGAGGAGCGGCTGCATGACCTCAGCCGGCGCACGCGGGCCATGATCTACCTGAGCCATCACGAAACGCAGGGCCTGGCCGCGCAGCAGATGCTGGCGTCCGACGTTCCGCTCCTTGCGTGGGACCAGGGAGGTCTGTGGAAGGATCCGAAGTATGCACCGCATCTCGTGCGTTTCGCGCCGGTGACCTCGGTACCGTACTGGGACGAGCGGTGCGGCATGAAGTTCAAGGGTGGCGGCGACCTCCTGTCCGCCTTCGACAAGTTCTGGTTCGGGGTCGAGGCGGGCCTCTATGCGCCGCGTGAGATGATCGCCGAAAGGTTTACGCTCGAAGGACAGGCAATGGCCTATCTGGCGCTGGTGGACATGTACGGCCCTAGTTGACCGGCGGTGCGCGACGCTTTCCTTTCAGGAGGCGAAGCAGTGCGCGCGGCAGGCCGAGTTCCACGAAGAAGCGGCGTGTGACGTCGAACAGGCCGTAGGCAAAGGCCCTGAAACTCGCATTGCCGTGGATGACGATCCGGTGGTTCACGTCGATTGAGTCGGTGTACCAGGTCTTGTAGGCGCCGAGCGTGCGCATGAAATCGAACATCGTTCGCGTCTTCGCGTAGTGGTCGACGAGTGCCAGCAGCAGCACTGCGCCGACACGATCCTTCTCGAACGCCCGATCCCGGGCCG
>CANIEC010000170.1 GCA_947466085.1 Rhodospirillales bacterium
CGCTTTGCACGCGGTCGAGCAGGTGCGACGACAATAGCACGGCGACGCCCGCCCGCTTCAGGCCGCGGATCATCTCCAGCAGTTCGAAGGTCGAATGCGGATCGAGGCCGGAGGTCGGCTCATCGAGGATCGCGACCTCGGCCTTCTTCATCACGATCTCGGCAATGCCCAGCCGCTGGCGCATGCCGCGGGAGAAGGTCGAGACACGTTTGTCGAGCACGTCGGCGAGCTTCACGCTTTCCATCGCCTCGGCGATGCGCATCTCGGCCTCGCGCCGCGGGATGGCCAGCAGACGCGCGGTGTAACGCAGGTTCTCGCGTGCCGTCAGGTGATCGTAGAAGCCCACGGCATCAGGCAGATAGCCGACGCGGCGCTTGACCTCGAGTGGCTGGCGCACCGGATCGAAGCCCAGCACCTCGATGGAGCCGCCACTCGTCTCGGTGAGCCCCAGCATCATCAGGATGGTCGTCGTCTTGCCCGCCCCGTTCGGTCCCAGCAGCCCGAAGATCTCGCCGCGCCGGATGCTGAAGTCGATCGCGTCGACGGCGCGATGGCTGCCGTACACCTTGGTCAGCCCGCGAGCCTCGATGACGGTGTCGGTCATCGGGCGGCCTCTAGCGGCGGCCGAAACGCGCGACGGCGCCCAGCAGCACCAGCAGCGCCACGGCGATGATGCCGATGCCGACGATGCCCCACAGGGTCGAGGTGGTGACGGTGATGCGGAAGTCGGCCGACGCCTGCTCGCCGCGGGCGGCGGCGCGGAACGAGGCCATGTAGTCGCCGGCAATCGCCTTGTCGGCCGGCGTCACCAGGACCTGCACCTCTTTCTTGTCGCTGGGCGCGATGGAAGCGATCGACTTCGGATTGAACTCGATCTTCCAATTGGCCGGCCCGGTGCCCGACAGCTCGACCTCGTCGACCGGCGCGGTACCGTCATTGGCCAGGACCAGCGTGTATGTCGAGGTCTTGCCGATCTCGCCCTCGCCGCTCAACCGGCCGTCCCGCGTCGAGAGCGCGAGCCTGCCCTGCCCGCTCACCTGCAGGATGACGCGCATCTCCGCCGTCGCGCCCTCGGCCGCGACCCTGACCAGCACGGGATAGTCGCCGGCCCGCACGTCGCGCGGCGGCGTGACCTTGAGCTTGATGTCCTTGGTCTGGCCGGCCTCGATCGGGATCGCGCTGATCTCGTTCGATCCGTAGCCCTCGGTGAAGCTGCTCTGGAAATTCGCGGGACCCTGTGCCGCCAGCGCCACCGTCAGGTCTTTCCCCGAATCGTTTCCGACGGTCAGCGTGTATTCGAACGCCGAGCGCGGTGTGCCGCGCAGCGACGGCAGGCGCGACTTCAGGCTGAGCCTGGCCGGCGTCTCGGTGCCGACGGTAAGCGTGAGCGGCAGGCTGGCCTGCTGCCCCATCTGGCTCCTGGCCGTCAGCACCACGGTCTGCGAACCGGGCGGCGCGTTCTTTGGCACCTCGACGCGGAGCTGGACGGCGACGTCCTGGTTGACGCCCGCCATCACGGCAGCCACCGGCTGGCCGCCGCCCAACAGGTCGATCTTCCAGCCGGCGGGAACGCCGTTCAGCGCCAGCGCCAGAGGCTGAGGCAACAGCCCGGCATTGTTCACCTTCACGCGGATTGTCGTGACCTCCCCTGCCCGCACGGTCTGCGAGGGATAGTCGGTCAGCAGGAACAGGCCCTTGACGCCCGGCGGATCGCCCTGGGCGTGCGCGCCGGCGACTGCCAGGAGAAAAAAGACCAGCAGAGCCGGTAGCGCACGCATGGCGGAAGTTCCTGTTCTGGCGATCAGGCCGCGGCGCTCGGCCTGGCCTTCATGCGCTCCATCCAGGCCGTCAGGTTCTTGTTCGCCGGATCGAGCGGCTGTCCGACCTTGCCCAGGAACTCGAGGAAGGTGAACAGCAGGATGTCGGCCATGGTGAGCTTGTCGCCCGTGACGAAGGGCTTCGCGCCCATCTGCCCGTCGAGCCAGACGAGCTTCTTGCGCGCGCTCTCCTTCAGCCCCTCCGCCGCCTCGGGAATGCAATGGATACGATCCTGGAAGATCTTGAGTCCCTGCGAGAAACGGAAGCCGTTGGCCGCGGGCTCGAGGATGTTGAGGTCGATGCGGCGCACCCACATGCGGGTGTTCGCGCGCTCCTCAGGCGTGTCGCCGATCAGCGACGGCGTGTCCTTCTTGATCTCGTCGATGTACTCGCAGATCGCCGTGATCTCGGCGAGCACAGTGCCGTCGTCGAGCTCGAGGGCGGGACACTGGCCGGCCGGATTGACCTTGAGATAGGGTTCGCGCCGGTTCTCGCCGCCGCGCAGGTCGACCTCGACCCTCGGCACGTCGAAGCCCTTCTCGGCCATGAACATGCGAACCATGTGCGGGTTGGGGCCGACCGAATTGTAGTACTTCATCTTCTTTTCCTCCCTCGGGTGTCCTGAAGCGCTATCAAAGTCAGCGCCACGGCTCCACGAGAATCTTGGTGTGGTTTTCCGGATTGCCGAGTTCGGCGAACGCGCCCTTCACGCCGTCGAGCCCCACCTTGCCGGTGATCAGTGCCTCGGCGTCCACCTGGCCGTCCGCCAGCAGGCGAAGGCAGCGGGCGAACTCCTCGGGCGTGTAGCCCAGCACGAACTGAAGCGAGAGCTCCTTCAGGATGCCGAACAGCGGCTCGATGCGGTCCGGTTCCATGCACACGCCGGCGACGACGACACGCGCGTCGCGCGGGGCCGCCTCGAAGACCTGCTGCAACAGGCCCGGCACCCCGACGCATTCGAAGATCACGGCGCGCCGGCCCGGCGGCAGCTTCGCATAGGCCGACTCGACCCTGGGATCGATCACGATGTCGGCGCCCATCTTCGCCGCCAGTTCGCGCCGCTTGGGCGAGAAATCGGCGGCGATGATCGGGTGGACCCCCTTCAGGCGTAGCCCGACGATGACGGCGAGCCCGACCGGGCCGCAGCCCACGACCAGCGGCGCGTCGTTCTCCCGCAGCGCCGCCTTCTCGACCGCGTGGATGCCGACCGCGAGCGGCTCGGTGAGCGCGGCGTGATCCGCCGACAGGCCATTGGGCACTTCGAGCAGGAGCGGCGCCGCCAGCACCATGCGCTCGCCGTAGCCGCCGGGGAAGTCGTTGGAGTAGCCCACCGTGCGATGGCCATCCGCCTGCGGGATCACAGGCATGGAGCAGACGAGCGTGCCGGGCTTCAGCTTGCGCTCCGTACCCGGACCATAGTCCAGGACCTCGCCGCAGAACTCATGCCCGAACACGACGTCGCGCGACAGGTCGAGCGGCTGGCGGCCGGGAATGCGCTTCGACATCTCGACCATGTGCGGAGCGTGCTTGGCATAGTGCAGGTCCGAGCCGCAGATGCCGCAGCACAGCGTCCTGACCAGCACCTGCCCCGCTGCCGGCACGGGCTCCGGGACCTCGGCGACGATCATGTCGCCGCCGCGCAGGACCGCCGCCCTCATTTGATGAACTCCCGCGTCGTCGCCACGAAATCGTCGAGCCGGTCATGCTGGACCCAATGCCCGGCGCGTTCGAACTCCACGACCTTGGCGGTCTTGAAATGCTTGATGCGGCCGTCCGTCTCGGGGTTCGAGGCCCAGCTCTCCTTGCCGTAGACAAGCAGGGTCGGACAGGTGATGCGTGACCACAGTTCCTCGATGGCTTCGTAGGTCATGTCATACGGCTGGTTGACACGGACGTAGTTGTCGAACTTCCAGCTATAGGTGCCGTCCTCGTTCTGGTTGACGCCCTGCTCCGTCAGGTGACGCGCCTGCGCGGCCGAGAGATGCTTGTTCTCGTCCTGCATGCGCTTGAAGGCGTCCTCGATGGTCGGATACTTGCGCGGGCCTCGCGCCGACAGCTTGCGCTGTTCGTCGATCCACTCGCGCATGCGCTCGTCCATCGGCTTCCTGCGCTCGGCAATGACCTTGGGCGACGGTCCCAGACCTTCGATCGCCACCAGCTTGCGCACCTTGTCGGGATAGATCCCGGAGTAGCGCAGGCAGATGTTGCCGCCCAGCGAATGGGCCACGATCGTCACCGGCGCCAGCCCCTGCTGATGGATGAGCTGCGCCAGGTCGTAGATGTAGGCCCCCATCGAGTAGTTGCCGTCCGGCGACCACTGGCTGTCGCCGTGCCCGCGCAGGTCCGGACAGATGACGTGCCAGTCCTTGCGCAGAGCCTGTGCAACCCAGTCCCAGTTGCGGCAGTGGTCGCGGCCACCGTGGACCAGGAGAAGCGGCGGCGCTTCCGGGTTGCCCCAGTCGACATAGTGCAGACGCAGACGCTGGGAAAAAAAGACGCGGGAAGTGGGCCCCGGCATGCCGTTCAGAGAGGGATTCATGCCATCAACATAGAATGGAACGACTTCGCCGGGAACCGTGGCCGTCACCGCCCGGCCGGCTGCATTCCGCCGCCCTTGTGACCGGTGGTTGCCGTGTCTAACATAAGCTCGCATCTTTCGCGCGCAGGGGAGCGAGCGATGGGAATCACGTTCAGAGCACCGCAAATCGGCACCTTGTGCCGCCCGCTCGAAGGCCGGCTCGTCAAATCGGCGAGTATCCGGTTCCAGGTCGACCGCGGCACCGCCCTTGTCTCCGGCAGCTTTTTCGTGTCGGTCTTTCCGCCCATTGCCGACGACAATCCGGGCATTCCCGGCTTGCCGCAGAGCGCTTCCATACCGCTTCAGCGGGTTCAGCGAGACGTGCCGGGCAACGCGCCGGACGACCAGCAAGTCGTGGATGACGAGGCGACTTTCAACCTCGAAGCGGGTCGAACATACCGAACACGAATCGAATTCGTACAGGTTGGGCATGAGTTTCCCAACGCCGTCGAAGAGAAGGTAGTCGTCCCGCCCTGCGACTGCTCTCTCGTGGAGAAGCACCTCGATCGAACGACGATCAAGGTCGTGGACCAGAGTGGCACGGACGTGACCGCGGAATGGCACGACGGCCTCTGCATCAATTCGGATAGCGTCACCGTGACGGTCACGCCGCCTCGCGACGTTCCATTCCGCTGGCTCGATCCCGTCAGCGGCGGCACCACGACCACGCTCAAGATCGACTTGCCGGCGGGCACCGCCGCCAACCGCACCACATCCGCGACCTTCGAGGTCGGCTATGCCGGCTGCGCGGAGACCCGCAGGATCGAAGTCGAGCGTTGCGAAACGATTATCGAAGACCAGAAGCAGCCGGGAATATGCTCGGTCGTGGATTGCCGGTGGAGCCTTTCGGTCTGGAAGATCTCTGTCATCGTCGCCTGTCTCGCCTTCTATCTCGGAATGTCTCTGACCGTGTTTCACGGTGCCCGGGCAGGCATCCTCGGTGCGGCCTCCGAAACCGCAACCCAGGCCGCGGCGACGCTTGCGGCGACCGCGACCAGCAGCCAGGGCTCGACATCGGCCCAGGCCGCGCAGGCCGCGGTCCAGGCGGTGAACTTCAAGATCGGCGCGATATTCGACCTCACCATCGCGATCGTCGGCGTGGTTTGCCTTATCCTCTTCGCCTGCGCGATCGTTCTGGGTGCCCTCACCTGCTGGCTCTGGTGGGCATGCTGCGGCGCCGACTGGTGCCGGATGAATTCCAACCTGGAATGGTCGCTTCAGATCGTGGTGGGCCTGTCCGCGATCCTCGGCATCGTCGTCGCCGCGATCGAGTTCCTGTTCGTGGCGCCGCGCATGGCATCGGAGCCCGGCAGTGCCGCTGCGACGGCGGCGGCGATGGGAGTCTTTCTGGCGCTCATGTGGGGCGTTTTCATCTACTTCCAGAGCCAGGTGCGTGCCGCCCGCCAGCAGGGCGGCTGCCGCGAATTGCGGCTGATCGATCCGCCGTGGGAGGGATGAATGAAAGCTATCGTCGCTGCCCTTTCGAGCCTTACGCTCCCCACATTGTTTGGCCGCCTTGTCCTGTTCAGCCTGCTGCTGGCGATCCTGCTGTTTGTCTTCGGCCCGGCACTGCTGATCATGCTGTTCATCTTGGCCGTGCTTGCGTATGCGGTGTGGTCGATCGCCCAGGACTTCGGGGGAATCGCCGCATTCTTCCGCCTGCTGCGGATGGGCCTTCTCCTCCTGCGCAACATCGACAAGCTGGCTCCGGCGATCCGCCTTGCCGCCGACGGCCTCGACCGGTCGACCACGGCCTTGCGCGAGGCCGCGTCGGCCGTCCGCAAGGTGAACTCGACCGTCGTCACCGCGGGCCATTCGGTGGCTGCTCTGGAGATGCCGGCCTTCAAGCCAGAGACGAAGGATTTCAAGATCCCGACCGGGCCGACGTCATCCCAGACGGTTTCTCTTGTCGTCGGACTTAAGCAATCGCCAGGGCTCCAGCCGCTTGCAGGCATCCGGCAGATCGTCGACCAGGAAACGGCGCGCATCGACCAGGCGACATCAGGCGTGATCGCCGCGTCGGACGAGATAGGCGCCATCGCCGAAACGCTGAGGCGCCTCGCCGACGATCTGCAGGCTCGGCCCTAACCCAAAAACTCTTCCGTTCGCCGACTTATTCCGTCACTGTTTTCTGATGATGAGTCCCGAGCAGAACGAGCTGATGACCCGCGTCGGTCCGGGCACCCGTTGCGGCGCCCTGATGCGCCACTACTGGCATCCCGTGGCCCTCGCCGACGAACTGCCCGCAGAGCGGCCGGCCAAGGCGGTGCGCGTATTGGGACAGGATTTCGTGCTGTTCCGCGACGAGCGCGGCCGGCACGGGCTGCTGGACCGCGACTGTCCGCATCGCGGCGCCGACCTCGCCTTCGGCCGCCTGGAAGATGGCGGCCTGCGCTGCCTGTTCCACGGCTGGCTGTTCGACGTCGACGGCAAGTGCCTGGAGACGCCGGCCGAGCCCGAAGGCAGCGTTCTCTGCCAGCGGGTGCGCCAGCGCAGCTATCCGGTCGTGGTGAAGAACGGAATCATCTTCGCCTATCTCGGCGAGGGCGAAGCGCCCGCCTTCCCCGACTTCGACTGCTTCCTCGCGCCGGGCACGCACGCCTTTGCCTTCAAGGGCCTGATCGAGTGCAACTGGCTGCAGGCGCTGGAGGTCGGGATCGATCCGGCGCATGCCTCCTACCTGCACCGTTTCTACGAGGACGAGGATACCGGCGCGGCCTATGGCAAGCAGTTCCGCTCCGCCTCCGCCGATTCCGAGATCCCGATGACCCGCCTGCTGCGCGAGTTCCCGCGGCCGAAGCTCGATGTCGAAGCGACCGACTACGGCCTGCGCCTGTTCGCGCTGCGCAAGCTCAACCAGCAGCACACGCATGTGCGGGTCACCAATCTCGTCTTCCCCTACGCCTTCGTGATCCCGATGAGCGCGGAGATGACGATCACGCAGTGGCATGTGCCGGTCGACGATACGAGCTGCTACTGGTACGCGATCTTCACCAGCTTCGGTAAGCCGGTCGACCACGCCGCCATGCGCGAGCAGCGGCTGAAGCTCTACCAGCTTCCCGACTATCGCCCGCTTATCGGCCGCCACAACGATTACGGCTACAGCGTCGCCGAACAGAAGAGCCAGACCTTCACCGGCATGGGCTTCGACATCAACGTGCACGACCAATGGGCGGTCGAGAGCCAGGGCCGCATCCAGGACCGCACGCGCGAGCATCTCGGCACCACCGACAAGGCGATCGTCGCCTACCGCCGCATGCTGCTGTCGGCGATCGGACAGGTCGGCAACGGCGAGCGGCCGATCATGTGGCTCGACCCGCAGCGCGCCGCCGCGATCCGGGGTCCCGTGGCGATCGACGGCATGGGACCGACCGAGGGCTGGGAAGCCTACTGGAAGGATGTCGACGTGCGCCGCCGCCGTGCCTCGAGCTGGGCGGCCGATACCGTCCCGCCGCTGGTCGCGTGAGCCCATGAGCCTGGTCGAACGCGCGGGCCTCTGGACCGAGGACCGCAAGGCCGCGACGCGCGAGGCCGAGCGGCGCATGAAGGCCGGCGACATGTCGGTCGTGCGCCTGGCCTTCGCCGACCAGCACGGCATCCTGCGCGGCAAGACGCTGATGGCCTCGGAGGTCGATGCGGCGCTGAAGAACGGCGTCGGCTTCACCACCACGATGCTGCTGAAGGACACGTCGCACCGCACGGTGTTCCCGGTCTGGCAGCCGGGCGGCGGCTTCGGGATGAAGGAGCTGGAAGGCGCGGCCGACGTGGTCATGCTGCCCGATCCCACGACCTTCCGCGCCCTGCCCTGGGCGCCGCATTCCGGCTGGATGTTGTGCGACATCTACTTCGCCGACGGCCGGCCCATGCCGCTCTGCACGCGTCAGATCCTGCGCCGGACGCTCGGGGCGCTCGCCGAGCGCGGCTACGATTTCGTCGCCGGCCTCGAAGTCGAGTTCCATCTGTTCAAGCTGGAGAAGGCCCGCCTCGGCGTCGGCGATGCCGGCCAGCCGGGCGAGCCGCCCGAGGTGTCGCTGCTCAATCAGGGCTATCAGTACCTGACCGAGCAGCGCTACGACGAGATGGACCCGATCCTCGAGATCCTTCGCACCAACCTCGTCGATCTCGGCCTGCCGCTGCGCACGCTCGAGGTCGAGTTCGGCCCCAGCCAGGTCGAATTCACCTTCCGCACCGGCACCGGCCTCGACCCCGCCGACACGATGGTGCTGTTCCGCAGCGCCACCAAGCAGATCGCCCAGCGCAACGGGTTCCACGCCTCGTTCATGTGCCGGCCCAAGCTTGCCAACGTGATGTCGAGCGGCTGGCACCTGCATCAGTCGCTGACCGACCGGAAGAGCCACACCAATGCCTTCGCCGATGCGGCCGAGCCCCTGTCGGCAACCGGCCGCCACTACATGGCCGGCCTGCTGGAACATGCACGCGCCGCCGCGGCCTTCAGCACGCCGACGCTGAACGGCTACAAGCGCTACCGCCCCTTCTCGCTGGCGCCCGACCGGGCCATCTGGGGCCGCGACAATCGCGGCGTGATGGTGCGTGTGCTGGGCGGGCCCGGCGATCCCGCGACCCATCTCGAAAACCGTGTCGGCGAACCCGCCGCCAATCCCTATCTCTACATGGCGAGCCAGATCGTCTGCGGCCTCGACGGGCTGGAGCGGAAGCTCGATCCCGGTCCCTCCGCCGACAAGCCCTACGAAGCCAAGGCGCCGCTGCTGCCGCGTTCGCTCGGCGAGGCGCTGGCGGCACTGAACGAGAGTGCGGTGCTGCGGGCCGGACTTGGCGACTTCTTCGTCGACTACTTTCTCCACCTCAAGCAGGCCGAAATCGCCCGCTTCGAGCTGGAGGTCAGCGACTGGGAGCAGCGGGAGTATTTCTCGCTGTTCTGAGCCTCAGCCGTCCTCGCCGATATCCTCGGCCCAGGTGTCGGGATACTCGTCCTGGAAACGCTTCATCAGGCTGACGCAACGCAGGTCGTTCAGGACGACGACTTCGACGCCACGGGAGCGCAGGAAATCCTCGTTCCCGCCGAAGGTCTGGTTCTCGCCGATCACCACCCTCGGGATCTTGAATTGCACGATGGTGCCCGAGCACATCATGCAGGGGCTGAGCGTCGTGAACAGTGTCGTGTTGCGATAACTCCGGCGGCGGCCGGCCTGGCGCAGGCAATCCATCTCGCCGTGGGCGATGGCATCGCCCTCCTGGACGCGCTTGTTGTGACCGCGGCCGACGATGCGGCCATCCTCGACGAGGATCGAGCCGATGGGAATGCCCTTCTCGTCAAAACCCTGCTGTGCCTCGGCCAGCGCCACCTCGAACAGTTCCAGCTCTGCCGAACTCGCCATGGATTTCTCCGCCTGCGTCCCGCTGCACCCTTTCCGCCCGAGCGGAAAATGGTCTACCCAATGTCTCTCTCAGTTTACGTCAGCCCGCCCACAAGCGTAACGCCGGGACCGGAAGAGATCGCCATGACCACCATTGCCGTCGTCACGACCGTCGCCAGCCGCAAGGAGGCCCGCGCGCTCGCGCGGGCGATCGTGGAGGCGAAGCTTGCCGCCTGTGCCCAGATCTCCAGGATCGAGAGCATCTACACCTGGAAGGGCGCCGTCGAGACCGGCAAGGAGTACCGCATCCTGTTCAAGACGCTCGACGAACACTACGCCGCCGTCGAGCGTGC
>CANIEC010000171.1 GCA_947466085.1 Rhodospirillales bacterium
AATATGTCGAGCCCGTCGAACCCGGGAAAACCCACGACAGCCGCATTCAACCGCGCCTGAACAGCGCGCCAGTCCTCCTCGCGCCCCGGAGCGACGTGTGATGTCACGACCATCACCCGCGATGCGCCGTCGTCGGTGTCGGAGCGCGCCTGGGGCGGTGACGCGAACAGGGCACCAGCTTCGGCATGCGCTTTGGCCAGGACGGCGGAGTGCATCCAGTTCTCGCGGTCCGCCCCACTTTCGAACCTGTAGGTGATCTTCCAGGATGTTGCGCCGGACGGACTCCCCTGCTCGGACCGACTGAGCCCGATGAATCCAGGCGCCGCCACGGCCAGCATCAACAGGTCGCGCAACCAGGCCCCGAAGGCTTCGTTCCGGCCCGCGAGAACCGAATAGCTGAAGGTGGCGAGCGACGGGGGCTGCGGCATCCCGTGGATTGTCAACGTCGGCGCCAATGCCCGTCAACCTGATCCACCTTCGCGCGCGCGAACCTCGCTTCGCGTTTCACCGCCGCTCGACGATCCGGACGGTGACTGCGGTGGAGCGGCCCGCCTCGTCGACGACGGCGAGCCGGGCGGTGCCGGCCCCATCGGGCACCCAATGCGTGCCCTCCAGCGGGCGGCCGTCGACCAGCCAGCGCAGGCGGCCCTGTCCGCCCATGGCGTTCAACGGAACGGCCTCGCGGGCGGCCAGTTCGATGCGGGCGTCGGCCGGCGGATAGGCGATGCGTGGGCCGCCGCTCGTCTCGCTGTAGGGCGCGAGGGTGCGCATGCGCGGGGGCAGCTCGCGATGCGACGCGACCTTGAGGACATCGACGGGCGGCCGGAGCGTGCGATTGTCTTCGCCCGGCAGGCGGCCATACGCCTTGAAGAGGATGGGCAGCGCCGAGAGCCGGCCGAGCTGGCCGGGACGCGGCGTGCCGTCGGCATGGCCGACCCACACCACGACCGTCCAGTTGGTGCTGTAGCCGGCCGCCCAGGCATCGCGAAAGCCCGCTGACGTGCCGGTCTTGAAGGCGATGCGGCGCTCGCGCAGCGCCACGGGCAGCGAGGCGAAGCCCTCGGGAAGCGGCGCCTCGGCCAGCACGTCCGAGACGTACCAGGCGGCGGTCGGTCCGATGAGGCGGAGCGGCTGGGGTTTCGGCCGGTCGCGTCGGACCTGGGGCGGCGCGAAGCTGCCGCCATTGGCCAGGCCGGCATAAAGTCCGGCCATCTCGAGCGGCGAGACCGTCGCGCTGCCGAGCGCGACGCCCAGCGAATTACCGTTGTCGCCCGGCGGCAGGCCGGGGGCGACGCCGGCGGTGCGCAGGGTGGAGAGGAAGCGCTGCGGCCCGACTTTCTCCAGCGCCAGCACGGCCGGCACGTTGAGGGATTGCTGCAGCGCGCGGCGCACCGTGACCGCACCCTGGTGGTCGCGGTCGAAGTTGCGCGGCAGCCAGTCGCGGAAGCGTACCGGTACGTCCTCGACCAGGGTCTCGGGATGTAGCGTGCGGTCGTCGAAGGCCATGGCGTAGATCAGCGGCTTCAGCGCCGAGCCCGGCGAGCGACGGGCGCGCACGAGATCGACCTGACCGGTGCGGCCGAAGAAATTGTCGCCGCCCAGCCAGGCCACGACGCCGCCGTTGCGGTTGTCGAGCACCACCATGGCGATCTCGGCGCCGTCGCCGAGCTGGCGTCGCTCCTCTTGCACCAGTTGGGCCAGCGTCTGCTGCAGTTCGTAGCGCACCGTGGTCGGCACGGTGGTGCCGGGCGACTGGCCCGCCAGCCAGGTCGCGAGATGCGGCGCCTGCATCGGCAGGGCGAGCCGGCGGTCGGGTGCGGGGCGGCTGCGCGCCATCTCGAAGAGAGGCGCATCGATCACGCCATGCTCGACGCCGCGTTCCAGCACGCGGTCACGCGCCTTCTGCGCCACCGAGGAGGCACGGTCGGGACGGCGGCGCTCGGGCGATTGCGGGATGGCGACGAGGAGCGCGGCCTCGGCGGCGCTGAGCTGGCGCGGCTCCTTGCCGAAGTAGGCGAGGGAGGCGGCGCGCACGCCTTCGAGGTTGCCGCCCATCGGGGCGAGGGTCAGGTAGATCGCCAGTACCTCGCGCTTCGAGTAGCGCCACTCGAGCTGGAGCGCGCGAGCCGACTGGAGGGCCTTTGTCTTGAAGCTGCGCGGGCGGGGATCGAGCAGGCGGGCGGCCTGCATCGACAGCGTGGAGGCGCCCGACACGATGCGCCCGCGCTCGGCGAGCTGGCCGGCCGCGCGAACGGCCGCCAGCGGATCGACGCCCCAATGGGAGTCGAAGCGGCGATCCTCATAGGCCTTGAGCAGACCGAGATAGAGCGGATCGACATCGTCGACCGACGTCTTGAGACGCCACTTGCCGTCGGCCGTCGTGAAGGCGCGCAACAGGCGCCCGTTGGCGTCGACCACCTCGGTCGACCGGTCATGATAGCGCGACAGGTCGGGTGGAAAGAGGCGGTCGAGCGTCAGCGCCGTCGCTGCCAGGGTCGTGGCGGCGACGGCGAGACCGGCCAGCAGAGGCCTGAGGCGCATGACGCCTACTTCGTTCCCGCCGGAACGATCGTGAGCGTACGCATCGCGTTCCGGCCGTAGACCCGCGGTGCATACATGTCGGAGACGTTCGTCGCCGGGACGGCGTAGGTGCCGGGCGTCACGGCGCGAACGATGTAGGCGACATGATAGGAGTTCGGGTTCTTCGCCGACGAGTCCCACCAGGTCTGGTAGGGCCGGGTTCCCATGTTGAAGGACGCGAAGAAGCGGTCGTCGCGCGCCTCGGCAATACGGGTCTCGGTGATGTCCGGCAGGAACGGGAAGGACTTTGCCGTCTCGTCGTTCAGCACCGCTTCGATCTCGAAGCCGGCCGGCAGCAGGTCGAGCAGCGCCACCTCATGGTAGCCGCCTTCCAGGTTGCGGCCGGAGATCGAGACGATGAAGCGCTCGTTCTGCACGACGTGGCCCAGCGCACTGGGCTCGCCGTCGAACTTCAGGAACTTGCGCTCGACGCTGATCCCGGCGGTTGCCGCGGGTTGCGGATCGACCGGCACGCCGCGGGCCGTCACCTGCATCCAGATCGGACGGTCGGTGTCGTTGCGCAGCTTGAGGCCACGGGCGAGGGCGGCCGCGTCCGGGTTGATCGTCACCGGTTCGGTGGCCGCCTGGCGCTGCTGGCCGTCCACGGAATAAGCGAGCTGGGTGCTGCCGCTCATCGCTCGGGCCGCCATCACCAGCCACGCCTGTTCCTGCGTCGTGGTGAGACCGATCGAGGCTGCCAGGCGCTCGCCCACGAGGCTCGTCACCTCCGTCAGGGCCTCGCGTCCGCCCGCTTCGACGGCGAGCGTGACGAGGGCGGCGCGGTTGCGCAGCGGCGAGCCGTAGTAGTCGGACGGGTCGCGCTCGTCGATGCGCTGGCGCGCCGTGGCGAAGGCCAGGCGGCCGCGCCCCGGTTCGCCCACCTGGTTCAGCGCCGCCGCCAGCATGGCCCAGGCGATGCCGCCCTTCATCTCGGCCGCCTTCGTGTCCTGGAAGTAGCGGACGCGGCCGGGATCGGCGTAGCCCGACTTCGCCAGCACGTACCAGGCATAGGCCTGGGCGTTGGGCGAGAACTTGTCGGCGGTCTTGTTGAGCCAGCCGAGCGCCCGCTGCAGAGAGGCGGAAGGAACCGCCATCTGCTGCTGGTTCGCACGTACCAGGAAGTCGAGCACGTAGGTCTGCAGCCACTCCGCCGCCGGAGTCGAGAAGGGTCCCCACATGCCGAACGACCCGTCGGGTAGCTGCATGTCGACGACGCGATAGACCGCGTCCTGGACGCGGTCGTTGATGCGCGGATCGGCCGGACCATATCCCAGCAGCGCGACATCGTTGTAGTAGAGCAGCGGCATGGCGCGGCTGGTGGTCTGCTCGATGCAGCCGAACGGATACTTGTCGAGCGAGCGCAGCAGACCCGCGACATCGATGCCGGGAATGCGCGTGAGCGAGGCGCTGACCTGAGCGGTCCCGGGCGCGAAGCCCGCGATCACATTGCGATCGACCGTAGCCTCGTTGCCCGGCGCCAGGCGCGCCACCGTGTCGACGGCGCTGGGAGTCTGCGCCGGCCGCACCTGGATGTCCCATTCACGCTGGACGGCGAAGTTACCCGGTCCCTGGACGGCGACCGTCACCTTGCCGAACCCCGCCTCGCCGGCCCGCAGCGGCCAGGTCAGCAGTTCGCGCTGGTTGGCGGCGAGCCGCTTGGTCTCGGTCACCGGGCGCTCGAGCGAGACCGAACCAGAGGCGGTGAGGGTCACGCGATAGTCGCCGGCTTGGCCGTCGACATTGTGCAGCGACAGGGCGACCCGGCCGAGATCCTTCGGTGCGAGGAAGCGCGGCAGCACCACGTCGGCGGTGACGGCGTCGCGCACGAACAGGCGCTGCTCGCCCGAGCCGACGCGCGTCTTGTCGTAGGCGACCGCCATCAGCCGGAGCTGGCCGATGAAGTCGGGGATGTCGAAGGCGATCTTGGCTTCGCCCTTGTCGTCGAGCTTCACCGGTCCGCTGAACAGTGAAACGATGCGCGTCGGCACGATGTCGAGCCCGCCGATCTCGCCGGCGTCGCCGCCGGCCCGGATGCGGCCGAGCTCGTCGGCGCGCGTGTCGAGCAGGCGGCCGTAATCGTCGCGCATCGACACGCCGAGGCGCCGCTTGCCGAAATAGTGATCCGCGGGATTGGGAGTCTTGTAGCGGGTGAGCTGCAGGATGCCCTCGTCGACCGCGGCCAGGGTGACGAAGGCTTCCTGCCCGGCCTGCAGGTTGGACACCTTCACCGGCACCTCGATGCGCTGGCGGGGCGTTATCTTCTCCGGGGTGCCGATCTGGATGCCGAGCGTGCGCAGGGCCGGATTGAGGCCCAGCCACGTCGCACCGATCGCGCGTGTAGGCGTCCGTTCGGCCGGCGCCGCCAGAGGCCGCCAGGCTGTGACGAGCGCGTAGGCGCCGGCGCCCCACTCGCCCTTCACCGGGATGTCGACCGTCGTGCCGCCGGCCGGCACCTGCACCGACTGGGTGGACACGATGCGGTCGGTGGCGATCGCGATCAGCGCCTCGCCGGCGAACGGCGCCTCGATGCGCAGGCGGGCCGTGTCGCCCGGCGCATAGTTCTGCTTGTCGCTTGCGACGCGCAGCGTATCGGGCGCCTCCTCGGTCGCCGTGCCGCCGTACCAGCCCACGTAGAAGGTGAGGCTGGTCGAGGTGTTCTTTTCATTGTCGATGACGGTGAGCTTGTGCTGGCCCCAGTCGAGCCGTTGCGAGACGCGTGTCGGCGTGTCGGCCTTCAGCGTCACCTTGTCGGCGGTGATCAGCCGCGTGTTCGTGACCGACTGCCAGCGCCAGCGGCCGTCGACCTGGAACCATTGATAGGCGTTGGTGATGCGTTCGATCCGGTATTCGACCGAGGGGCGTGCAACCTGGCTGCCGGCCGCGTCGACCGCCACGACGTCGAACTCGGTGTCGACGCCCTCGCGGGAGTAGCGGCCCTCGAAGGTCGGGCGGACACCGATATAGGTGTCGCGGGTGCGCACGGGCATGACCTTTTCGGCCTTGGTGGCGCGGCCGCCGCCCGGTTCGAAGACGCGCGCCTGGATCTGGGCGCGCAGCGGCAGCACCGTCTCCTTGGCGAGGTCCCCGGCCCATTCGAGGCTCGACTTGCCGGCCTGGTCGGTGTTCTCGCCCTTCAGTTCGATGAAGGGCGGTTCGAACTTCTCGCGATCTTCCTCCGGTCCGAACCGGTACTTGGCGAACGCCGGGAACGGCGCATCGTCGACCGTGATGCGCATGTCGCCCTCGACGGCGAGATCGGACGCCGGGGCGCCATAGAGGAAGTCGGCCGAGAGGACGAAGCGGTTCACGCTTCCGGGCCGGATGATCGGTTCGTCGGGCGTGAGCTCGACCTTGAGCTTCTCCGGCACGAAATCCTCAACCGAGAATTCGACCCGGCCGACCGGCGCGCCCTTGGGATCGATGTGGGCGGCGACCGACCAGCGGCCGCGCCGCGAGGACTTCGGCAGGTCGATCGTCTGGGCGATGGCGCCCGGGCCCTGCAGGCCGTGGGTGAAGCGGGTGAACTCGCTGCCGTCCGGCCGCTTGACGATCAGGGTGACGGGCAGGTTGGAGAGTGCATTGGCCGCGTCGTCGCGCATCAGCGCCATCAGCTGCACGGTCTCGCCGGGGCGATAGATGCCGCGCTCGGTGTAGAGGAAGGCATCGACCGGACCGGGCTGCGGCCGGCCGTCGACACCGCGGTCGGACAGGTCGAAGGCCGACTTGGTGAGTTCGAGGCGCGAGAATTCCTTCTTCGCCGGATCCTGCGCCATGACGGCGACCGCTTCGGCCGCGCCGGTGCCTTTGAGGAGACCGGCCGCGAACGAGACCCGCCCGTCGGCGCCGGTGACGACCTTGCCGATCGGCTCGTTGCCGCGCGACAGGACGGTGACCTCGATGCCGGCGAGCGGCTGGGCGGTCTGCAGCGAGCGCGCGAAGACGTTCAGCCCGTCGTCGCCACTGAAGGAGGTGAGGCCGATGTCGGTGTCGATCACCCACAGGCCGGCCGCGGCGCCGCTGGTCGACTCGTCGTCGTCATAGTCGCGGGACGGCGGCTTGGCGGCATTCCACACCACGACGAAATAGGCACCGGGCTTCCAGTCCTGGATGGTCTCGCGGACCGGGAAGGCGGTGACGACGGCCTGGTTGGGCACGTTGCGCACCTCCATCGTGCCGCTCCACTGCTCGGCGCCGTTGCTGCCGTTCAGCCAGCTGCGCAGCGACCAGGGCTCGGTGATCGGCTCGGATCCCGGGAAGGAGACGTCGTAGGAGCGGTCGGCTGAGAAGCGATCGATGCCGCGCTCGTTCACCCGGTAGACCGAGATGCCGACCTTGGAGACGTTGATGGTCGTGACGGGCAAACCGGCGGCGCTGCCGCGCGGCAGGATGAAGCCCTTGCCCGGCAGCGTGACCACGGCGGGACGGGCGCCCAGCGCCACGCTCACGCTCTGCTCGTCGCGCAGCTTCTCGCCGTCGCGTCCCGGAAAGCCTGCCAGCAGCTTCACGGTGTAATCCTGGCCGTAGGTGAGGCCGGCGATGCACAGCCGGTCGTCGACGGTGCGCAGCGCCGTCTTCGCTTCAGGCTCGATGCGGATGAAGTCGCCGTACTTCACGTCGCCGGTGGCGAGCGGCTTGTTGAAGGCAAGACAGGCTTCCGCCTCGCTGCGACTGGAGTCGACTCCGACTCGACGGAAGGAAAAGGGATCGGAAGGTGACGCCGGCGGCTGGGCGAGCGGTGCGGGCGCGGCCGATTGGGCGGTCTGGGGTCCCGGCGGGTTCGACGCCGAGGGCGGGGTGGCGGGGGCTGGGGCCGGAGCCGGAGGCTTCGTGGCCATCGTGGGCGGCGGCGCGGGCCGGTCGACGGAATCGCCCGGCCTTCCGATCAGGTAACCCGCAATGCCGGAGCCCAGCATGAGGGCCACAACCAAGGCGGCCAGCGTCGACTTATTCATGAGAATTCCCCGCAAACAGCGACCGGACAATAGAGCGTGGATTGTGCAGACAATGTGGAGTCAGAAGTCCGGTCGGCAATTCTCGCAGCCTGTGGCGGGAAGGTCACGCTGTGGATAGGCGGCGCTTGAGCAGGGGACCGGTCACGTACTAATCGCATGCGATGGCGTTGCATCTCATCAAGCTCGCGGTCGGCGTCGACGATCTCGCCCACATGAAGAAGGTCCAGGCGGCGCGTCGCCGGGAGCGGGAGCAGTCGGCACGCTCGCCACACTGGGTCTACACCCGCAATTCGCCGCGCCGGGGCGACGATCTGCTGGGCGGTTCGCTCTACTGGGTGGTGCGCGGCGTCATCCGCTGCCGTCAGGAGCTGGTCGGCTTCGAGGAGGATTACGATGAGGAGAGCGGCAAGAAGTTCTGCCGCATCAAGCTCAAGCGCCCCCTGATCGAGACCGCGCCGCGCGCCTGCAAGCCCTTCCAGGGCTGGCGCTACCTCGAACCCGACCGCGCGCCACCTGACTTATCGAGCGGCGACACGGCCGACATGCCGGCGGAAATGGCCGCAGAGCTGAAGAGACTCGGGCTTCTCTGAAAATCCCGTCGTCTCGACCGGAGCTGGCGCTACCGGTTCGTCAGCTTGAGTTCGATGCGGCGGTTGCGGGCGGGGTCGGTGGACGAGAGCGGCTGGTATTCGCCGTAGCCGGCGGCCACCAGGCGTTCGTTCGGAATGCCTTCACTGTGGAGGAACTTCACCACTGCGATGGCGCGGGCGGCGGACAGCTCCCAGTTCGACGGGTATTGCGCGCTGGCGATCGCCTTGTTGTCGGTATGGCCGTCGACCTGGAGAACCCAGTTGACGTCCTTGGGGATAGTGGCGGCGATTTCGACGAGGCGTTTGGCGACGTTGGCGAGCTGCTTCTCGCCACCCTCCTGGAGCTTGGCCGAGCCGGAAGGGAACAGCACTTCCGACTGGAACACGAAACGGTCGCCGACGATTTGCACGTCGCGCTGGCCGCGCAGCGCCTCGCGCAGCTTGCCAAAGAATTCGGAGCGGTAGCGCGCCAGCTCCTCGACCTTGTTGGCGAGGGCACGGTTGAGCTTCTGGCCGAGATCGACGATCTGAGCCTGCTGTTCCTTGGCCTTGATGTCGGCGGCATCGAGGACTGTGCCGAGGCGGGCCAGCTCGTTCTTGAGAGCCGCCAGCTCGGCGGTGAGCCGCACGACGGCGGCCTTCTGCTCGGCGCTGAGCTTCTGCTCCTCCGTCAGATCGCCGAACAGTTTGCCCTTGTCCTGGTTGGCGGCTGCCAGCGAGGCGGCGAGACGCGTGAGCTCCAGACGCTGGCGCTCGATCTCCTTCTGGAGATCACCGGCCTTCGAGGCGGTGGACAGGGCCTCCTTGTTGGCGGCTTCGAGCGAGGCCGCGAGCCGGTCTCGCTCCGCCATCATCGAGGTCAGGCGTTCGGTGAGCTGGTCGCGTTCGATCTTCAGGGTGTCCGACGCGCTGCGCTGGCTGGAGAGATCGGCGGTGAGACGATCGCGCTCGCTTCTCAGCGCATCGGCGGCGCTGCGCTGGGCCGCCAGATCGGCGCCCAGGCGGTCGCGCTCGGCCTGGTTGTCGCGAAGCTGCAGGGTGAGCTTCTCGAGATCCTGTTTCAGTCCGTCGTTCGCCGCCTTTTCGAGCGACAGAACGCTGGCCAGGCTGCCGAGCTGCTTGTTCAGGGCGTCGATCGCACTGTCGCGGGAACTGAGCGTGTCGGTCAGGGTGAACTGCGCGACGCTGAACAGCGACAGCAGGAAAATCAGCACCATCAGCAGGGTCGTCAGCGCGTCGACGTAGCCCGGCCATGTGTAGTCGGCGCTTCCTCCTCCTCGACGGCGGGATGCGGCTGCCATGGCGGTTAGTCGTCGCCCGGCGTCGCGTTGCGCGTCGTGGCGATGGTGCGGGCGAGCAGGCGGAACTCGCCGCGCAGCTCGTCGGCCAGCGCGGTGCGGCTGCGCACGCTTTCGTCGATCAGGCGGGCAAGGCCCGCTTCGAGGTTGCGCTGATGCGCCAGCAAGGCCTCGCTGTCGGCCTCCGGCTTGCGCTCGGTCAGGCGCCCGACGGCGCCGCGCAGTTCGATCGACTGCTCGGCGAGGCGCGCCAGCAGCGCCTGTTGCGAGCGCATGCTCTCGGTCAGCGCCGACAGGCGCTCGACCAGCGCGGCGTTGGCCGCGGCCACCTGCTCGCGGCCCTCTTCGCTGCGCCGGAGCGTGCGCGTGAGATCGTCGAGACCGTCGGCGGTACGCTCCAGCAGGGCCTCGACATAGGCCGAGACGCCCTGTTCGCCTTCCGTCTGCAGGGTGCCGCTCGAGAGTCGCGTGGCGCCCGCCAGCCATTCCTCGAGCTCGGTGTGGAAGCGGCCCTGGGCCTGGCTCGCTTGCAGTTCGAGGAAGCCCAGCACGAGCGAGCCGGAGAGGCCGAACAGCGAGGCACCGAAGGCGGTGGACATGCCCTTGAGCGGTCCCTCGATCCCCTGCTTCAGCTTGGCGAAGATCTGCACCGCATCGCCGCCGG